>NZ_JAXCHV010000007.1:0-156319 GCF_035984795.1 Cryobacterium sp. MP_3.1 | reverse complement strand
CGGTGGCTCCCAGACACACCGCCACTGGCTCTCTTCCGCACGATCGCTGGCTCTGAACGGCACGATCGGGTGGCTCTCAAAGCCTCAAATACTCACTTGTTCAAAACTCGTTGCCGAGATCTTAGTGACCGAAAGCTGGTTATCGAAGCTTTTAACCCACCTCGATACGCTGGACACATGTCACCGACCTGGCTCCCCGCGCCTGCGAAGAAGGTCCGCACCCAAAACGTCAACCCGTACGACGCGCCAGCGGGTTTCGACGAGCTGCATCGGCCAATGGCAGTGTGCAGCTGCCACCGTGGGTGTACTGCGTGCCGAAGCCTAACTTCGACGTGTCCAACGAGGGGGACTTGATTGGCGTAGGCCACCATCCAGGAGGGGCGCACCGTCGACCAGGTCCAGATCCTCGACCGAGATCTGCTGATTGCGATTTGGCCGAAGCTGCCAATGCCATCCTGAGTAGGGCATTTGTGGGAGGGACATCTTTCTGAGCTCTCGGTGGGTGCTCCAGTCGGGTGAGACAAGCGTTATGCCGACAGTACCGTCGTCGGGCGACAAGATCTTCGGGTCAAGCCGATACTCGCGTGAGCCGATAGTGCACGGCGACTGCTCCCGATCGGAGCTTATGGCCGTCCACGAGTTCGAGCTGGATTCGCTCACGCGGACCGGCAAGCAACGTCGGCCCATGTCCGGCAAGGACCGGCTGCATAAGGAACTCGTACTCGTCGATCAACCCCAGATTTGCCAACGCCAGGGGGAGCGTTATGCCACCGCCCCATATGCCCTCGCCTGACTCCTCCTTGAGCTGCTGAACCGATTGTGCCAAGTCGCCTCGCACCAGCTCGGCATTCCAATCGACCCTGCGCAGTGTGCTCGACACCACGTACTTCTTCGCCCGGTCGATGGTCTCCGCGAACGGGATCTGCCATTCATCCATCCAGTCAGGCCACGTGCCTGTGGCCGTCCGGTCGTAACAAAAGAAGTCGCTCCTGAGGATTCTCAGGAGTGATTTTCTGCTTCTGGATCATTTTGCTGAGCTGCTCAATTGCGTCTACCAACGAAAGTTTGCAATCACTTATCCCCTCGATCAATCACGTGGCTCACGCGGACGCACCCTCAATGCCAAAATCGATCAGCCGTAACTCGACCCCATGGAGCTCAACCCGGTTCTCCCCGTCGGGGTAGGTTGGGCCGTTGCAGCTTAACCCGTAGACCAGCAGCGCTTCCGCAGCGAGCCGCCTCGCCGTCGCCAGTTCCTCATCGCTGCCGAACCTGTACAAGTTCACCTTCGTGCGCAATTCGACCGCCGCGCTGACACCGAAAGCCGTGAACTTGACCAAGTAATATGACTCGCCACCCACGGGGTCACTCACTTGCGAAGAGAGCGATTCGAACGGGATCTGACGATCGCCCCAAGTCAGAAGGAACCCGTCACCGGGTATGCGCCCCATTTTCGCGGCACGGTACAGCGAAACATCCCGCTCGTGGTCAACCACGATCTTCTGTTTCGCGGCACGGTACAGCGAAACATCCCGCTCGTGGTCAACCACGATCTTCTGTTTCGCGGCACGGTACAGCGAAACATCCCGGTCGTGGTCAACCACGATCTTCTGCGTCACACTCAGGTGCGGACTAAACCACTGCTCGACTCGAAACACACCTCCCCAACCGTGCCGATATTCGGCAACACGTACTCTGAAAAACTCGGCATACCTCTGACGTGCGCGGCGTCGCGGTCGACGCAGACGGACGAGCCTGCGGGCTAGTTTGGAACTCCAACAAGGGTCCTCAACCGCCATCCAGGTGAAGGCATCGTGCTTAGGTGATGACGGTCAAAGGCCCCTCATCAGGGGTGGGGATCTCGAAGTTATCGAAGTAGGCGGCCGCCAAATGATCGGGCAGCTGAACGTCATTCGCTTCGTATCCCGCTCGAGCACAGACACGAGCCAGGACCACACTTCGTGGCGTCGCGAGATAGAACGTCTCCGGCTCGACACCCAACGGACGGATGATGGCACGGTATTCCTCGCGCATGCGCCGTGACCAAAAGGAATAGTCCAGCACCACGTCTGAGTCGGTGCTCACTAGGTCGAGAAGCTTCTGCATCAGGTGGCTTTCGATCTCGCGCCTGACATCCTCGGCCAAGGGTTGGGAACGAATTCCCCGGCGCCAAGCCTCCTCGTCGAAGGACAGCCGTGTCATGCCGCCGGACTCTAGTTGGCGAGCAACCGTGGACTTGCCCGACCCAGCCGGGCCACACATGAAGATGACACGGGTCATGTCGTCGATCCTATGTCGCCCACCCACTTCTCAGAGCCGCAATACGTCCGAGCGCCTAGGCGAGCCAGTGCCGCGGCCGACTGAGCGCAGCCGGCAGGATGGTTGTCCCGTCACCCTGAGCTGCATCGACTTGTGATTGGGTGAGAAACAGAGCACTCGATAGGTCCGCACCCTCGAGCCGCGCGTCGCGCAAATCTGCACCGAGCACGTCAACCCCCGCCAGATCGGCTCGTCGAAGATCCGCGGCGATGAGGTAGGCGCCGCGGAGATCAGCTCCGCACAGACGAATCGATCGCAAGTCGCCGCCGACCAGATCCGCGGACGGATGCAGGTAGTCGCTCAGGTCGGCTTCGGCACCGGCGGCATAGCCGCCGCGCGCCTCCTCGCTCACATCGATCAACGTTTGCCGGACTTCTAAGCGAATCCGCTCGACATCCGTCGCGAGTATCTCTGACGCGTCGCCGTCCAGGGCTCGCTGGATTTCGCGCCGAAGGTGGGCCACCGGCCCTGAGAGTTCCGGGGACGGAGCCCGTTCTGCGGCCTCGGCGAGGTACCAGAGCATCTCGTGCAGTTGCCGAATAACGGCGAAAGTACTGAACATCTCGGCGCTCGTGTCGGGGCGTTCCCTCCAGCTTGTTCCGCCGAACAGATTCTGCGACACGTATTGGCCCGCACCGAAGCAATCGAATACGGTGCACCCGCGAAAGCCCCGTGCGCGCAAGGAGTGGTGGATGGAGCAGGAAAAATCGTCTGCCAAATTCAGGCACGGGGTGCCCGCCGGCTTGTCGATCGGAAAGTCGGCGGACCTGTGAAAGCCGAGAGCTGTGCAGCAGAGTGCGAAGCAGTCAGCGCAGTTCGCGCGGAGGGTTGAGCGGTCGTCAGCGGTCGCGTCGGAAGAGTCGGTGGACGTCATGAGTGAACGGTCTTTCTGAGGTGGTTTCGAGAGGGGGCCAGGGTGCAGGGGAACTCCGCAAGGAGCTCCCTTTCCGGGCGCACGAAAACACCGTCCCTCGTTCGAGGAGCGAACTGGTGTCGCTGAAAGGTCTCTGGGTCACAGAGAGAAAGGAAGTATCACTGATGGCAGGCTAACGCCTTGCGCCTGTGGCGGAAACGCGGACTGTTACAACGCAGCGCTAGTCGGCACGCAGCGGGTCCTTAGACCCTCTCGCCACGGCGAATTCTCGTGAAAGAGTGCAGTTGTAACTCTTTACCGTATGACCACAGGCGTATCTGCGAGAGGGAAACCATGGCCGTTCCGACCTCGAAGGCAGATCTTGTGGCCGCGATCGGCACCACGTTCGCACAGCTCGAGGCCGATCTCGATCGGGTCCCACCGTCGCTCGTCTACGACCAGGTCCTTCCGGGGCATGCGAAAGGCACGATGATGAGTCCTGCTGAACTGGTTTCCTACCTGATCGGCTGGAACGAGCAGGTCGCCACCTGGCACGCACGCCGCGCAGCCGGGCTACCCGATGAGCTGCCCGCCGCCGGCATCACATGGAACGAGCTTGGCTTGCTCGCCCAGCGCTATTACGACGCCTACCGCAACGAGACGTGGGACGAGCTCAGGGCCCACCTGGTCGGTGCCAAGGACAATCTCCTGGCACTCATCGAGAACTACACCGACGCCGAGCTGTATGGGCGCCAGTGGTACGGCAAATGGACAATGGGACGCATGATTTCGCTGAACTCATCCTCGCCCTACGTGAACGCCCGCGGGCGCCTTCGTGCTTGGCTCCGGACTGCATCCCTCACGCCCCCGAGCTAAGCGCCTGGCTCCTGTATGAGCCGTTGAACCGCTTGTCCCACGTCGTCACGCACCAGCTCGGCATCAAATCCGGGGAGCGATACTACTGTGGCCGTATGTCTACAATCGATCCGCTGCCCGACCACCCCGCTCCGGATAACCCGTCAGGGAAGCTGATTCTCTTGCGCCATGGGGAAACGGACTGGTCGAAGAGCGGCAAACACACAGGGCTCACGGATGTTCCGCTCACGGCCCGGGGAGAGGAACTTGCCCGCGGCGCGGGCAAGTTGGTGGCCGACTACGATTTCTCGCTCGTGCTGACCTCGCCGCTGCAGCGTGCGCGACGCACTGCCGAGCTCGCGGGCCTGCATGCCGACGTCGATCCGCTTCTCGTCGAATGGGACTACGGCGGGTACGAGGGGCGTACGACGCGCGACATCCGCAGCGAGCTCGGCTACAACTGGAGCGCATTCACCCACGGCGTGATTCGTGGTGAGACGCCCGGGGAGACGGTCGAGGAGGTCGCCGCCCGCGCATCGCGGGTGCTCACGCGGGTGCTGCCTGCGATGGTGGAGGGAGATGTCGCCCTGATCGCGCACGGCCATTTCCTGCGCATCCTGACCGCCGTATACCTGAGATTGGCCCCTCGATTCGGTGCTCAAATCACGCTGGATGCTGGATCAGTCTCCGTGCTCAGCTACTACCGCGAGCAGCCGGCCATCTTGTCGTGGAACTACGGAGCCGAACTGCCCATGGAGCCCTCGGAGTCCTAGCACGTTCCACCGAATCCACTGGTTGGGACCTGGTTTCCCGTTTGGGGGGCATGTTCGCCATACTTGCCAGATGGATTCTGTGAACGAGTGGCTGCTGACCTGGGGCGACAATCTGTGGACCTGGATCGTGTTGCCGGTCGTTGTGGGCCTGGGGATCTACTTCACCGTCCGCTCCGGGGTGGTGCAGTTCCGGCTCATTCCGGACATGTTCCGGACGCTGACCGATAAGACGCCCCAGACGGCGGCGGGTGAGCCGCAGTCGATCTCGGCGTTCCAGGCCTTCACAATCTCGGCGGCGTCGCGAGTGGGGGTCGGCAACATCGCCGGTGTCGGCACGGCGATCGCGGTCGGAGGACCCGGGGCGGTGTTCTGGATGTGGATGATGGCGTTCGTCGGGGGAGCGTCGAGTTTCATCGAGTCCTCGCTGGCACAACTCTTCAAGGTGCGGGACGCCGAGGGCTTTCGCGGTGGGCCCGCCTATTACATGGAACGTGGACTCAAGGCCCGCTGGCTGGGCGTGTGGTTCGCGGTCATCCTCATCGTCTGTTTCCCGTTCGCGTTCAGCTCGTTGCAGGCCAACACGATCTCGGCGACGGTGACCGCGAGCATCGGCGGGGATGTGCCCTGGCTGCCGTGGGCGATCGGCGTGGGGATCGCGGTACTGACCGGCCTCGTCGTCTTCGGTGGAGTCAGGCGGATCGCCCACGTCACCCAGGTGCTCGTGCCCATCATGGCGCTCGCGTATCTGCTGCTCGGACTCGTGGTCGTGGCTCTGCATCTCGACCGAGTCGGCCCGGTCTTCGCCGAGATCTTCACATCGGCGTGGGGGTTCAACGAGGTCGTCGGTGCCGCATTCGGGTACATCATCCTCACCGGTGTCAAGCGCGGCATGTTCTCCAACGAGGCGGGCCTGGGGTCTGCGCCGAACGCGGCGGCGAGTGCCGCGGTCACCCATCCCGTGAAGCAGGGCCTCGTGCAGACCCTCGGGGTCTACTTCGATACCTTCCTGGTGTGCTCCATCACGGCGTTCATCATCCTCGTGTCGGTACCAGACCTGGCGGGAGCAGAACGAGGGATCGGTCTCACTCAGGGCGCGCTGGTGGGCACTCTGGGCGCGTGGTCGAACATCGCGCTGAGCGTGATCATCTTCATGCTGGCGTTCTCCTCGATCCTCGGCAATTACTACTACGGCCAGTCGAATATCCAGTTCATCACCAAGCGGCGCGGGGTGCTCACCGCGTACCGGGTGCTCGTCGTGGGCGCGGTGCTCGTGGGGTCGGTATCGGGCGCCGACCTGATCTGGAACTTCGCGGACGGCGTCATGGGTCTCATGGCACTCACGAATCTCATCGCCATCGGTCTGCTCTCCGGCATCGCGTTCCGGTTGCTCAAGGACTACACCCGCCAAGGACGAGAGGGCCGCGACCCGGTGTTCACCCGCGCGCTCTTTCCCGACGTGGCCGGCATCGAGTGCTGGGAGGACGAGTTCAGCGTCACCGGTCCGATCCGCGTCTACCCGACCGGCGGCCAGACCATCAAGCGCCGCGACGGCATCCGCACCCCGCGATAGAGCCTGCTCGTGTGCCTCGTCAGCGCACGCGCTGGGCGGAGAACTGCATGCGCGGATGCGCGTAGAAGTTCTGCGCCTGCACGAGCTGCAGTTCACGCTCACCCGACCGATACGTCAGCTCGATGAGATCGAAGACGCTGGACGCGGTGCGTTCCAGCGCTACGGCGGCGTCACCTGTCGCGCGGTAGTGTGCCGAGAAGAGTGCCGCGGTGACGTCACCCGATCCGTTCGCTTTGAAAGGCAAATGGGGAGTCTGCACGATCCACGCGCCCGCGGCATCCACTGCGAGCATTTCGATGGTGCCGGCCTCACGGTCGGGCCGCTCCACGCTCGTCACGAGCACGGTGCTTGGTCCCATGGCCCGGGCGAGGTCGACGGAGTCGAGGGTCGAGTCCATCGTCGATGGTTCGGTTCCGGTGAGGAATCCCAACTCGAACTGGTTCGGAGTGATGATGTCGGCCACGGGGACCACACGATCCCGCAGGAGGTGGGGGATCTCGGGCGCCACGAAGCACCCGGACTTCGCGTTGCCCATTACGGGGTCACACGCGTAGATGGCCGAGGGGTTCGCCGCCTTCACCCGCTGCACCGCATCCACGATGACGTCGCCGATGCCGGTGCCCCCCTGGTAACCGGAGAGCACGACGTCGATCTGGGGGAGGATCCCACGTTCTTCGATGCCGAGGATGACGTCGTGCACGTCCTCGGGGGTGATGAGGGATCCGCGCCACGCACCGTACCCCGTGTGGTTGGAGAAGTTCACGGTGTTGACCGGCAGCACCTCGACCCCGATGCGCTGGAGGGGGAATACCGCTGCGGAGTTGCCAACGTGGCCGTGCGCGACGGCCGACTGAATCGAGAGAATCTTCACAACGTCAATCTTCCTCCCTTCGAACAGTGCGGGCCGCCGAAGAGCTCGTCTGTGTGGCCGTTGGTGGGAGGACTATCATCGCGCCATGGACAGTACGGACTCTGGCAAGAGCGACGCCCAACCGGCGACGGGCACGTCGGCACCCGACGAGTCCGCCTGGACACTCCCGGATGCCATGACCGGCCGGGCCAGCCCCGCCAAAGCGGCGGTCGGCGACAAACCGGTGTTCGCTTACCTCGCCAGCTTGCCGCAGCCACAGCGCGGCATCGCCGAAGCAGTCGACGCACTGGCGGCCACGACGCTGCCCAACCTCCAGCGCTCCGTGAAGTGGGGCATGGCGTACTACGGCGTCGGCGACGGCTGGTGCTTCAGCTCCGGCGGCTTCGCCGGCCATGTGAAGCTCATGTTCATCAATGGCGCGGCGCTCGAGCCGGTACCGCCGGTGACGCCGGTGGGGATGGGCAAGTCAACGCGGGGTGTGGAGCTTGCATCAGTGGACGACCTCGACGAACGCCAGATCGCGGCCTGGATGACACAAGTCACGTCGGTGCCGGGTCTGGGAGGCAAGAAGACTCACATTCCCAGCCCCGATGAGCCTTCCGTCCCGGAGCTCGAGGCCGACCAGACAATCGCGCCGCGTCCGGAGGAAGAGATCGCCGACGCTCTGCGGGCCGAGCCAGACCTTGAGGATCACAGCGAGCATCGAGTGAAGACACCCCCGGTTTCGGGAGCGGAATAGCCTGGATTAATCCTGGGGCTTGCACCTCGCCCGCCAACGCCGGGAGGCGCCCCTAACCGAACGGCACCGCGCCGACGAGCACGCCGACGAGCAGCATCACCAGCGACACCACGCACGCCCGCCAGAGCACCTTCTTGTGGTGGTCGCCGAGGTTGACGTTGGCGAGCGAGACGAGCAGCAGGATGGCCGGCACCAGCGGGCTCTGCAGGTGAACAGGCTGACCGATGATCGAGGCGCGGGCCATCTCGACGGGGTCGATGCCGTAGGTCGCCGCGCTCTCGGCGAGCACGGGCAGGATGCCGAAGTAGAACGCGTCGTTGGACATGAAGAAGGTCATTGGAATGGAGAGCACTCCGGTGATGACCGCCAGGTACTCACCCATCGAGGCCGGTACGACCTGGACCACCCAGTCGGCCATGGCCGTCACCATTCCGGTACCGTTCAGCACACCGACCAGGACGCCGGCGGCAAGCACCATCGAGACGACGCCGACGATGCTGGGGGCGTGCGCGACGATCTCGTCGGCCTGGCTGCGGAGCTTGGGGAAGTTGATCATCAGGGCCACAGCGGTGCCGACCATGAAGATGTAGGCCAGGGGCATGACATCGAGCACGAGCAGCACCATGACGGCGACGGTCAACGCGAAGTTCACCCAGATCAGCTTGGGCCGCAGCGTCGGCCGATCTGCACTGAGCATCGTGTCGGCCATCATGGTGTCGTGTTCGTCTTCGAGAACCTTCTGCTCGGCCAGGGCGGTCTGCCCTGCCGGCATCCGCTGGCCTGGGCGCACCGTCAGGATGCCGGTCGTCGAGAGCGTTGCCGCTGCCCCCGGCCGAACCTCAGTGCCGCGTACGACGCGGTTGCCGCCGAAGAGTCCGCGCCAGAAACTCGGTGCCGCCATCGGTGCGGCATCCGCCAGGGCAGTGGGGGAGTACTCGAGCGAGCCGATGCGCTTGCGCTCGGCGAGGCCCAGGAACCAGGCGAACGCCAGCGCGATGATGAGGCCCGTCGCCAGAGAGGGCAGCATCGGCACGAAGATGTCGGTCGGTGAAACGCCGAGAGCCGAGGCGGCCCGCACGGTGGGGCCACCCCACGGCACGATGTTGAGAGTGCCGTTCATCAGGCCGGCAACACAGGTGAGCACGACCGGGCTCATGCCCATCCGCAGGTAGATCGGCAGCATCGCCGAGGTGGTGATGATGAAGGTCGTCGACCCGTCGCCGTCGAGCGACACCGCGCCGGCCAGGATCGCCGTGCCCAGAACGACCTTGGCCGGGTCATTGCCGAGGAAGCGGGTGATGAACCGAATGAGGGGATCGAACAGCCCGACATCGATCATGATGCCGAAGAACATGATCGCGAACATGAGCAGCGCCGCCGTCGGGGCGAGATCCCCGATCGACTCGATGATCATGTCGCCGAGACCCAGACCGGCGCCGGCAAAGAGACCGAAGATCGTGGGGACGAGGATGAGGGCGACCATCGGCGTGAGCCGCCTGGTCATGATGAGCACCATGAAGGTGAGGATCATGGTGAATCCGAGGATGACGAGCACATCGACTCCTTTGTCTGAATTGTGCGGCCGAGTCGGGCGAATCCCACTCGGCAGTCATTGCCGAAGCGTATGACGATGAGTGTGAAGCTTAGGTAGGCCGCCGGCGCCACGCGCCGTAAGTCGCTTTGCTGCACGTATTGCGCATATCGTTAGTTCTGCGCATTGTGCTCGATGCGTCGCAAGGAGGCGAAGGTGCGGTTCTCGACGCAGATGCTGCTGTGGCAGCTCGCCTGCGTGACCGTCATCGTCGCGATCTGCACCGGTGTCTTCGTCTCCATCGGCGTGCAACAGCTCCGGGCCGAGGCCGAGACCTCCGCGCTGTCGATCGCACGCACGGTCGCCGCCGACTCCGACGTGCGCGCCGATGTCGCCCTCGCGTCTGCCGACATCGGAACGCCGACGAACGCGAGCCTCCGCGGCGGACCGCTGTCCGTTCTGGCGGCAGCGGCGAAGGCCAACACCGGCGCGCTGTTCATCGTGATCACCGATGATCACGGAATCCGACTCGCACATCCCGATCCGCAGCTGCTCGGAGCGGAGGTCAGCACGGACTTCGCCGAAGCTCTGGCCGGACGCGAGACGGTGTCCTGGGAAGCCGGCACCCTCGGCGAGTCCGCGCGCGCCAAAGTGCCGGTTCGCGACCCCGACACCGATGAACCGACCGGTGAGGTGAGCGTCGGGTTCGCCCCGAGCAGTGTCTTCAAAGAGCTTCCCCTCCTGCTCGGGGGCGTCGCGCTGGCCGCCGTCGTTGCCCTGGCACTGGGCGCTGTCGTGTCGTTCGTCCTCCGCCGCCGCCTCGAGCACCTCACCCTTGGCCTTCAGCCCGAAGAGATGTCCGCGCTGGTCCAGAACCAGGCTGCGGTGCTCGACGGCGTCGGTGACGGGGTGCTCGCGTGGGGCCCGGACGACGTCGTGACCGTCGCCAACACAACGGCCGCGCGATTGCTGGGCATCCCCGACCTGGTCGGCCGCCGCATCCACGACCTCGCCCTGCCCGGGCCGGTGATCGCTGCCCTGACCGGTGAGCGGAAGCTGTCGGCGACGGGTGGACGGGGACCGGATGCGGCCGAACCGGTCGTGCTCGCCGACCATGTGGTCTACATCGACACCCACCCGGTGTCGCACGGTAATCGGGACCTGGGCCTGATCGCGGTGATCCGCGACCGGACCGACGTCGTGACCCTCACGGATCGCCTCGAAACCGTGGCGTCGATGACGGATGCTCTTCGGGTGCAGCGCCACGAGTTCGCGAACCGGCTGCACGTGACGGCCGGTCTGATGGATGCGGGCCGCGTGCCCGACGCACGGGACTACCTCGACGACGTGTTGGAGGCGTCCCGCACCGCCGGCGGTCCGTCCACCGGTGAGCACCTGACCGAGCCTTTCCTGGTGTCGCTTCTGGAGGCGAAGACCGCGCAAGCCGGTGAACGTGGCGTGCACCTGACCGTGGGGGCGGACTCGCTGGTGCGGGGAGTCGTCTCTCTGCCCGAGGATGTGGCCACCGTGCTCGCCAACCTCGTGGACAACGCCGTGAGCGCGGCTGTGTACGGTCAGCAGCCGCGCTGGGTAGACGTGGAGTTGCTCGACGACGCCGACACTCTCGTCATGACGGTGTCCGACTCCGGGCAGGGGGTGGCGAACGGGGCTCGCGTGTTCAGCGACGTTCCGCGAACCGACCTCGACCCGGACGCGGTGCATGGGCGGGGCATCGGTCTGCCGTTGGTCCGCGACATCGCCGCGCGTCTCGGCGGAGAGGTATGGCTTGCCGACGCCGGCGGTCACGACGGAAGCGGTGCCGTGTTCTGCGCCCGACTGCCCGCGGTCATGCGGGCACCGACCCGCCCCCGACAAGGAGAAGACTGATGCCCGATACGATTCACGTGCTCGTCATCGACGACGACTTCCATGTCGGTGGCCTTCATCGCGACATCGTCGCGGCGCGCCCCGGCTATACCGCTCTTGAACCAGTGCGGGGAGTGCGCGCCGCCCGCGCGGCGATGCGTGATTTTCGGCCCGACCTCGTCCTCTGCGACGTTTACCTCCCCGACGGCGACGGCATCGCCTTCGTCGCCGAGATCGACGTCGACGCGGTCATGATCAGTGCGGCGTCCGATGGCGCCACCGTCCGCCGTGCGTTCCGCGCGGGGGCGTTGGACTACCTCATCAAACCGTTCGAGCCCGCCAGGCTGAACGAGCGGCTGGATGCCTATCGCCGGTTCCGCAACCTGGTGGCAGAAGACCGCCAACTTGACCAGGACGCCATCGAACGGGCTCAGCGGGTGCTGCATGGCCGGGACGGGGGAGTGGCCTCCACCTCGCGTTCCACCACCGAGAAGCTGATTATTGAAATGCTCCAGGACGGCGAATCGTCCTCCAGCGTGATCGCCGGTCGCGCCGGTCTGTCTCGCGCCACGGCGCAGAGGCACCTCGCGGCCCTGGCAACCCGCGGTGAAGTCGAAGTGACCCTCCGCTACGGGTCGACGGGGCGCCCCGAGCACCAATACAGCGTCCGACGCTGACCGTACCGTTCTCAGGTCCGGTAGGAAATCCTCGCAGGTGTGGCGGACCTCGCGGCCGAAATCGCAGCGGACCGTCCGATTCGGCTCAGCAGGCCCGAGTAGTTGCGCGATTCATTTTCGGCGCATATCATACAATCAAATGGTTGTATTAGAGTATTCCGATCAGGACGTAAACCGCCTCTTCCGCGCCCTCGCGGACGCGACGCGGCGGGATATCGTGCGGCGCACGCTGGTCGCCGATGTCTCGGTATCGCAGTTGGCGGATTCCTACGAAATGTCGTTCGCGGCAGTTCAGAAGCACGTTGCAGTGTTGGAGGAGGCCAGGCTCGTGACCAAAGAACCACGTGGTCGTGAGCGGATGGTGCGGGCAAACCCGGACCGTATCCGCGAGGCGCAGCGCCTGCTCGACCGCTTCGAAGACCTCTGGCGGTCGCGCATCGACCGCCTCGACATCCTGCTCGCTGAAGACGACCCGGCTCCACCCGACACCTAACCGAAGGGAACATCATGCCCGTCACCACTGTCGAGAAAGACCTCGACCAGCTCACCATCACGATCGTCGCCGACTTCACGGCCCCACTCCGCCGGCTCTGGGATGCCTACACCGACCCGCGCCAGATCGAGCGGTTCTGGGGCCCGCCGACCTATCCGGCCGCGTTCCTCCGACACGACGCCGTAGCCGGCGGACGCAGCGTCTATGCCATGACCGGGCCAGAAGGAGACGTGCACTACGGCTGCTGGGAGTGGACCTCAGCCGACGCTCCGCGCTCGTTTGCCGTGCTCGACCGGTTCTCGGATGCGGCGGGAGTGCCGAACACCGAGCTCCCGGCCACGCGCGTGGAGTTTGCGTTCGAGGAGACGGACACCGGCAGCCGCCTCACGACGACGTCGCGCTTCGACTCGCTCGAGCAGATGCAGCAGCTCATCGACATGGGCATGCTCGAAGGCACCCGCGAGGCGATGGCTCAGATCGATCAGGTGCTGGCCGACCTGGCATCCTTCGCCGCCGAGCGCGCGGTGGAGGCGCAAATCCTCAGCGACACCCAGGTGCGGGTGGCGCGGGTCATCCGCGGCACCGTCGACCAGGTGTGGCGGGCACACAACGATGCGGCCCTCATGCAGCGGTGGCTGCTCGGACCGGACGGTTGGTCGATGCCCGTGTGCGAGATCGCGACCAGCGTCGGCGACAGCTACCGCTACGAGTGGCAGCGGGATGGTGGCGACGAGCGTTTCGGCTTCACCGGCGAGCTGCTCGAGTCGGAGGCACCGCACCGCGCGGTCACGACAGAAGCGATGATCGGGATGGATTTCCCGGCAACGCTCAACGAGCTGACCCTCACGGAAGTGGAGGGCGGAACTCTGCTCGCACTCGTCATCACCTACGCCAACGCTGAGCAGCGTGACGCCGTGCTGGCGACCGGCATGACCGACGGCATGGAGACCAGCTACCGACGCCTGGAGGGGCTGTTGCAGCCGACGCTGGCCTAGCCGGCTAGCGTGCCCGGCCGGCTTCGACTCCGGCCGGGGTGACGCTGTTTTCCACCGCCGCGTGGATTGCGGCGAGAGTGGCCTCCGGATGCGAAACCATCGAGACGTGGGAGGCGTCGACCTCGGTGATCGTCGAGTTGGCACGCTCCGCCATCCGGCGTTGCGTGGCAATCGGAATCACTCTGTCGTCGGTGCCCAGAACCGCCCAACTGGGGATCGTCTTCCACGCCGCAGGGCCCGACGGGGTCACGTTCGCGACGAAGGAGGCCGGGCGCTGGGTGGCGACAATCGTCCACCGATCAGCTTCGGGCAGGTCTTGAGCAAACGCGTCGTGCACGGTTTCGGGCTTGAGGAACGCCTCGGCGGCGCCTTCCGGGGCACCCGGATAGCCCGCGACATCGAACACCGTCGTCGGGTCGGCGACCGCGAGCGCGGAACCCGATCCCTCGAGGAGGCCGACGACGGTCTCACCCTCGTCCGGGATGAAGGCGTCGACGAAGACGAGAGCCCGCACGTCGCCGCCCTGTGCGGCGGCGTTGGTGATCACCGCGCCACCGTACGAGTGCCCGACGAGCACCACCGGCCCGCTGGTGCGCTGTGCGAGGAAGGACGCGATGTATGCCGCATCCGATGTCAGTCCCCGCAGCTCATTGGGCGGGGCCAACACCGTGAAGCCCTCGGCTTGAAGGGGTGCGCTCACGGCATTCCAGCTGGACGCATCCGCCCAGGCACCGTGAACAAGGACAATGGTCGGCTTGCTGCTTTCTGGCATTTGACTTCCAATCCGTAACGTCGCGAAAGCGACTTCATCTGTTTGGGGTCACGTCCTGTGCTGCGCCAGACGCTGGACGCCACGATAGCCGGGGTGAGCGGATTCCGGCTAGGTGCCCGTAGCTGGGGACCTAGTGCGGGTCAGTGCCGTAGCTGCGCTTCCGCGGTCGGATCGTGAGCGCCCTCGGCCGAGACCGACTCGGCCTGGTCGAGGTACTGCGCCGAAATGCGGCGGTACGACCTTGTGAAGAACGCCCCGATGGCCGCGAGCACCATCACGATCCCCGCGATGAGGAACACCAGCGCGATACCGCGGGCCTGGCCGTCGCCCAGCAGCGCACCGAAGCTGGAGCGCCCGGCATCCGAGTTCATGAACGGGATGATGACGAACTCGGCGATCGGCGCGATGAGGAACGCGGTGATCGGGGCCGATGCCGACTCGATCGCCGTAGCGAACCCGAACACCCGCCCCTGCACCTGGAACGGCACGACCTTCTGGATGACGGTCTGCTCGGACGCCTCGACGGCGGGGATGAGCGTCATGTAGAGCCAGATGCCCGCGGCGTACAGCCACCACCAGTCGCGGACCGTGAACAGCGCCCCGAGCACGCCCATGAGGATCACGATCAGCAGCATCGTGCGCACCGGGTTGCGTCCGAGCCCGAACTTCGCGATCAGCAGTCCTCCGACGATGAACCCGGTCGACGAGACGCCGAGCACGATTCCCCACACCTCGACGGGGAAGAGCTCGAGACCGTAGGGGTCCATGAGCGCCATGTACACGCCGCCGATGAAGTTGTTGAACGTGGAGAAGATGATGAGCGCGAAGAGTCCCGTCGCCGCTCGCACCGCCGTGATGCTGCCGCGCAGGTCGATCAACGGACGCCGCTCGCCGTCCTGCTTCGGTTGGTCTTCGGGGATGCGGAGGAAAAGCAGGTGCAGGAGGGCCGCCGCCGACAGAATGATCGCGATGAGGAGCGTCCAGCCCATGCCCAACAACCCGATCGCGAGCCCGCTGAAGACGCTGGTCACCATGAAGGCGAGCCCCTGCACCGTGCCGACCATCCCGTTCGCGTTCGCGTGCCGCTCGGTCGGGATCAGCAGCGTGACGACCGTTGACAGTGCGATGTTGCGCATGTTCTCGATGACCGCACCGAAGAGGATGATTCCGCTGAACAGCCAGAACATCGGCCCGGTGATGTCGAGCAGGGTGGACTCCGGGAACACGAGATACAACCCGCCGCCGATGCCGAACGCGAGCAGGGTGACCAGGCCCGCGAACACCATCACCAGGTGTTTGCGATGCCGGTCCACGATCGTGCCGAACGCCATCGAGAACACGGCGACGAGCAGCATGTACGCTCCGCCGATGATGCCCGTGGCGAGCACCGACCGTGTCTCCAGATAGACCCAGAAGGTGAGGGCGAACCAGAGAAAACTCGTCGTGACGTTCGCGACCGCCGTGTTCACCAGCACCTGCGCGAACGTGCGCGCGCCACCGGGTGGTGGGTCGGTGTGAGCCTGGGATGCGGTGGGTGCGTCGTCCGTGCTGCCCATGCGATCGTCCTCCCCGGTGCGCTCAGAGTCGCGTCGCGAGTTCGAACGGCCGCCGCTCGAATCGACAGTCTCAGCCGAATGAAGACTGTTGAACCCCATTGTAGGGAGACCCCGTGGACATGTCACGGCTCACCCGCTTCGCCCGTGGTGCTCCACTTCCGCCAGTAGTACCGTTTCGACAATCGATCGCAAACTCAAGCGGAAGGACTCCCATGCTGACGGAGGTCGCGGAGGGTGTGCTGGTTCACGTGAGCGAGTTCATCCAGAGCAATTCCGTTGTTGTGCAGGGCCGGGCCGGCGTTTTGCTCATCGACCCCGGCATCACCACGAACGAAATGACCGACCTTGCGAACGACCTTCGCGCGTTGGGCCAGCCCGTGGTGGCCGGCTTCTCGACGCATCCGGATTGGGACCACGTGCTCTGGCACCCGAGCTTCGGTGTGGTGCCCCGGTATGGCACCGCCCGCTGCGCGACCTCCATCCGGGGTGTGCTGTCCAGCGCGGATTGGAAGGACCAGATCGCCGAGGGGCTGCCGCCGGAGTACGCCGACGAGATCCCGATGGATCTACTCGGCTTCATCACCGGTCTGCCCGCCCAAGCCGCGCAGATTCCCTGGGACGGCCCCCGAATTCGCATCATCGAGCATCAGGCGCATGCGCCGGGCCATGCGGCGCTGGTGATCGAGGAGCGCGGTGTTCTTATTGCCGGCGACATGCTCTCGGACATCCTGATGCCGTTCCTCGACCTGCAGGCCACGAATCCGATCGAGGACTACCGCGCAGCGCTGCGGCTGTTCGAGGGGGTGGCGGACGACATGGCTGTCGTCATCCCCGGTCACGGCTCAATCGGCGGGGCTGTTCAGCTTCGAACGCGCATCACCCAGGATCGCGCGTACGTGCAGGCCTTGCGTGATGGCGGTGTTCCCGACGACCCGCGGGTCGGCCCGGCGGCCCCGTTGGAGTGGTTGCCCGACGTGCACAACTGGCAACTCCAGCAGCTCGCCCAGCACCGAGCGCACGACGGCACCTCTGACTGAAGGTCGTTCTCGACGAACCGGCGAAAAACCTGTACGTTATACGAGCGCGATCATTTCGCCAGAGTCATCGGGATTGTAACTTACGGCAAAACCTGAGACGAAAGTCCATGCACTGCTCTGTGCATGACTATCCCGTCTTTCAGTGACCGAGGTACGTCCATGACCAGCCCCCTCCTTCTGAACCGCCTGCGTGGCGGTCTTATCGTGTCCTGCCAGGCGCTGCCGGGCGAGCCGCTGTTCGTCGCCGATGGCGGTGTGATGCCGCTTCTGGCCACAGCGGCTGCCCAAGCAGGTGCGGTGGCGATTCGCAGCAACTCCACCCGCGATGTCCGTGAGATCAAGGCCGCCGTCGAGCTTCCGGTGATCGGGCTCGTCAAGAAGCAGTACCCGCCGTTCGAGCCCTACATCACCGCGACGATGGCCGAGGTGGATGCCCTCGTCGCTGCGGGCGCGGACATCGTGGCTGTGGATCTCACCCACCGTGAGCGCGTCGACGGCCTGAGCCCGGCCGCCTTCGTCGAGCAGATCCGGTCCGCACACCCGGGACTCGCCCTGATGGCGGACATCGCCACCCTCGAGGAGGGCCTGGCCGCGGCTGAGGCTGGGGTCGACTTCGTCGGCACCACCCTCAGCGGCTACACGCCCCAGTCCCTGGCCGCACCGGCGCCGAACTTCGGCCTGGTCGAACAGCTGGTCGCCCAGACCGCGGTTCCCATCATTGCCGAGGGCCGGATCCGTACCCCGGATCAGGCCCGACAGATGATCGATCTCGGCGCCTTCTGCGTCGTGGTCGGCGGTGCGATCACCAGGCCCCTGGAAATCGCCACCGAGTTCGTCGAAGCCCTCGCCTAACAACTTCTCCGTCAACCCCTTCCTTCCTGCGCGCCTCTGTTGCCGCGCCTGAAATGAGAGCAGTCATCATGTTCAAGCAGTTCCAGAAGATCGGCAAAGCGTTCATGCTGCCGATCGCGATCCTTCCAGCCGCCGGGCTCCTGCTCGGCATTGGTGGCGCGCTGTCCAATCCCAACACTGTCCAGGCCTTCCCGGCGTTGGACAACACGATTCTCCAGGGAATCTTTGGCGTCATGTCCGCCGCCGGATCGACCATCTTCACCAACCTGGCCCTGCTGCTGTCGATCGGTCTCTGCATCGGCCTGGCGAAGCGGGACAAGGGCACCGCTGCCCTGGCCGGAATCGTCGGCTACCTGGTCATGACGGCCACCATCACCGCGATGCTGGACATCTTCAAGCCCGACGCCGAACCCGTCGACACCGGTGTCGTCGGCGCACTGGTCATCGGCGCCACGGCCGTGTTCTTGCACAACCGTTACCGCAACATCGAACTGCCGGCGGTTCTCGGCTTCTTCGGCGGATCTCGATTTGTGCCGATCGTGACGGCCTTCGCCGCGATCTTCGTGGGCATCTTCTTCTTCCTCACCTGGCCGCCCATCCAGCAGGGCATGCTCTCCGCCGGCACCTGGATGGCCGGCCTCGGGCCGGTGGGGACGTTCTTCTACGGGTTCGGGATGCGCCTGAGCGGCGCGGTCGGCCTGCACCACATGATCTACCCGCTGTTCTGGTACACCCCGCTGGGCGGAACGGAGCTGGTCAACGGAACAATGGTCGAGGGTGCCCAGAAGATCTTCTTCGCGCAACTGGCCGACCCCAACCACGTCGGTCTGTACACCGAGGGCACCCGCTACTTCTCCGGCCGCTTCGCCACCATGATGTTCGGCCTTCCCGCCGCCTGCCTCGCCATGTGGCACTGCATCCCCAAGGGCCGCCGCGCCAAGTACACGGGCCTGTTCCTCTCCGTTGCGCTGACCTCGTTCATCACGGGTATCACCGAACCGATCGAGTTCATGTTCCTGTTCGTCGCACCCCTGCTGTATGTGTTCCACGCCTTCCTTGACGGTGTCTCGTTCTTCCTCGCCGACATCCTGGACATCCGTCTCGGCAACACCTTCTCCGGAGGCGCGATCGACTTCACGCTCTTCGGCATCCTGCAAGGCAATGACCAGACCAACTGGCTGCTCGTGCTGCCGATCGGCGCGGTCTGGTTCGCGCTGTACTACTTCTCCTTCCGCTTCGCGATCAAGCGGTTCAAGATCGGCACTCCCGGTCACCTCGAAGACACCATCGGCGTGGCCGAGCCGGAAACCCAGGACGAATCCGCCCTCGTGCCGGTCACGGTCGGCGGACGCGGCGAAAGCACGATTGAGAAGGAAGCCGCACAGATCCTGCACGCCCTCGGTGGAGCGACCAACCTCGAAGAGGTGGACGCCTGCATCACCCGGTTGCGCGTCTCGGTGAAGGACCCCAGCAAAGTCGACAAGCCCGCACTGCGGAAGCTGGGAGCCACGGACGTGTTCGAAGTCCGGGGCGGCGTTCAGGCGGTCTACGGCGGCAAAGCCATTTTGTACAAGAGCGCAATTAATGAGAGCCTCGGCCTCGACGACTAAAGGAACACGCACATGCTCAACCCATTCAAGAAAAAGAGCGAGTCCGTCTACAGCCCCGTGTCAGGGCGCATCGTCTCCCTCGACGAGGTTCCGGACCCCGTCTTCGCACAGCGCTCGGTCGGCGACGGATTCGCCGTCATGCCGACGAGCGGATTCTTCCGCAGCCCGGTGGACGGCGAACTGGTCCTGGTCGCAAAAACGCTGCACGCGTTCGCCGTCCGCACCCACGACGGGGCGGAGATCCTGGTCCACATCGGCATCGACACCGTGACCCTCAAGGGCAAGGGATTCACCGGTCACCGGCAGGCCGGCGAGACGGTCTCCCGCGGTGACGTGATCATCAGTTGCGACCTGCTCGACATCAAGACGAAGGTACCGTCCATGGTCACCCCCGTCCTGCTGACCAACGGGGCCAAGTTCTCCATGAGTGAGCCGGATCTGCAGGCCAACGGCGCCTCCGTGATCACGGTCCGTCAGAAATAGGGGGCTGTCCATGGCGGTAACCGCAGGGAGCGGACACTCCGAGGAGTCCGACCTGATCTCGTCGAAACAGGCCAGCATCAAACGCGTCTACAACAACAACGTGCTGCTCGCCGTCGAAGCAGACAGCACCGAGGTGGTGCTGCTGGGTAAAGGAATCGGTTTCCAACGCCGCCCGGGAGAAACCGTCGACATCACCTTGGCCGATCAACGATTCGTGGCTGAGGGGCTCTACCGGGCCCCTCAGCTGGCGGGACTGCTGAGCGACGCACCCTCCGACCACATCGCCTTGGCCCAGACGATCACCGAGTTGGGTCATGCGGCGCTGGGCCTGGAGCCGCGACAGTCGCTGATGATCCCGGTGCTTGACCACCTCACCTTCGCGGTGCACCGGGCGCGAGAAGGTACCCTCATCGACTTCCCGCTGCGGTGGGAGGTGGCCCAGCTCTATCCCGCCGAAGCAGCCTTGGGGCGGCAGGTGCTGATCCTGGTGAACGAACGGCTCGGCGTGCGGCTGCAGGATGACGAATGGGTCGCGTTTGCACTGCACTTCGTCAACCAGCAGTGGACGAAGGGTGACTTCTCGAAGACCGTCGCCATGACCGAGACCATCAGCCGGGTCTTCCTGCGGCTGGCGCAGCGCTGGGGCCGACCCATTGATGAGAACGCGAGCAGTGCCACGCGTTTCGTGACGCATCTTCGCTATGTGTTCGCCCGGGCCGCCAGTGACAAACAACTGAAGACATCCCGCCTGGACGTGCTCAGCGCGGTGCAGCAGGCCTATCCCGAAGCGGCCGAGGCCGCGGTGGATATCGCCGAGCTGATCGGCACGGCGATCAACCGGGTCATCACCACCGACGAAATCTCCTATCTCGCCCTGCACACCACGCGGCTCTACGCCGAATTGGACGAATCACACTGACCGCGGCCGGCACGGATTCTGACTGTGCGCGTCAGCTCTCGTGACCTAGCGGCCATCCGTCCTGCTCGCACCCGCGGGACATCTTTGACTTTGCTCAGTGCGCGACGCTCTCCGGCTGGTTCCGCTTGAGCAAGCGCGACAGACCGAGAACGATTCCGACAACGATTATGCCCAGAATGACCCCGAACACGGCCGACATCGCCGTGTCGGTGACCCAGACGATGACGGGTCCTGCGGCTTCGACAGCGTGCGTCACGGCGTGCAGCACGTCGTAGGGGCCGTGCCAGAAGGTCTCGGCCAGGTTGGTGATCACCAGGTGACCACCGACCCACAGCATGGCGACGGTTCCGATGATGCTGATCGCCTTGAACACGGCGGGCATCGCTGCCACGATGCGGGCGCCGGTGCGGCGCACCTGGCGTGCGGAGTTCTTCATCATGGACAGCCCGATGTCGTCGATCTTCACCAGCAACGCGACAGCACCGTAGACGAGCAGCGTCATGCCGAGGCCGATGACCACCAGGGCGCCGAGCGTCATCCAGATGCCGAAGTCGGGGTCGAGACTGGCCAGGGCGATGAGCATGATCTCGGTGCTGAGGATGAGGTCGGTGCGGATGGCGCCGAAGACCAGCTTTTTCTCATCCCGCGATTCGGTCTCGGCGACGGCGTGATGCACGCCGAACCACTCGGTGACCTTCTCCGCACCCTCAAAGCACAGGTAGGTGCCGCCGAGGATCAACAGGAACGGCAACACCCAGGGCGCGAACGCGGAGAGCAGGAGCGCGAGGGGGATGATGATGACGAACTTGTTGAACAGGCTGCCCAGGGCGATCCGCCAGACAACGTGCAGCTCCCGCGCGGGTGTCAGCCCTTGAACGTACTGCGGGGTGACGGCCGCGTCGTCGATGACGACGCCGGCGGTCTTAGCGCTCGCCTTGAGGGCGGCGGTAAGAATGTCATCGACTACGGCGAGCAAGCCGACCGACATCTGGTTCTCCTTGGATCGGGGTGTCGTCCTGGTGCAGGGCGACGGCAATGGAGTCCACATTACTGCGCAGCGGGGTGCCGGCGCGTCGAGTAACCGCCCGGGTACTCTGTGGGCATGTCACTGATGTGGGAAGAAGTCGTCATCGACAGCCGCGACCCGAAGGCGCTCGGGCTGTGGTGGCGAGACGCCTTGGGCTGGGTTGTGGTGGGCGAGAACGACGATGAGTTGGAGATCGCACCCGCGGAGGGTGCCCATCCGACACTGCTGTTCGCCGCCGTGCCCGAAGAGAAGAGGGTGAAGAACCGCCTGCACCTGGACTTCGTGCCCGACCATCAAACAACCGAGGTCGAGCGGCTGATCGCCCTGGGTGCGAGCCGTACCGACGTCGGCCAGGATGGTGCCTCCTGGATAGTCCTCGCCGACCCCGAGGGCAACGAATTCTGCGTACTCGCCGCCCGTCCTTCCTAAGTCACGGGCTGGACGGCGACACCGGCGCTCCGGGAAGCCAGCACCGCACCGCGTCCCGATACCGGCGGAAGTCGGCGCCGAAGCGCTGTTCGAGGTCGGCCTCCTCGTGCGGCCTGATGGCGTAGTTCCAGAGCAGCGAGCCGGCGACCGCATAACTAAGGACCAGCCACGACGAGAGGATGAGGCCGACCGCAACACCCTGCACGATGCCGGAGACCGCCATCGGGTTGCGCACCCAGCGGTACGGTCCGGCGATGACCAGGCTGTTCGGCATCGCCGAGGGCAACGGTGTGCCGTCTCCCAGCGTCGACATCACGATGGCCGACCAGATGCCCAGAGCGCTGGCGGCCGTCAACACGACGACGCCGAGGGGGACGTTGAACGCAGGGAACTGCAGGGCGATTGCCCAGCGGTGCTCGAGGACCGCGGCGATGAGCGGGATCACCACGAGGAACAGACCCCAGAAGACCGCTATCTGCGAGAAGGTCGAGACCACGTGGGACGCCGCGGCAGAGCGCACGGCGGCGGGCCGGAAGGCGAACGGGCCCCGAATCATCCACTCGGTGGGGATGCGCCCGAGCACCACGAGGCACAGCGCGAACGCGGACCCGGCGGTGGCCGCCGCCATGATGACCACGCCCCAGCCGGCTTCCGTGGTGACGGTGGCATACCCCGCCAACGCGATGGCGACGATGCCGGTCCACGCGGTGCTCACCACCGCGGCGCCCTGCACGCCCAGCGCCGCCAGCGCCGAGGCTCCGACGAAGAGGGGGATGTCGACGGCGGCGACAACAATCGGGTTGAGGCCGCCGAGGGTCACGTCGCGCACCGGGGGAGACGCGAACACGGCGAACCACCACGCGGCACCGGCAATCGCCTGCACGGCGAAGTATGTTCGACCCCATCGCATGTGCTCACCCTAACGGCGGGCCGGCATCAACCGCCGACGGCCCGAGACCTCAGTGGATGACCGCGAGCAGCACGCCGACGGCCACGAAGAGCACACCGAAGACCCGGTTCACCACCAGCTGACCCCGAGCGTCGCGGGTGAACCGCTGGAATGAGCGTGCCGCAACGGCGAAGAAGAACCACATCACCAGAATGTCGATCACAACGACGGTGGCGGCCACGATCAGGTACTGGCCCGGCAACGGCCGGTCGACCCGGATGAACTGGGGCAGGAACGCCAGAAAGAAACCGATCGCCTTGGGGTTGAGCATGTTCACCCACAGCCCGCGTCGGAACATCGACCAACGCGGCTCATCGCTCAAAGCCCTGGTCTGTTCGGTATCCAACTCCGGCTTCGCCAGAAACTGCCGGATGCCCAGGTACACCAGGTAGGCGGCACCCGCGTAACGAATGACGTTGAACGCGAGCGGCGAACTGGCCACGAGCAGACCCACACCGAGTGCCACGACGACGATGTGGATGAGCAAGGCGGCCTGCTGGCCGAGGATGCCCCAGATCGAGCGGCGGAAGCCCGCGTTCAGGGCGTTGCTCATCGTGTTGATGGCCCCTGCTCCCGGCGTGAAGCTGATCAAGGTGCCCGCGCCGACCAGCGCCACCCACAGGGAAAACTGCATGGGATCATCCTAGGTTCTTGGCGTTTGACGACAGTTCGCTGAGAGTCGCGGGCCGCAGCCCGCAATCCCTTTCGATCCCGCGCGTCTGACTATATCGTTGAGTATCGTTAGCGAGTCATTGAGGAGATCATCATGGGCACTTCATTCCCCACCAGTGGGTTCGGCAGCGGCATGAACGCCGACGGCATGTGGCAGGCGATGGACCAGCTGCGTTCGAAGTTCGAGAAGCGTGTGGGCACCCGAATGGGTCGCGGCGACGTGCGCCAGGCCGTGCTCGCGCTGCTCGCCGAGCAGCCGATGCACGGATACCAGATCATCCACGAGATCGAGGAGCGCAGCGGCGGCCACTGGAAGCCCAGCGCCGGCTCGGTCTACCCGACCCTGCAGCTGTTGGCCGACGAGGGTCTGATCAGCGCCGAGGAATCCAACGGTCGCAAGACCTACTCGCTCACGGACGCGGGCCGCGAGGAAGTTGCCGGTTCGGCCGGATCAACGCCGTGGGCACCGGAGAGCGACACGGAGGACGCCAAGTTCACTGCGCTGCCCAAGGCCGGCATCGAGCTCGCCCAGGCCGCCGCGCAGGTGGGCCGTACCGGCTCTCCCGAGCAGGTCAAGCAGGCCGTGGCCGCAATCGACGAGGCACGTCGGCGGATTTACTCGATCCTCGCCCAGGACTGACGGGTGCCATCGGTTCGCCGGGAATCACCGAGCGTGAATCCCGGCGCGGGGGACACGCGAGCCCGTTACCGTCGCATCCTGCGCTTCGCCGGTTGGAATCTGGCCGTTACCTGGTTCTACGAGCTGCTGCTTCCGCGCATCGGGCTCGCGAAGGTCGCGGAGCGCACCCGGGCGAAGCGGATGACCCGCTTCGCTAAACGCTTCCACGTGCTCGCGGTGGACCTGGGCGGGCTGATGATCAAGGTCGGCCAGTTCATGTCCTCGCGCCTGGACGTACTGCCGCCCGAGATCACCTCCGAGCTCGAGGGTCTACAGGACGAGGTGCCGCCGGTGCCGTTCGCGGCGATCCGGGTGCTCGCCGAGGCCGAGCTGGGCATGCCGCTGGAGCGCGCGTTCACCTGGGTGGAGGAGACGCCGTTGGCGGCGGCATCCCTGGGTCAGGCACATCGCGCGAGGCTCGGCCCGCTCGACGCCGCCGATACCGGGCTGACCGGTGTGGTGATCAAGGTGCAGCGGCCCGGCATCGACACCATCGTCGACGTGGACTTGGCGGCGCTCCGCAAGGTGGGCGGCTGGCTCAGCCACGTGCGGCTGGTCTCCGACCGGGTGGATGCGCCCGCGCTGGTGGAGGAATTCGCCCAGACCAGCCTGGAGGAGATCGACTACCTGCACGAGGCCGCCAGCTCGGTGCGGTTCGCGGAGGAATTCGAGGACGACGACAGGGTGAGCGTGCCCGCCGTGGTGTGGGAGCGTTCGACCCGGCGTGTGCTCACCCTCGAGGACGTGACGGCGATCAAGATCACCGACACCGTGGGGCTCGGCCTGGCCGGCATCGATCCCGGTGAGGTGGCCCCGGTCTTCGCCGCGGTGATGTTCGACCAGCTGTTCAACACCGGTTTCTTCCACGCCGACCCGCACCCGGGCAACATTTTCGTCACCCCGGTGCCGGATGACCCGAGCGGGCGCGGTTGGAAGCTCACCTTCATCGACTTCGGCATGATGGGCGAGGTGCCGCCGACCACCAGGGCGGGCCTTCGCAAGATGCTCATCGCGGCCGCCTCGCGCGACGGCACGGGCATGGTCAATGCGGCCCGCGACCTGGGCGTGCTGCTGCCCTCGGCCGAAACCTCCGAGCTGGAGAAGGCGATGAAGCAGCTCTTCGCCCGCTTCGGTGGCATGGGCTTCGCTGAGCTGCGCGAGGTGGACCCGCGGGAGTTCCGCGACTTCGCCATCCAGTTCGGGGATGTCGTGCGGGCGCTGCCGTTCCAGCTGCCGGAGAACTTTCTGCTGATCATCCGGGCGATGTCGCTCACCTCCGGGGTCTGCAGTTCGCTGAACCCCGCCTTCAACCTCTGGGATTCGGTGGAGCCCTACGCCTCGCAGCTGATCCGCGACGAGGGCGGCAACGTGGTGCAGGACCTCGGCAAACAGGCTCTCGAGAACGCCGGTATCGCCTGGCGTCTGCCCAAACGGTTGGACGGGCTGGTCACCCGCTTCGAGGACGGCACTGTGGCGGTGACGAGCCCGGGCCTTGAGCGGCGGGTCGCGCGGCTGGAGCGCACCGCGGGCCGGGTGGTGTCGGCGGTGCTGTTCGGTGCCCTGCTCATCGCCGGCGCGGTGCTCCGCGGTGACGATGCGGTACTCGCCGCGGTCCTGATGATCGGGTCGGTCATTCCGCTGCTGCACGCCCTGTTCACGGGGCGCAGATAGGATCTGCGGCTTCCACGCGGGTGTGTTCGGTGGCGATTTCACCCTGCTGGGCGCTGCCGAACCCTGAACCGATCCGGTGGCCTGCGGGGCCGTGATCGGCGACCGTCACGAAGCCATCAGCGCTGAGGTGTGCAGCCTTCCGATCGGTTCCGAGCGGCGCTAAATTGAAGGCGCCAGACGCGATAAGTGGCGCCTTCATCGCTCTCGAAAATCTCTGGAGCGATCTCCAGGAGGGATGCTCGTGAGTACCGTGAAGGAAAATTTGACCGCCGATTCGGCCCTGGCCGACTTCTACAAGGATCTGCACTCCCACCCCGAACTCGGCTTCCAGGAACATCGCACCGCCGAGATCGTCGCGAAACGCCTGACGACACTCGGGTTCGAGGTCACCACCGGCATCGGCGGCACCGGACTGGCCGGTGTCCTGCAGAACGGTGCGGGCCCGACCGCGCTGTTGCGCGCCGACATGGACGCGTTGCCGGTCCGGGAGGACACCGGGCTCGCCTACGCCAGTACCGTTACCGCACCCAACGCGAACGGCACGGTCGTCCCGTGGCCCACGCCTGTGGGCACGATCTCCACACGACCTGCCTGATCGGTGCAGCCGAGGTGCTGTCCTCGGACCGGTCGAGCTGGTCGTGGTCTTCCAACCCGCCGAAGAACTCGGCGCGGGCGCTCAGGCCATGGTCGACGACGGCCTCTACGAGAAGGTTCCCAAGCCCGACATCGTGTTGGGCCAGCATGTGGCCCCGCTGCCGGCCGGCAAGATCGCCGGGCACGCCGGTGCATCGTATGCGGGGTCGGACTCCCTGCGCGTTCGTCTTGTCGGCGAGGGAGCACACGGCTCGATGCCGCAGAACTCCATCGACCCTGTGGTGATGGCGGCGGCGACCGTGCCTCGCCTGCAGACCATCGTCTCGCGGGAGATTCCGAGCACCGACACTGCGGTGCTCACCGTCGGTTCGATCCACGCCGGTGATGCGGCCAATGTGATTCCCGGCGAGGCCGAGCTGCAGTTGAACATCCGCAGCTACACCAGTGGGGTTCGTCAACACATCCTCGACAGCGTCGAGCGCATCGCCAAAGGTGAGGCGCAGGCGGCAGGCGCCCCGGAAGAACCGACGATCACCGAGATCGAGCGGTTCCCCATCGTGGTCAACGATGCGGATGCGCTGGGGAAGACACTTCGCGCCTTCGCCGAGTGGCTCGGACCTGACCAGATTCTTGACCCGGGTGCCGGCGCCGGCAGCGAGGATGTCGGAATCCTCGCGACCAGCGCGGATGCCCCGTTGTCGTACTGGCTCCTCGGCGGCACCGACCCGAAGCTGTTCAGTACCGGGGACATGACCGACCCGGCTCTGCGCACAGTTCCGTCGAATCATTCCCCGCATTACGCTCCGGTCATCGACCCGACTCTCGCGATCGGGGTGACGGCGCTGGTCACCGCAGCGCGAACCTGGCTGCCGACGGCTTGACTCGCAGCTCGAAGCCGGCTGTCGTCGGGCCTGCTGTCGTCAGCCCTTCTGGCGGCTGACCATCTCGGTGATCCAGATGGGCGCGAACGGTGAGGTGCAGCCAGGGGGAGTCGGGTAGTCCTTGAGCACCTCCAGGCGCTCGCCGATGGCCAGGGCGCGAGCGCGGTGCTCGGGATGCTCAATCCCGATCTGCGCCAGGCAGTGGTTCATCGCCCACTGCAGGCGCGCCGGCGCATCCTTCATCTCGGCCTCGATGTGCTCGAGCAGCCCATCCAGGTCGAGGCCCTGGGGAGACTTGGCCACCCGGTCGGTGGTCAGCGCCCAACCGGCGCTGGCGACCACCGGGTCGGTGTCGGCGAACCAGAGCACGCGCAGCTCCTCGACGTGCGGGTTCTTCTTCACCACGTAGTTCACGAGCCAGTCCTGCACCTTGGGTGTGCCGGCTTCGCGCAGCATGGCATCCAACTCGTCCCGTTCGAAGTCCTTCGGGCGGCAGATCAGCAGGGCGAGCAGCCGTGCCGCGGTGTCCCCGGTCGCCCACAGCTCGCGGGACAGTTCCTGCTGGGTCTTGAGCCGTTTGGCGACCGCGCGCAGCTTGGTGAGGTTCACGCCGTGGTCGTCACCGTGGTTGACGTTCACCGCGCGGATCTGCGGGTCCTCGAGCGCGGCCAGCTCGGCCATCACCTCGGCAACGGCCGTGTCGGTCAATACTGTCTGAGCCATCGCACTCTCCGGTCCGTCTCGTTGGCATCCAGCCTACGAGACGCACTCAGCTCGGGGCGGCGCCTCGGAACGCGCGGATGATCTGCGCGAGCGCCAGACCTACGGCAGTGACCACGGGGACTGTCACCACCATCAGGGCGATGCGGTTGGGGCGGAACTCCAAGCCGTCCGGACCGCCGACGTAGGCGCCGATCGGCACCGAGTAGCCGCCCCCGCCGCCGCCTCGGCCTTCACCGACCCCCATGCCCGCCGGCCCCAGGCCTCCGTCGGGCATCTCGCTGGAGCCCTCACCGCCGCCGAAGCCAAAGCCGACGAGCGCGACCGGGATGAGGTCGTGCCCGCCCAACGTGGTCTTCTCGCCGTACGCCAACTTCGCGCCCCAGGAGGGCACCGATTCCGTCAGTTTCTCGATGATGTTCGCCATGGAGCGACCGTACGCGGGTTCACGGTTTCCGGATAGCCGAGGAGGTGCCGCCTCGAGGTGCGGCCGGGACAGGGAGCGGGCGGCGGCGGATTCAGCCGAAGCTGACGGCACCGTCGGGGGCGATCTGCCAGCCGGGATTGTGCGCGATCTCCCAGATGATTCCGTTGGGGTCTTGCACGAGTGCGTGGAAGATGCCGCCGAACGCGCCGGGTTGCGGGTTCTTGAGCGCCCGGCCGCCCGCGCCGGTCATGGCGTCGACGACAGCACGAACCTCGGCCGGACTGCCGACGTTGTGGGAGAGAGTGACCCCGGAGACCGGGGAGTGGTCCGCGCCGGTAGCGAGGTCCTGGTTGAACTTCTCGGCGTTGAAGAGGCCAAGCACGACGCCGGGGGCGATCTGAAAGAAGATGATCTCGTCCGGCACGTCAATGAGCGGGGTCCAGCCCAGGCTCGTGACGTAGAAGTCGCGCGCGGCATCCAGGCTCGGTGTGGCGAACGTGATGACGTGCACGTTCTGGTTCACGGCAAGTCCTGGGCCAGGATCGGGTCGCGCGGCTCGAGCACCGACGCGACGATGGCCTCGATCGCGAACTCGCTCGCCTTGGCGAGGTCGACGTCGGTGGGATCCAGTAGCCATTGCACCTGGAGCCCGTCCATCACCGCGAGGACCGCGGCAGACGCGAGAGCGATGGTGTCGGGCGGCACGGTGCCGCGTTCGGCGCAGATGATCTCGAACGCGTGCCGAGCCTCGGCCCTGAGGGTGCGGTAGCGATCCATGAAGAACTCGCGGGCGGGGTGGTCGTCGGTGACCGACTCGGCCGACAGAACAACGAAGGCCTGCACGATGCCGGCCCGCTGGGCGTTGGTGAACGCCGTCGTGACCAGGTGCCGGAAGAATTCGATGCCGTCGGGTATGTGCTGCCCGACCAGGTTTTGCACATCGGTCTCATCGCGAAAGCGCAGCACCTCCATGAGGAGCTGATCCTTGGAGCCGAAGTGATGCAGGATGCCCGGGTGGGTCATGTTGACCTGCTCGGCGATGTCGGAGAGCGTGCCGTTGGTGTAGCCCTTGCTGCCGAAGATCTCGGCGGCGGCTTCCAGAATCTCCCGGCGGCGCGCGAGAGTCTGCGGGCGGGGGTGTGACTGTCGTCGTGCCGTAACCATCCGGGTCATCACCTATGCCGTTTCAGAGTCTGTGTACCGAATTCTACGCACTGCGGCGCCCCGGAAAATCAGCTCTTGAATACTTACTGACAAGGCGGTAAGTTTTACCTGCTACCAACTCAAGGGCGAGACAAGTTGCCCGCCGGGGGACCCCCGGTGCCCTGGGTTCCTGCATTCACACAGCGTTATCTGTGTCGTGGCAGCTCTGCCAGACACCTAATCTCGAAGGAGAGATTCATGAGGGTGAAAACCACATTGGTCGCCATGGGGCTGGTGGCCGCGTTCGCGGTCACGGGTTGCTCAGGCGCCAACAGCAGCACTCCCGAAAGCGGAGCGTCGCTGACGATCGCGAAGCCGGACGGAGCGATCGCCACCGAGTCCAACAATCCGTGGATCGGTGAATCGTCCGGAAACAAGCTCGGGTACATCAACGCCATCCTGGAACCACTCGGCATCGTCAACCTCATCAGCCCCAGTGACGAGGTGAAGCCGTGGCTCGCGTCCGAGATCACCTGGGCGGCCGACTACAAGGCCGTGACCCTCGTCGCCCGTGACGGCGTGACCTGGAATGACGGTGAGGACTTCACCGCCGAAGACATCGCGTTCACCTTCGGCCTGTTCAAGGACAACCCCGAGCTGGACACCGCGGCCCTGGGCATCACGGATGTGGCCTTGGACGGGTCCAGCGTGACCATCAGCTTCACCGGCTCGATGTTCTCCAAGCAGGACAAGGTGCTGCACAAGCTCATCGTTCCCCAGCACATCTGGGAGAGCGTGGATGACCCGGCCACCTTCGAGAACCCGACCCCGGTGGGTACCGGACCGTACGTGCTGAGCCAGTTCGACACTCAGAGTGTGGAACTGACCGCCCGCGACGACTACTGGGGCGGCGAACTGGCCGTGCCCACCCTGTACTACGTGTCGTACAACGACAACACGGCCCTCACCACGGCCCTCGCCAACGGCGATGCCGACTGGGCGCAGGCCTTCATCCCGAACGTGCAGTCCGCGTACGTGGACAAGGACCCGGAGCACAACGTCTACTGGGCGGCCGCCGGACTGGCCGTCGACACGATGTTCGTCAACACCGAGACCAAGCCGATCAATGATCTCGCCTTCCGCCAGGCGATGAACCTGGTGATCGACCGGGACCAGTACGCCGAGATCGCCCGAGAGGGCAGCGTTCCCATCGTCAGTTCCGTCACCGGCCTGCCGACCCCGGTCGGCGACCCGTTCATCTCCGCCGAGTACGAGGACGTGTCCTACGAAGTCGACCTGGATGCCGCCACCACCGTGCTGACGGATGCCGGCTACACCTGGAGCGACGAAGTCCTGATCGATCCGGCCGGCGCACCGGTCACCTTCACCCTCTCGGTTCCGCAGGGCTGGAACGACTACGTGACCGGCATCAGCCTCATCGCCGACGCGGCCAAGACCCTCGGCGTCGAAGCGACCGTGGACACCCCGGACTCCGACAGCTGGTGGGAGGCCAAGGGCACCGGCGACTTCCAGGCGATCCTGCACTGGACCGACACCGGCGCCACCCCGTACGACCTGTACAGCGACATCATGGACGGCCGGTGGCTCAAGCCGTTGGGCGAAAGCGCCGACTTCAACTTCGGCCGCTTCGACAGCCCCGAGGCCACGGCAGCGCTGAGCGAGTACACGAACGCCGCTGACGACGCCACTCGGGCCGCAGCGCTCGCGACGGTCCAGAAGATCTTCGTGGACGAAGTGCCGTCGATGCCCGTGGGAACCCGGCCCTTCATCGGTGCCTACAACACCCGCAGCTACGTCGGATGGCCCGGCGAGGACAACCCGTACGCGCCGGCCGACCCGACCCAGCCGACATCGGTGCTGATCCTGACCGAACTCGAAGCCGCCGAGTAGCCCGGCCGCATCTCGCACACCACCGGGCGGGGAATTCGTCCTCCGCCCGGTGACCTCACTCGGGCGTTCCCACACCACGAAAGAGCCGCAACCAGCCATGACTACCGACGACCTACTCACGGTCTCCCAGTTCAGTGTTTCGTACGACGTGACTCCACCGGTGGAGGCCGTGCGAGACGTGACCCTCACCGTGCGCCGCGGCGAGATCCTCGGTCTCGCCGGCGAATCCGGCTGCGGCAAGACCACCCTCGCCTACGGCATCCAACGGCTGCTCAAACCGCCCGCCGTGATCACCTCCGGCTCGGCCGTCTTCCACGATGAATCCGGCGAGGATTTCGACATCAACACGATGGACGAAACCCAGATGCGCGCCTTCCGGTGGGAGAAGGCCTCCATGGTCTTCCAGGGGGCGATGAACGCCCTCAACCCGATCATCACCATCGGCGCGCAGCTGCAAGACGTCTTCTCCACCCACCGACCCGCGATGTCGCGCACCGAGCGCCGAGCGGAGGCCGGACGCTTGCTCGACATCGTCGGCGTCGGCAGCGCCCGGTTGCGGTCCTACCCGCACGAACTCTCCGGCGGAATGCGTCAACGGGTGATGATCGCCATGGCCCTGGCCCTGGCCCTCAAACCCCAGCTGATGATCATGGACGAGCCCACCACCGCGCTGGACGTCCTCGTGCAGCGGGAGATCATCGAGCAGATCTCCGACCTGCGCCGGGAATTCGGCTTCTCGGTGATCTTCATCACCCACGACCTTCCCCTGCTCCTGGAGATCTCCGACCGGATTGCGGTGATGCGGGACGGCCGCATCGTGGAGATCGACACCGCCTTGAACCTCTATCAGAACCCCACCCACGACTACACCCGCCGGCTGCTGGCCTCCTTCCCGAGCCTGACCGGCGAACGCGGCGGCTTCGTGCGGCGGCCCGGCGAAACCGCCCTCGCCGCCGAACCAGAAAGCGCCCTGCAATGACCACACTGGAATTTCGAGACGTCACCAAGAAGTACCGGGTACGCGGGTCCGGTGAACTGATCGCCCTCGACAAGGTCAACTTCACCCTCACCTCCGGGCAGACCATCGCTTTGGTCGGCCAGAGCGGCAGCGGCAAGTCCACCATCGCCAAGATCCTGACGCAGCTCGAACGGGTCAGCTCCGGGCAGGTGCTGTTGGACGGCATCCCGATCCCTACCTGGGGGCGCCCGCTGCGGCGCTACCGGCAGACGGTGCGGATGGTGTTCCAGGACCCGTTCGCGTCCCTCAACCCCGCGCACACCATCCGTCACCACATCGAGAGGCCGCTGCGGCTGGACAAAGTGGTGCCCGCCGACCAGGTCGAAGAAGAGGTGTTCAGGCTGCTCAACCGGGTCCGGCTCGCACCCGAGCAGACCATCGACCGGCGCCCGCACGAGCTCTCCGGCGGCCAACGCCAACGGGTGGCTATCGCCAGGGCACTCGCCTCCCGGCCTAAGTTGCTCATCGCCGACGAACCCGTCTCCATGCTGGACGTGTCCATCCGGCTAGAGGTGCTCAACCTGCTCGCCGAACTGCAGCGCGAAGCGAACCTCGGGGTGCTGTACATCACCCACGACCTGGCCACCGCCCGCCACTTCAGCGACGAGATCATGGTGCTGCACCACGGCAAAGTCGTCGAACACGGCCTGGCCGACGACGTCATTCTGCACCCGAAACATCCGTACACCCTGGCTCTGCGTGACGCCTCTCCAGACCCGGAGAAGCACTTCGCGGCGTCCACCACACCTCCGGGAGCCACTTCGTGAGATTCTTCTTGCGCCGCACCGCGTTCTACGCCTTCACCGCCTGGGCCGCGATCACGATCAACTTCTTCCTTCCGCGCATGATGAAGGGCGACCCGGTCTCTGCCTACCTGCAGAAGAACCAGGGACGCATCAGCCCGGAGGCCATCGACTCGCTGCGCACCCTGTTCGGGCTCGACTCGAACAAGAGCATGTTCGAGCAGTACCTCGACTACTGGCAGCTGCTGTTCTCGGGTGACCTGGGCCGCTCGTTCTCGAAGGGCCTGGCTCCGGTGACGGATGTGATCGCCTCGGCCATTCCGTGGACCGTGGGCCTGGTGGGGATTGCCACCGTGATCTCGTTCGTGGTCGGCACCGCGATCGGTGCGTTCATCGGCTGGCGCCGCGGTAGTCGGGCGGACGGCATCGTGCCGGTCGCCACCTTCTTCTCCACGGTGCCGTACTTCTGGATGGGCCTGATCGCAATCGCGATCTTCTCCACGACCCTCGGCTGGTTCCCGGCCTCGCACGCCTATGACAAGGGAACCCAGCCCAGCCTCACGCTGGAGTTCGCCGGCCAGGTGATCCAGCACGGCTTCCTGCCCGCGTTGACCCTGGTGATCGGGTCACTCGGCGGCTGGATCCTGGGCATGCGCAACATGATGATCACCGTGCTCGACGAGGACTACGTCACCGTGGCGCAGGCCAAGGGCCTCAAGCCCTCCCGGGTGCTGGTGAACTACGCCGCCCGCAACGCCTCCCTGCCGCAGCTGTCGAGCTTCGCGATGTCGCTCGGCTTCATCGTGGGCGGCACCCTGGTCATGGAACTCGTCTTCTCGTACCCGGGTGCCGGCAAGTTGCTCCTGGACGCCACGACGGCCAAGGACTACCCGCTGATGCAGGGGCTGTTCCTCGTGATCACGCTGGCGGTGCTCGTCGCCAACATCCTCGCCGACGTCGCCTACGCAATCCTCGACCCGCGCACTCGCCAGATGGAGGCCTGAGCCATGACGTTCCCGAACCCCGTAGCCACACAGGTTCCCGCGCTCCTGCCCGGCCGCACCCGCAAGCGCACGGCCTTGCGCCGGCTGGGTCAGACCTTCGCGATGTTCCGCAACGGCAAGTCGCTTGCCGGGCTGAGCATCCTCGGCGTCTTCGTGCTGATTGCCGTCTTCGGCGACTGGATAGCCCCGTACGGTCCGCTCGACAAGGACTTCACGGCGCTGCGCCAACCGCCGTCGTGGGTGCACTGGCTGGGCACGACGCACATGGGCGAGGATGTGCTCAGCCAGATCATCTACGGCACCCGCGGGGTGCTGGTGGTCGGCTTCACCGCCGGCGTCATCGCCACAGTCATCGCCGTCGCCATCGGCGTGACGGCCGGTTACGTCACCGGCTGGCGCAGCGAATCGTTATCTGCCCTCACCAACGTGTTCCTGGTCATCCCCGGACTGCCGTTGATCATCATCATCGCCTCGCAGTATGAAAACCCCAGCCTGCTGCTGATCTCCTCAGTGCTCGCCATCACCGGCTGGGCGTGGGGCGGCCGGGTGCTGCGCGCCCAGACCATGTCGCTGCGCAACCGTGACTTCATCCAGGCCGCCCGCGCCAACGGGGAACCGCTGTACCGCATCATTGCGGTGGAGATGCTGCCCAACCTCACGGCGATCATCGCGTCGAGTTTCGTGGGAACCGTGATCGCCGCGGTCCTCGGTCTCACCACCCTGGCGTTCATCGGTGTCATCCCGATCACCAACCTGAACTGGGGAACGATCCTGTTCTGGGCCCAGCAGAACGGGGCCTTCCCCGATTTCTGGTGGTGGTACGTGCCGGCCGGCCTGTGCATCGCCCTGCTGGGAATGGCACTCTCGCTGATCAACTTCGGCATCGACGAGTACGTCAATCCCCGCCTGCGCTCGGCCGGCGAACGGGCCCGCGCCATGCGCAAGAAGGGCTTCGTTCTCTCCGACACCACCACGGCCGTGCGCCCCCGCACGGTCGCGGCCCCCAGCACCTCAACAGATCCAGGCGTGACCCACGCCGGCACCAAGCAGTAGGAGATTCATCGTGAGCGCAGTCGTCACCCCGTTCGTCCCGTACCTCGACCCGACCATTCCCCTCGGCGACCGCGTCGCCGACCTGCTCGGCCGTATGACGGTGGAGGAGAAGGTGGGGCAGATGATGCAACTGGATGCCCGGGACGACATCGACGATCACGTGCGGGCCAAACACGTTGGCTCGGTCCTGCACGCCTCACCGGAGCGGCTGATCCAGGCGCAGGCGCTCACCGCCAAGACCCGGCTGCGGATCCCGCTGATCGTGGGGGAGGACTGCATCCACGGGCACTCGTTCTGGATCGGCGCCACCGTCTTCCCCACCCAACTGGGCATGGCCGCCTCCTGGGACCCGGACCTGATCGAACGGGTGGCCAGGGCCACGGCCGTCGAGGTCGCTTCGACCGGCATCCACTGGACCTTCTCACCGGTACTCTGCATCGCCCGTGACCTGCGCTGGGGCCGGGTCGGCGAGACGTTCGGCGAGGACCCGCATCTGATCGGCGAGCTGGCCTCGGCTATGGTGCGCGGCTACCAGGGTGACGGGCTGAGCGACCCGACCGCGATCCTGGCCACCGCCAAGCACTTCGCCGGCTACTCGGAGACCCAGGGCGGCCGGGACGCCAGCGAGGCCGATATCTCGCAGCGGAAACTGCGGTCCTGGTTCCTGCCGCCGTTCGAACGGGTGGCCAGGGAGGGCTGCCGCACGTTCATGCTCGGCTATCAGTCCATCGACGGCGTGCCGATCACCGTGAACGACTGGCTGCTGAACGACGTGCTCCGCGGCGAATGGGGCTACACCGGCACCCTGATCACCGACTGGGACAACGTAGGCCGGATGGTGTGGGAACAGCAGGTGCAACCCGACTACGCCCACGCGGCCGCGGCCGCCGTGGCGGCCGGGAACGACATGGTGATGACCACCCCGGGGTTCTTCGCCGGCGCGCTCGAAGCCATCGAGCTGGGCCTGCTGGCCGACAGCGATCTCGACGCCGCCGTCTCGCGCATCCTCACCCTGAAGTTCGAACTGGGCCTGTTCGAGAACCCCCGGCTGCCCGACCCGGAGGTGCAGCGTTCGGTCATCGCCAGTGCCGAGCACACGGCCCTGAACCTTGAGATCGCCCGCCGCTCGGTGGTGCTGCTGCGCAACGACGGCGTGCTGCCGCTGCCCATCGGGGGGTCCGCGGCGAAGAAGGTCGCCGTTGTCGGGCCGCTGATTGACGACGCCCAGACCCAGCTCGGCGACTGGGCCGGCTCCTCGGGCCAGGCCGGCTGGCTGCCGGATGGCCACCCACGGCACCAGATCACGACGGTGCTCGATGGGCTGCGCGAGCTGCTGCCTGCGGAATGGCTGCTGACCCAGGCGCGTGGCGCCGACATCCTGCGACAGGTGCCGGATCCGGCCGGGGACTTCTTCCCCGACGGACAGCCCCGGCATCCGGTGGTCATCCCCTGCGAGCCCGACGCCGACCTCATCAGTGAGGCCGTATCGGCCGCGCGGGCGGCAGACTACGTGGTGGCCGTCGTCGGCGACCGGATCGAGCTCGTCGGCGAGGGCCGCTCAACCGCGACGCTCGAACTGATGGGCGGCCAGATCGCTCTCTTGGATGCTCTGGCGGCGACCGGCACCCCAATGATCGTGGTGCTGATGGCGTCGAAGCCTCTGGTGTTGCCGGCTTCGGCGTTGAACGCGGCGGCGGTGATCTGGGTCGCCAGCCCCGGTATGCAAGGTGGCCGGGCAATTGCCGAGGTCGCGCTGGGCCTCACCGAGCCATCCGGCCGGCTGCCGATCTCGTTCGCCCGGCACGTGGGCCAGCAGCCCACCTATTACAACCAGATCCGCGGGCAGCACGGCGACCGCTATGCGGACCTGACGCAGGACCCCGCCTACGCCTTCGGTGAAGGACTCTCGTACACCCGGGTTGAGTACTCCGACCTGCGGTTGCAGCAGACCGAGCTGACTCGGGCCGACACCGTGACCGCCGAAGTCACCCTGCGCAATGCCGGCGAGCGGCCGGTCGTGGAAACGGTGCAGGCCTATGTGAGCGACCGGGTCACCTCAGTGAGCTGGGCGGAGAAGGAGCTCAAGGCCTTCAGCCAGGTGGCTCTCGCTCCGGGGGAGACGGTCACGGTTTCCCTTGATGTACCCGTGGCCGATTGCAGCCTGGTGGATGCGCGCGGCGACCGGGTGGTGGAAGCCGGCGAGTTCACGCTTCTGGTGGGCCCGTCGTCGCGCGCCGAGGTGCTGCTGGCGGCGGACTTCCGGGTGATCGACTGACCGCGCGCACGGAATAAGGACAAAGTGCCCAAATAAGGACGCCACGTCCGATTCCGTCCTTTTTACCTCACTTGGTCCTTATTTCGGGGTGCGGGCTCATCGTGACGTGTGCACAGGGGCGGTTCTGGGCCAGTTGTGTCCAGGCGAGAAGATTCTGGGCGAGCTGGGGGATGCGGGCTACGACACTGGGCGCATGGAACTTGACATCTGGCTTGCCCAGCACGGGGGTATTGCGCACTCCGAGCAGGCCGTACGCGCCGGCTTCACGCGTCATGCGATCAGGCACAGTATCGCCAGAGGTGAGTGCGCCCGTGTTCGGCGGAATTGGCTGGCTCTGCCTTCAGCCCCGGCCGATCTGCGCGCCGCGGCTGCTCTCGGCGGGCGGGTGGCGTGCCTCAGCGTGGCCCGGCGACTCGAGCTGTGGAACCTCGCTGACGGGATGAACCACGTCAGCGTGGTGAGGAATGCCGTGGTACCGGCATCGAGCGCCCTGCGGGTGCGCTGGGGAGCCGGACCGATTCCCGTGGCCCGGTTCTCTCTGGTGGAACCGGTCGAGAACGCCCTTGTGCACATCGCCGAGTGCCAACCGTTCGAGAACGCCCTCGTCGTCTGGGACTCCGCCCTGAACAAGAAGCTCGTGACGGAGGCCTCGATCGCGAGGCTTCCCCTGCGAAGCGCCGCGGCCCGCGCCGCGCGAGCGGTCGCGTCGGGGCTCGCAGATTCTGGTCTGGAGACGCTGCCAGTATCCCGGCTGGCGGCCAGCGGCATCCGGGTGAATCAGCAGGTCATGCTCGACGGCCACAGGGTCGACAGGCTCATCGGAGACCGGCTGGTGCTGCAGACCGATGGCTTCAGCTTCCACTCCACGGCCGAGCAGCGGGGGTCCGACATCGCTCACGATCGGCGGCTCGCTCTGCTGGGCTACACGGTCTTGCGCTACGACTATCGGCAGATCCTGTTCGACTGGCCACGGGTCGAGGCGGAGATCCTCCACGCTATGGCCCAAGGCCTTCACCTCGCCCAGCGGCAAAGCTGAGTCGGCGAGCCTCGGTAGGCTGTGAGTCAACATACGGGGGAACGCATGGAGTCGACGGCATTGTCGGGGGCGCGACGCCAGCGCACAACGAGGACATCCATGCGGCGCTCGCTGGTCGCGCTCGGCATGGCGCTGGGCGTCGCGACGATGCTGTCCTCGTGTTTCCTCCCCACGGCCAGGCCCCAGGCATCCGAGCCGCCCGCGGAGCCCGGAATCAGCCGCGAGGCCGCCGGAGAGCTCCTCAACGCGGTGCCGGGACTCAGGCTCTCCAGCGTCGGTTCGCACATTTCTGGTCTGAGCTATGAGGTCGTCGTGGAGGTTTACGTCGACGACGAAGCATCGATCCTGGCCGAGGGCGTGCTGGACTACGTCTTGCGGGTCGGTTGGGCAACCGAGGTGTCCAACGAGCCCAACCAAATCAGCCTAACCGTGCGGTACAACGGCACCACGCTGGACCTTCAGGATGAGGGAAACGCCATCGCCGGCGTCGACCAACCGGCAGCCTCAGGCCTGTACAGCGTGCACTTGAATCCGGCGGAGTACCTCGGCGACTGGCCCGGCGCCGTGCCCACCCCGCCCGCTGTCTAGGCTGTAGCCATGGCCACTGTCATCCTCGTGCGGCACGGCCGCACCACCGCAAACGCCACCGGCCTGCTGGCCGGACGCACCCCCGGGGTTCTGCTCGACCAGATCGGGCGGGACCAAGCCGTCGTCACGGGGGAGCGGCTCGCCGCGGTGCCGCTGGTCGGAGTGGTCTCCAGCCCCCTGGAACGCTGCCGCGAAACCGCGCAGCACATCATCGACCGCCAGAGTGGCACGCTGCTGACGCCGATCGACGACGAACTCTCCGAGTGCGACTACGGCGACTGGCAGGGCCGCACCCTCCAGGACCTGTCGGCCGAGAAGCTCTGGTCGGTGGTGCAGACCCAGCCGTCCGCCGTCACCTTCCCGAACGGGGAAGCGATGGCCGCGATGCAGGCCAGATCGGTCGCCGCGATCCGCCGCCTGGATGCCGCCTTCGAGGCGGAACACGGACCCGGCGCGGTCTGGGTGGCGGTGAGCCATGGCGACATCATCAAGTCGATCCTGGCCGACGCCTTCGGCATGCACCTGGACCTGTTCCAGCGGATCAACGTGGGTCCGGCATCCGTGTCGATCGTGCGGTACGGCAGCAGCCGGCCGACCGTGCACGCCACCAATACCGACGCCGGGGACCTGTCCTGGCTCGCGGCGAGCGCCCCCACGGCGGACGCCCCGGTCGGCGGCGGGGCGGGTCATCAGGCTCCGCACCCATCGCGCGCCTAAAATACTCGCATGCCTACAATCGTCCATGAGTTCGCCTGGCCGGATCGTGTCGTCGTCGGCACCGTCGGTCTGCCCGGCTCCCGCACCTTCTACCTGCAGGTGCGCACCGGCGCCCAGATCGTCAGCATCGCCCTGGAGAAACAACAATCCGCGCTGCTCGCCGAGAAGATCGACGAGATCCTCGACCAGCTGATTGCTTACGAGGGCAACCCCTTCAGCATCCCCACCGGCACCCCCATCGAACTGGTCGACAACGACCCGTTGGAGCCCGTCGACGAGGAATTCCGCACCGGCTCGATGAGTCTGGGCTGGGATCCGACGACGGTGCAGATCGTTCTCGAGGCCTTCCCGATCGTGGACGAAGACGACGACGAGCTGCTCGACGTCGCTGCCGTCGAACCGGCCGAAATGCTGCTGGTGCGGATGCCCGTCGGCACCGCACGGGCGTTCGCCACACGTACCCGCGAGGTGGTGGGCGCCGGCCGGCCCATCTGCCCGCTCTGCGGCTATCCCATCGACGCAGACGGGCACACCTGCACCCTCCCCGGCGCGTGAACATGCCGGACGCCGACCTCGTCGACGGTGACCTCGAACTCACCGGGCGGATCACGACGGCGTCCAACGCGACATTCCTGGGCAGCATCGACGGCGTCACGGTGGTTTACAAGCCGATCGCGGGGGAGAACCCGCTGTGGGACTTCCCCGACGGCAACCTGGCCAGCCGGGAGGCGGCGGCGTACCTGGTCTCTGAGGCGTTCGGCTGGAACGTCGTGCCCCGCACCTGGCTGCGGGACGGCCCGATGGGCCCCGGCATGGCGCAGCTCTGGCAGGAGCGGGACCCCGGCCAGGATGCCGTGGACCTGATCCCGGCCGAGGCCATGCCTGAGCAGGGCTGGCGGCACGTGCTCGACGGCCAGGACGAGCAGGACCGGCTGGTGTCACTCATCCACGAGGACTCCGTGGCACTGCGCCGGATGGCCGTGTTCGACATCATCGTGAACAATGCCGACCGCAAGGGCGACCACATCCTGGCCATGCCCGACGGGCACCGGCACGGCGTCGACCACGGGCTCACCTTCCACGCCGACCACAAGCTGCGCACCGTGCTCTGGGGGTGGCTGGGCGAGGAGCTCAGCATCGACGAGCTGGCCGGGATCGACAGGGTCAGCGCCCATCTCACCGCCGGGCTCGGGCACGAACTCGCCGGCCTGCTCACTCCCGCCGAGATCGTCGCCCTGACCGCCCGCTGCGACCGGTTGCGCACCGAAGCCCGCTTCCCGGCCCCTGAGGGCCGGATGCCCGCGGTGCCCTGGCCGCTGTTCTGACGGTCCCGGCCACCGATTCCCGCAGAACGGCGCCGACCGTGCCCACATCGTGGGACCCTTGAAGCATGGATCTCGAGGTATCGCCCACGCTCACGATTCCGGCGACGGAACTCGGGTGGCGGTTCTCCCGGTCGTCCGGCCCCGGCGGGCAACACGTGAACACCTCGGACAGCCGCGTGCAGGTGTCTTGGAGTGTCGTCGAGTCTGCGGTTCTCACCGACGAGCAGCGGATGATGCTGCTCACCCGACTCGACCGGCGCCTGATCAACGGGGTGGTCACCATGGCCGCCTCCGAACAGCGTTCCCAGCTGCGCAATCGCGAGATCGCGCTGACCAAGCTCGCGGAGCTCGTGGCCGCGGGCCTGGCCCCCGACGGGCCCAGCCGCCGGGCGACCAAACCCACCCGGGGTTCCGGCCGCCGGCACCTCGCCGCCAAGCAGCAGCGCTCGGCGACGAAAGCCCAACGGCAGCGGCCATCCGCTGAGTAGCGCCGCCTAGGCCACGCTGGCGCGCACGAACCCGGCGACCACCGGTGCAAGCCCTGCCCCCACATCGGCGGCCGGGCGCTTGGCGCCCCGAACCTCGAAAGAGTGGTTCGCCGCGTCGATCAGCTCGAGTGTCGCCGTGCCGATTCGATCGAGCACCGGGGTGAGTTCGTCCGGGGCGGCGAACGGGTCACGCGTGCCCTGCACGAACAGCATCGGCCGGTCGATCCCGTACAGGTGCTCATCGCGCAGCTTCTCCGGCTTGCCCGGCGGATGCAGCGGGTAACCGAGAAAGACCAGGCCCGCTGCCGGCATGCCGGCGGCCACCGCCATGGACGCCATCCGCCCGCCGAAGGACTTACCGGCCGCCCAAACGGGCTGACCCGCCGACCGGGCAGTCGCAGCGTCCATCGCCGCCCGCCAGGCGGCGATCGCCCGGGGCGCCCGGTCGGGGAGCCGGCGGCCGGCCTCCCGGTACGGGAAATTGAACCGCAGGGTCGCCAACCCGGCGGTGTTCAGCGCCTCGCTGAACCCGACCAGGAACGGATGGTCGAAGCTGGACCCCGCTCCCGGTGCCACGACAAGCGTGGCAAACGCGTCCGCCGGTCGGGTGAAGGCGGCCGACACCGTCCCGTCCTCCACCACGATGCGCATATTCTCCGTCGACTGCATGGGTGTCCGCCTAGCCGGTGACGACGATCTTGCCGAGAGCACGTCCCTCACCGAGGTAGGCGAGCGCCCGTGCCGCCTCGTCGAGCGGAAAGGTGCGGTCGATGTTGATGCTCAGCTCGCCGGCGACACACCGCTCGGCGACGGGCTCGAAGTAGGCCGGACCTTCCCTGGCGATGAGCAGCCCCAGCCGGCGCCCGGTCACCAGGCCGAGCGCCGCGCCGACGGTCACGACCCGCAACACGCTGCGCACGGTGCCGCCGACGCAGAGGTATCGACCGCCGCGGGCCAACGCCCGACGGTAGGCGAACACCGACCGGTGCGCCACGAGGTCGAGGATCAGGTCGAACGGTTCCAGCCGGGTGAAGTCCGAGGTGGTGTAATCGACGACCTCGTCGGCGCCGAACCCGCGCATGAAGTCGAGCTTTCGCGCGTTGTCCACGCCGGTCACGTGCGCTCCGGAGCGTTTGGCCAGCTGAATCGCGAACGACCCCGACCCGCCACCCGCCCCGTTGATCAGCACGCGCTGTCCGCGGCGAACACGGGCGGTTCCCTGCAGCGCGATCGCTCCGGCCTGGGGCAGGGTCGACGCCTCGGCGAAGGTCAACTCCGCAGGTTTGTGGGCGAGGGCCGAGACCGGTGCCACAGCGAACTCGGCGAAGCCGCCCAACAGACCCATGTTGTCGCCGTACACGTCATCATTCACGCGGAACCGGGTCACGCCGGAGCCGACCGCGGCGACCCGCCCGGCAATGTCGGAGCCCAACACCCGGCGCCGGGGGGCGCGCAACCCGCCGATCCTGGCGTACCCCGGGGAGCCGGTCAGGCCCTCCCAGTCGGACAGATTGAGGGACGTCGCGGCGACCTCGACAAGCACCTGGTTCGGGCCCGGCGAGGGCTTCGGGATCTCCTCGACCCTGAGCACGTCGGGCGGCCCGTACCGGTCGTAGACAACGGCCTTCACAGTGGTCCGCCTTCGAGCGCGCGGCGCGGGTGTCGGAACATGCCGGTCAGTGTACGCGGAGCGGCCCGTCAGCGTGTGGGTGAACCTAGGCTGGTGTCATGACTGGTCCACGCGAACCCAGCGATACGCCGCTCAATGTGGCGCGGTACAAGATCAACCGCGAGATTCCCGCATCCGAACGCCCGGAGGCCGAGCCGGACACCAACGAGGCCGGCCAGGCCATGATGGATGCCCGCGCCCAGTACGTGGAGATCTCGATCCAGCAGGCGATGCGTCGCGGTGACTTCGACAACCTGCCCGGCACGGGCAAACCGATCCCGGGCCTCACCGCCCCGTACGACCCGGACTGGTGGATCCGCCAGAAGATCGAGCGTGAGCAGATCACCGGACTGGGTCCGGCTGCCCTCACCCTGCGCTCCGAAGACGCCGGACTCGACGCCCGCCTCGACGCCGTGGTCGCCGAGCGAGCGGTGCGGGAGATCCTCGACGACTTCAACCGGCGCGTGATCGACGCCCGCCGGCAGCTGCGCGGCGGCCCGCCCGTCGTCACGGCGCTTCGCGATGTCGACGCGGAGGTTGCCCGCTGGCAGGAACGCCGCACCGCTGCCCGCATCGAGCGGGACGCGGCGCGGGAACGCCAGGAGGCGGCGCTGGCCGCGATGACCTGGCGGGAACGCCGCCGGGCCAAACGCGAGCGTTGAGTCCCGGCCGACGTCTGCCCGCTGGTCGACGCCAGGGAATGATGCAGCAGACCGGGACGTCCCCCACACTGGGGCCCGAACGCGACACACAGGGCCGGGTCTGTCAGTAGGCTGACTTCAACGGCGGGGCGGGGGCACTGTGTCAGGTTTGCAGGTGAGCGAGTCTTTGCTCCACAGATTGACGACGACGGTAACTCAGGCTGCCGATGCGATTCGGGCTGACCCTGGATTCGGTTCGGCCGACTCCTCCGTGCAATCCGCTGTGGTCGGCGATGCGCTCTCGTCCGGCCTGGCCCAGCAGTCAGCGCGGAGTGCCCTCCTCGCCGATCAGGTGAGCGACCTCGGGGCTTTCCCGGCAACCGCCGCCCGGGAAATGCTGGCCGCCGACGCACGACTCGCGGCGGGAGCTGACCGTCGATGACGTGGGCGCGAGAGAATCCGGGTGCGGGGGAGCCGTGGGGCATCCGGGACCAGGCCAACCGACGCACCAGCCGCTCAGATGACCTGCGCGCAGTGCAAGGCACCTTGGCCTCGGCCAGGATCGACGCAGGGAGCGCTGACTGGACGGCGAAGTCGCGTGACGCGTTCGTGGCCCACCTGGATGCTCTGGGCCCCAGTCTTGACCTTCTGATCCAAGGACTGGATACGCATGCCGCTGCTCTGCAGCGTTACGCCGGCGAGATTGAGCAGATCCAAGACCAACAGAGCGTGCTCGCACACCAGCGCGGCGATGCGCAGATCCTGCTCGGCAACCACGAACGGCAGCGCTCCAACCTCGCCGTGGGCGACGGGCTCTGGCTGGTGGACCAGTCCCAGGTCGGCGAACGGTCCCGGTTGGACGATCTGATCGACTCGGACCTCTCGATACTGCGCAATTGCGAAGCCCAGTGGGAAGACCTCGTCGCGCATCGGCGGGCCGCTGATTCGATGTGCGCCCAACACTTGAGTTCGGTCCAGGCGTTGGGGCCGCTCGCCGCTTTCACAGCCACGGCCATCCGGTTCGACACCTCGACGGAACTGTTGTCCCGATTCGCGACCCTGAGCTCCGCCGACCTGCAGGTGCTGCTGGAACTGAACCCGGAACTTGTCGGCCGCTTGCAGAAGAACCCGCCGAGCGCTCACGTGGTGGCGGAGTGGTGGAGTGCGCTCGCAAGCGACCAGCAGCTTGCCCTCGCTGCGGGCGCGCCCGAGGTTGTCGGCGGGCTCGACGGGGTGCCCTGGGACGTGCGGTTCTCAGCCAACCGTGCCAACATCGCTGCCGCCCAGGACGACCAGGATGCCGTCGTCGCCGGTCTTCGCGAGGAGATCTCCGCACTCCACGCTAAGCCGAACCGAGGGGACTCCCAGGCCGGGGTGGCTCTCGCGAGCGCCCTCGCCGCGGCGATCGCTCGAGCAACGACCCTTCGGGATATGGGGTCGAGCGCCCGTCAGGTGCTTCTGTTCGACCCAGCCGGTAACGGCCGCTATGCGGAAGTCCACGGAACGCTGAGCGCGGAAACCACAAACGTCGGGATAATCGTGAACGGCACCACGCTCGCCATGGATACCGTCCTTCAATACGACCACAGGGCCGCCGATTTTTACGATAAAAGCGTTGCCGAGGACACCGACCTGGTGACCATCACCTGGATGGGCACGGACTTCCCCGACTGGGAGACCTACGTCACCGGCGACATCGAGGGGATGGCCGACGAAGGCGGGGCACGGCTGGCCCAGTTCGTCAGGGGAGTGGACGAGATTGCGACCGTCGCCGGCCAACCGTCGCCTGGCATCGGGGTTTTCCTGCACAGCGCGGGAGGCCTCATCGGAGGGAGCGCCGAGAAGATCGGGATGCCGGCCGACTACATTGTGCACATAGAGAGCGCCGGGGCGGGCCCTGGCGTGACGTCCATCCAGGACTATGCCGAACCGAACAAGGACAGATTTGTCATGACCGCCCCGGGGGATCCCATCCAGCTGACTCAGGGCACACGCGAAATGGGTGTTGATCCCGACGGTCTCGAAGGAGTCACCGTCCTGGACTCCGGGCGCACGGCGACCTTCGACCCTGGGGCTCACGACGGTGTCTTCGTGCGCGGAACCGATGCGTGGAACGAACTGTACGACGTCCTCACGCTCGAGGGGCGCGACTGATGCTCACATCGACGCCCGTCTCGCGGGCCGGCGTACGCACGAACACTCTGCTCCTCATCGGTGTCGCTGCGGTGCTTGCGCTGTCTGGATGCTCGCCGGACGGTGTCAGAACCGACCTGACGTTGTTGGACGCGGCTCTCCTGACCCAGGACGAGGTCACGTCCATAGTCTCTGACGTGCCGGTCGAGTGGCTTGTCGGCGATGACGAGTTCACGCCGACCAACAATTCCTCCTACTGCGGTTCAACCATTGACGCTGGTCCGAGGGGCAGCGCCACGTGGACGTTCGCGGTCTTCTACGACCTGACCGAACCGGTGTCCAATGACACGCTTCTGACCCTGCTGGCGCCGGTGGGTGACCAGTGGGTGCTGCGGCCGTCGGACGACAGTCGCACCGGAGCCCAGAAGAGGGATTACGACTACGACGGGCCCGACATGTCAGTGAACGTCTTCCTGAACGGCGAGGATCCGACCGCTCCCCGAGTCGCCGTCAGCGCGACAAGTCACTGCGTCCTCAACGGCGACACCGGTCCCGGCACGTTCCCGACACCGAAGCCCAGTAACCTCCCGCCGGCCGTTCCCAGGAGTGACGCAGTCGAATGAGCGCACGGGGCACTGGGTCAAATTTGCCGGAGAGGCTTCGCACCGCGACCCTCCACTCTGCCGAGACCGGTGGCATCCTGACTGCATGACGGACGAGACCACCGCTGCCCACTTCCAGAGGAGCCTGGTGGCCCTGGCCACCCCGGAGCAGCAGCAGAAGTACACCCGGTACTTCCCGGGCGACGACTCGTTCATCGGCGTACGGATGGGCGACGTCTTCGCCCTGGCCGGCCGGGCGCTCGCCATGCCGGTGCCGGACATCGAGACGCTGCTGGAGAGCCCGACCCACGAGGTGCGGGTCGGCGCGTGCTCGATCATGGGCAAGGCGGCGACGCACCGTAAGACCGGCGTCGAACGAAGTGAGGAGCTCTACGAGCTGTGCCTGCGCCGCCACGACCGGATCGACACCTGGGATCTTGTGGACCTCGTCGCGTATCAGGTGGTCGGCGGCTGGCTCATCGACAAGCCACGTGACCCGCTCTACGCCCTCGCGGCGTCGTCGTTCTGGCCGGAGCGCCGCACCGCCATCGTCGCGACAGCCGCATTCCTGCGCCGGGGCGACATCACCGACACCCTGCAGCTGGCGCGGATTCTCGGCAGCGACGAGAACGACTACGTGCAGAAGGCCACCGGCTGGATGCTGCGCTACCTCGGCGACGTCGACCGGGACGCGCTCCTCGGCTTCCTCGACCAAAGCGCAGCCGGCCTGCCGAGGCTGACCCTGCGCGCCGCGACCGAGAAGCTCGACAAGCCGGTACGAGCCGGTTATCTGGCCCGCGAGCTGTGAAAAGAGCCCCAGAGTTTTCGGTTTTTCGGGGCTTTTCTCACGGTTCGCGGGCCTGGCGCAGGGGCACGGCCACGTCGGCGCCGCCCTCCCGGGTGAGACGAGGTCCCATGGTGACCATGGTGGGAGCGGGCACAAAACCGCCCGCGAAGAGGGCCTCGCCCTGTCGGAACCGTGACGCCCGGGCCAACATGGCGGGCGGCACGAAACCGAAGATGGTGGCGAGCTCGTCGAGGTCCACCGGAGACGTCATCTTCATCAGCGCCAGGTTGTCGCACTGCGAGATGATGCTGGGGTGCACCCGGGACGGTCGCTGGGTGGACAGCAGCAGCCAGAGGCCGAATTTGCGTCCTTCCGCCGCGATCCGCACGATCCTCTCCCGCACCGCCACGTGTAACGGGCTGGTCTGGTCGGGTGAGCAGAAGTTGTGCGCCTCGTCGATCACGATCAGGAGCGGACGGCGTTGCTCCCGTTTGTCCCACAGGTCATCGAGCACCGCCAACGCCACCACCAGCGACTCCTCGGGGTAGGCGAAGCCGCCGAGGTCGAGCACCGTGGCGTCGGGCCGGGTCTCCAGGATGTCGGTCACGGCCGCCAGGCCCTGCGCCCAGACGCTCCAGTCGGTCACCCGAAGATTCTCGGTGCGCGCCGCCAGTTCGCGCGCCGCCGCGGTGCCCCGGTCCAGCAGGCCGGGGACGACCCTCGTCGGCTCGATCAGACCCACGGTGTCCTCGATGTGCATCAGCTCGTTGTGTTCGGCACGATCATCGAGCGGGTCGAGCCGAAAGACGGCCGCCTTCGCCCGCAACGACAGGTCCAGGAACCGCACCCGGAGAGCATCGGGGGAGGCAGCCGCTGGGCGCAGCACCCGGATGTCCCGCTCGGCCAACGCCCGTTGCGCATCCGTCGTCTCACCCGCCGGATGGGCCTGCCGCATGTGCACGAAGTCCGCGTTCGGATCGAAGATCACCATGGGCAGGGCCGTGTGGATCAGCAGTTGTTCCAGCACCACCCCCAGGGCGTAGGTCTTTCCCGATCCGCTCTGCCCGCACCAGAAGGTGTGCCGGTTGAAGCGTTGGGCAAGGAGCCGGGCCTGGATGTGCTGGGAGGCCAGGAAGGAACCGATGGGCAGGGACGCCGTGGCATCGCCGTAGAGCAGTTCGGTCGTGCGGGCATCCGCCGGTCGGAGCGTGGCCGATCCGAATGCGACGGAGCGCCGGACATCGAGGTGCCGGCCATCTCCATTGAGCAGACCCAGGATGCGTCCGGAGCCGTGCGGGGCGCCGCCGATCGTGACGGTGACCTCCTCAACCTGGCCCAGCTGGTCCGTCTCCTCCTCGCCCTCATCCGTGGACCGGAGGATCACCAGACCGCCCGGCTCGAATCGGGAGCCGGTGGCGCCGACGAATTGGAAATGCCGGCCGTCGATCGACACCGCGGCGGCCTTTTCGAGTGTTGCGCTCTCAACTTCACCCATGGTGTGACCCTTCATCGGGGATTCCGGCCGGAGAATCTCGCGGCGTTCAGCGGCAGCGTAGTGCCATTTCCGGTCTCAGGGGGTCGCTGGTTTCGAAAGGCCCGACCTAGCCATCCGCCCCGCCCGGGTCGATGATTGCATCGTGACGGGACGGGGTGCGCTGATCGGACCCGGGTCGTGAACCCGGCGTCCCGGCGCGTCCAGCGCACCTACCTGATCCTGCTGCTCGGCAATACCCTGGCGGCCTCGTTCATCTGGGGCATCAACACGCTGTTCCTGCTCGACGCCGGGCTGAGCAACTTCGAGGCGTTCGCCGCGAACGCGTTCTTCACCGCGGGCATGGTGATCTTCGAGATCCCCACCGGGGTGGTCGCCGACACCGTGGGACGCAAGGCCTCCTACCTGCTGGGCACCATCACCCTGTCGGTGACCACCGCGCTGTACTGGATGCTCTGGGTCTGGCAGTCGCCGTTCGTCTGGTGGGCCGTCGTGTCGGTGCTGCTCGGCCTGGGCTTCACCTTCTTCTCCGGTGCGGTGGAGGCCTGGCTGGTCGACGCGCTGACATCGACCGGATACGCCGGCAGCCTGGAGGCCGTGTTCGGCCGTGGGCTGGTGGTGACCGGTATCGCGATGTTCGCCGGCTCGGTGCTCGGCGGGGTGATCGCCCAGGCCACCAATCTCGGTGTGCCGTTCCTCGTGCGCGCCGGGGTGCTCGTGGTCATGTTCGTCTATGCGTTCCTGGCGATGAGAGACCTCGGCTTCACGCCGGACCGCTCGCGGGGCCCGCTGAAGGCGACCCGGCTGGTGCTCACGGAGTCGGTCGAGCACGGGCTGAAACGGCGGTCGGTGCGATACATGATCCTCTCCGCCCCGTTCGCCTCCGGGGTCGGCTTCTACGCCTTCTACGCGCTGCAGCCCTACCTGCTCGAACTGTACGGCGACCCGTCGGCATACTCCATCGCCGGGTTGGCCGCCGCGATCCTCTCGCTGGCGCAGGTGGTCGGCGGCGTCGTGGCGCCCCGCATCCGCACCCTCTTCGCCAAGCGCACCAGCACCGTGATCGGCGCCTCTCTGCTCAGCGTGGTCTCGCTCGTGGTACTCGGGCTGAACAACCTGTTCTGGCTCGCGGTGGTGTTCCTGATGATCTGGGGGTTCGTGTTCGCGGTCGCCGAACCGGTGCGGCAGGCCTACCTCAACGACATGATCCCGTCCAAGCAACGCGCCACGGTGCTCTCGTTCGACTCGTTGTTCGGCAGCCTGGGCGGCGTGTTCATCCAGCCGGCGCTGGGCCGCTCCGCCGACCTCTGGGGTTACGGCGCTTCCCTGATGATCGGCGGCCTGGTGGAACTCATCGGTGTGCCGATCATGCTCGCCAGCCGGCGTCAGAACGATCCCGCCGACTCCAGGACCGTGCAGACGGGTGCGCCCGCGCCCGAGGCGCCGTGACGGTCGACATGCACACATTGCTCGAGCGATACGGCGTCTTCGCGGCCGGCCATGCCTGGCGGGTCATCGCGCTGTTCCTCGCGGCCGTCGCGCTGGTGGCGGGGTTCGGGCTGGGCATCGGGCAATCCACCGACGACACGGTGACGCTGCCCGACAGCGAGAGCACCGCGGCTCAGGACCTGCTCAACTCGGCGTTCCCCGACACCGCGAAGGGATCGGGCACGATCGTGCTCTCCGGCGACGCTGGGGCGTTCTCGTCCCCGGACGGCACCGCCGCCCTACAGTCCCTGGCCGCCAGCATCAGCGACGACCCGCACGTGACGCAGGCCGTGCTCGTGCCGACGGCGATCAGCTCCGACGGCAGCGTGGCCTACCTCAGCGTGTCGTTCGACGTGGAAACGCGGGAGGTCACTCCGGAGATCGCCCAGCCGGTGCTGGACACCGCGACGAAGGGAGCACCGTCCGGGGCAACGGTGCTGCCCGGCGGTCAGATCGCCAAGACCCTCGCTGCCGAGCCCACCCACGGTGCCGAGGTGGTGGGGCTCATCGCGGCCGCGATCATCCTGCTGCTGTCGCTGGGCACCGCGGTGGCGATGGCCCTGCCGATCCTGTCGGCCCTCCTCGGCCTGGTGTTCGGGCTCGGCGCCATCGCCCTGCTCAGCCTGCTGGATGCCATCCCGACGGTGTCCGGAACCATCGCGGCGATGCTCAGCCTCGGCGTGGGCATCGACTACTCCCTCTTCCTGGTCACCAAATTCCGGTCGGTGCGGGCCACGGGAGCACCGGTGCCGGTCGCAGCCGGCCGCGCCATGGCCGGCTCAGGCTCCGCCATCGTGTTCGCCGGGGTCACGGTTATGGTCGCCCTGGCCGGCCTCGTTCTGGCCGGGGTGCCGTACCTGAACTCTTTGGCCTGGGTCGCCGCGACCGGCGTGGCCTGCGCCATGCTCACCTGCCTGCTCCTGCTGCCCGCCGTCCTGGGTCTGCTCGGCGACCGGATCGAGCGTCTGGCGCTGCCCAAACGCTCCGCACGACGGGAGAAACCCGGTGTCTGGCACCGGATCGGCGCGGCCACCTCGAAGCGGCCCTGGCTCTCCCTGGCCGGCAGCCTCCTGGTACTCGGAGCGCTGGCCTTCCCGGTCACCGCGCTGCAGCTCGGCCAGACCGACGACGGCAACGCGCCGACGAGCCAGGTCACCCGGCAAAGCTACGACGTGCTCAGCGATGCCTTCGGGGCCGGGGTCAACGGCCCACTGCTGGTGATCGCCACCCTGCCGACGCCGGAGCCGAGCGGCCAGTCGGTGCCCGCCGACCCGGCGCTGGCGAATCTCACCACGGCCTTCGGCTCCACCGACGGCGTGGCCAGCGTGGTCGGGGCGACGGTCAGTGACGACGGCACCGCCGCGCAGTGGTCGGTGATCCCCACGACCGCCCCGAGCGACCCCAAGACCGCCAAACTGGTCGAGAAACTGCGCAACACGGTGATCCCCGGCGCCCAGGGCGACCTGGATCCGCTCGTCGGCGGGCAGACGGCGGCGAAGGCCGACTTCGCCGGCATCATCGACGCGAGCCTGCTCACGGTGATCATCGCCGTCATCGCGGCCAGCGCCGTGCTGCTGTTCTTCGCGTTCCGCTCCGTGGCCATCCCGCTCACCGCCGCGGCCATGAACGTGGTGTCGATCCTGGTGGCCTACGGGGTGCTGGTGTTCGTCTTCCAGGAGGGCAACGGCATCCAGCTCACCGGTCTGGACGCGCCGGTGCCCATCGAGGCGTACGTGCCGCTGCTGCTGTTCGCCGTCCTGTTCGGGCTGTCGATGGACTACGAGGTGTTCCTGCTCAGCGCCATCCAGGAGTCCTGGCACAGCTTCGCCGACAACCGGCGCGCCGTGGTGCACGGCATCGGCAGCACAGGCCGGGTGATCACCTCGGCCGCGCTGATCATGGTCAGCGTGTTCATCTCGTTCGTGCCCAACCCCGACCCCGTCGTCAAGATGTTCGGCGTGGGCCTGGCGGTGGCCGTGCTCGTCGACGCGACGCTCGTGCGCGGGGTGCTGGTGCCCGCCGTGATGACGGTGCTCGGCCGCGCCAACTGGTGGCTGCCGGCCTGGCTCGACAAACGGATGCCGCACCTCACCATCGAAGGCTGACCCGGCCCCGGCGCCCCTCGGGTCAGTCGGCGGCGACGCTGGTGGCCGCCCAACTGGCCAGCAGGCGCAGGCGATCGGCGCTGGGCGAGCCGGGCTCGGCGGTGTAGATCATCAGCACCGAGCCCGGATCGGCGGTGATGGCGAGCTCCTCATAGGCCAGGGTGAGCTCGCCGACCACCGGATGGTTGAACCGCTTCGTGCCGGCACCGTGCGTGCGCACATCGTGGGCGCCCCAGAGCGTGCGGAACGTGTCGCTCTGGGTGGACAGCTCGCCGACGAGGTCTTGCAACCCTTTGTCGTTCGGGTCCCGGCCGGCCTCCGCGCGCATGATCGACACGCACATCTCGGCGAACACCTGCCAGTCCGGGTAGAAATCGCGGGAGGCGGGGTCGAGGAACTGGAACCGGGCCAGGTTGGGTGTGCGCCCGGCGTCGCCGATGACAGGGGAGTAGAAGGCCCGGCCCAGGTCGTTGGTCGCCAGGAGATCCTGGTGCTGGTCGCGCACAAACGCGATGCCTTCGGTGATCGTGCCGAGCGCCCACTGCAGGCTCGGCCGGCTCACCGGGTTCCGGCTCGCGCGCCGGCGGACGCGTCCGGACAGCGGGATGCCGTCGGCGGCCCGCGCGAGATTGAACAGGTGGCTGCGTTCGGTGTCATCGAGCTGCAGCGCCCGGGCGATGGAGTCGAGCACCGACGAGGACGCTCCCGCGATCGCACCGCGTTCGAGCTTCGCGTAATACTCCACGCTGACGCCGGCCAGGGTGGCAACCTCGGTGCGCCGCAGCCCGGACACCCGCCGATTCGTTCCGGCGGGCAGGCCGGCCCGTTCGGGGGTGATCTTCGCGCGCCGCGACATGAGGAATTCGCGCACCTCGGCTTGATTGTCCATAGCCACGACAGTACGTCCCCCTGACACGACGTGGGGTGCTCTGCTGGTACACCCCTGCGCAGGGACTCCCGCCCACAGAGCGTCGACGGTTCACTTGAGAAGGTACCAACAGCGACCGAAGGAGCATCCACATGCGTGGAGTCATCATGTACGCGCCCGGCGACGTCCGGATCGAAGACCGTCAGGACCCGACCATTCTTGAACCGACCGATGCGATCATCCGTCTCACGGCCACCTGCATCTGCGGGTCGGACCTGTGACCGTACCGGGGTGTCGAGCCCGTCGACCACACCGCGATGGGCCACGAGTACGTCGGCATCGTCGAAGAGATCGGCGACGCGGTGCGCTCTGTCAAGGTGGGTGACTTCGTCGTGGGATCCTTCGTGCTCTCCGACAACACCTGCGAGATCTGCCGGTCCGGGTTCCAGTCCACGTGCGTGCACGCCGAGTTCGCCTCGGGCATGCAGGCCGAGAAGGCGCGGATCCCACTAGCGGACGGCACCCTCGTCGCGACCCCCGGCCAGCCTGACGCCGACCTGATCCCGTCGCTGCTGGCCGCCTCCGATGTGCTCGGCACCGGCTGGTTCGCCGCCGTGGCCGCCGAGGCCGGGCCGGGCAAGACCGTCGCCGTCGTCGGAGACGGCGCCGTGGGCCTGATGGCGATCCTCGCCGCCAAACAGCTGGGCGCCGAACGCATCATCGCCATGTCCCGCCACCCCGAACGGCAGAAGCTCGCCCGGTTCTACGGGGCGACCGACATCGTCGAGGAACGCGGCGACGCGGGAGTGGCCAGGATCAAGGAACTCACCGGCGGGCTCGGCGCGCACTCCGTGGTCGAAGCCGTCGGCACGCAGGAGTCGTTCATGCAGGCCGTCGGCGCGACCCGCGGCGGCGGGCACCTGGGCTACGTCGGGGTCAACCACGACGTGCAGATCCCCGGCATCCAGCTGTTCTTCGCCGGCATCCACACCCTCGGCGGACCTGCCCCGGTACGCCGGTTCCTACCCGACCTCATCCAGCTGATCTGGGACCGCACCATCGACCCCGGCAAGGTCTTCGACCTCACCCTCCCCATCGAGGAAGCCGCCGAAGGCTACCGGGCCATGGACGAGCGCCGCGCCACCAAGGTCCTGCTCACGTTCTGATGGACATCGTCACGACAGGGCCGGCTCCGGCGAGCGCCGAGACAACGCAGCGCCTACCGATCTTCACCCTGCTGATGCTGGCCGCCATCGGCTTCGTCCTCGTGGCGATGGAGACCATGCCGGCCGGCCTGTTGCCGGCGATCGCCGGCGGCCTGGGCACCACCGAGGGCACCGTGGGCCTGTTCGTCAGCGCGTACGCGCTGGGCACGGTTGTTGTGACGATTCCCGCCATCACGCTGACCAGGGGGATGCGCCGGAAGCCGCTGCTGCTCGGCGCCATCCTCGGGCTCATCGTGGCCAACACCGTCACGGCGGTCTCCAGTGACGTCACCCTGTCGCTCGGGTCACGATTTGTCGCCGGGGCGTTCTCGGGGATCGTCTGGGGGATGCTCGCCGCCTACGGGCGGAAGATCAGCCCGCCGCGGCAGGCCGGCCTGTCCCTGGCGATAGTGTCCGCCGGAGCGCCCGTCGGGTTCGCGCTCGGCACCCCGCTCGGGTCCTGGCTAGGGTCCGCGTTCGACTGGCGCTGGGCGTTCGTCGGTCTGAGCGTTGTGGCGGTCATCGCCGGTCTCCTGATCGCGCTGTGCGCCCCGGATGCCGACGGCCAGCCGGGAACCGCCAGACTGCCCCTGGTGCGGGTGCTCCGGATCCCCGGCATCACCGTGATCCTGGCGGTGATCTTCACCTGGATGATCGCCCACAACACCATCTACACCTACATCGCCCCCTACCTGCGGGCCACCGGCAGCGACCTCGCGGTGGACGTGCAGCTGTTCCTCTTCGGTGTCGCCTCGATCGTCGGCATCGTTCTCACCGGCGCGCTTCTCGACCGGCATCCGCGCCCGCTGCTGCACGGCAGCGTTCTACTGTTCATCGTGGCCGCCGTGATCCTCTGGGCCGGCCACGCGTCGACGCCCGCGATCATCGCCGCCACCGTGCTCTGGGGGCTCTCCTTCGGCGGAGCATCCGCTCAGCTCCAGGCCGCTTTGACCAGCACGGGCGGAGCCGACTCGGATGTCGCGAACGCATTCCTGCCCGTGGCGTTCAACCTCGCGATTTTCGCCGCCGGGATCCTCGGTGCCGCGCTGCTGACCCCGTTCGACGGCCTCGTACTGCCCGTCGTCATGGTCGTCTTCGGCCTGGCCGCACTACTGCTGACGGTGTACGGGCGCCGGTCCGCGTTTCCCGCCCGCCTGTGATCGCCAACCGGTATCGTGCTCGGTAGTGCGGCGCCGCTGTCGACACTCCAACGAAACCGGACTCTGCCATGTCGCTCGCCCCTGACCCCGCCGCCCAGGCCCTCCTGCCCCTGCTGGAGGCACAGAACACCAGCATCGGGTTCGCTTCCTTCGATCATGACGATGCCTTCAGGCTCGGCAGCGCGATCATGGCCCGGGCGGTCGCCGATGACCTGAGTATCACGGTGGCGATGTCCTTCGGCCAGCAGCGCGTCTTCCACGCAGCACGGCCGGGCACGACAGCAGACAACGACTACTGGCTCGACAGGAAGTTCCGCGTCGTGGCCCTGTACAGCGCGCCGTCCTTCCTGATCAGCACCAAATACCGCGCCAGGGGCCAGGACTTCAACGAGGTCACCGGTCTGCCTGTTGCCGAGTACGTGGCCGCCGGAGGCGCCTTCCCGCTGCGGGTGAACGGCTCCCTCATCGGCGCCGTCGGGGTGTCCGGCCTGGCCGAGAACCTCGACCACGACCTGGTCGTCTGGGCGCTCGAGGCCGCCAGGGCCGCCGCGGTCTGAGCACCGATGTCGGTCGCGCCCGCCCTTCGCGGAGAGAAACGCCCGGCTCGCGTTCGCTGCACCTCTGATGGCTCGCGGCACCCGCTATAACAGGCGCGGCGCGCCACCAGAGGTGCAGTGAAGACCTACGGGCTGGCTGGGGACCCCGGAGCCGCCCAGCACGTACGATCGGGGGATGCCCCCGCGCTCGCCCCTTCCCGAACGACACGGGCTCGCTGCGGCGTGGCTGTGCACCCCGGAGCGCGACCGGCCCGGCTTTCCGAAGCCGACCTGGTCCAACATGGGCGCCTGGCTCGAGGACCGGCTGGCCGAGTCCGTGGATGTGGCCGAGTTCCTCTCCGACGGCCGGTTCGTCTACGGAAACGGCGCGCCGGTTGCCGGCGCGGACCGCTACCGGCCCACCACCTTCGTCTGGTTTCACCGCGATCTGGCCGACGAACCGGTGGTTCCTGGCCCTCTCCACCTGATCTACCGGGATGAGCGGATCGTGGTGATCGACAAGCCGCCCTTCCTTTCCAGCATCCCGCGGGGACGGCATGTGGTCCAGAGCGTTGTGGTTCGCCTGCGCGCCCAACTGGAGTTGCCCGAACTCTCCCCATTGCACCGCCTGGACCGGGTGACCAGCGGCCTGCTGGTCCTGGCCACCGAACGCCGCTGGCGAGGCGCCTACCAGACCCTCTTTCAGCGCGGCGAGGTGAGGAAGGTGTACCGGGCGTTGGCTCCGATCGGGCCGAACCTCGGGCTTCCCGTCACCGTGCGAAACCACCTCCGCACCCGGCCGGGTCTGTGGCAGGGCGAAGTGGTGCCCGGCGCCCCGGTCAACGCCGAGTCACTGATCGAACTGGAGGGCGCTCACGGGGACGCGGGACAGTACCGGCTGACACCCCGCACCGGGCGCACCCACCAGCTCCGCCTGCACATGCTGGGTCTGGGCATCCCGATCATCGACGATCCGCTCTACCCCGTCGTGCAGGATGTCCCCGTGCACGACTTCGGGCGGCCGCTCCAGCTCCTGGCCAGCGAACTGGCCTTCACCGATCCGATCGACGGCGGGGCGCACCGGTTCGAGAGTGTGCGCCGGCTCCCGCTGACGGCGGAGGATGCCGGAACGGACTGACCCCGGTGGGGCATGGGCCTAGGCCAGTCCCGCCCGACTGGCCCGGCCGCTGGTCACAAGAACGGCCGTCGAGGCAACAAGATCCGCCCAAGGGCCCGGCACACCCAGCACGGCCAGGGCCGACGTCGACAGTGTGACGCTCTCGCCGGTGAGCACGTAGACGAGGTCTTCGAGTCCGGGATTGTGAGCCACGAGAATCACGTTCTGAAGCTCGTCGGGCAGTTCCCGCACAATCTGAAGCAGATCGTTGACGGACGCGGCATACGCACGGTCATCGATGCGCGCCTCGGGACTGTCGCTGAGTTCTGCCGAGGCCAGCGCCCAGGTGGCGCGAGCCCGAGTCGCGGGGGAGACGATGGCCAGGTCGATGGCTGGAACGTTCTCGGCCAGCCAGCTGCCGGCATCCGGTGCCTGGCTCTGCCCGCGGGGGTTGAGGGTGCGGTCGATGTCGGCCTCGCCGCCCGACCAGTCGGACTTGGCGTGCCGGAGCACGATGAGGGTTCGCTCACTGCGTGGGGTCATTCCCATAGTCTGCACCGCAGTGGTCAGACCCGTGAGCTCCCGGATGACGACCTGCTGCACTGTGGAGGCGGTGCTCCCTGCCGCATAGGGACGCTCACTGCCGGGCCATGATGATGCGGAACCGCTCCTCCGGGTCGATGAAGTGGTCGTTGTTGTCGTCGCCCAGGTCGATCTGCACCCAGTTGATCCGGCCGCTGAACCGGCTGCTCGCTGTGGTGTAGTCGGCCGTGACGGGGGTGCCGGATTCGTAGCCCACATCGGTGGTCTCGTCGGCCGAGAAGATCCTCGCCTGGGTCGCGCCCACCCGGCCGGTACCCACGGGCTTGCCGTCGTAGTAGAGAGTCACATCGCCGCCCTTTCCGAGCCCACCGCCGTCGTAGGCGAACTCCATCCGCACCTGGCACTGTCCCGTGGGGATCGGCAGCTCGGCCTCGGTCTTGAACTCCTGGATGCCGAGGACGTTGTACACGAACGTGGCGCGGCCGGCCTGGGCATAGAGGCTCCAGCCCCCGAACCGGCCGCCCTGGGCGATGATCACACCATCCGCCCCACCCTCGGCTAGGACCAACTCGGCCGTCACCGAGAACGACTTGTTCTTGATGCTGACCACGCTGTTCTCCGACAACCGGCCCATGCCGGCGAACAGGAGTTGGCTGTTCCCCCTGATCAGGGTCGGCCGGCCGGCCACCTCCGGGGTGGCCCGTTCAACGCCGCGGTCGTCGATCGGCAGCACGTTGTACTTGGTGGCCTCGATCAGCCAAAGCCTCTGCAGCTTGGCGAGCAGCTCCGGATTGTCGGCGGCCAGGTTCCGGGCCTGACTGTAATCGGTGTGGCCGTCGTAGAGCTCCCAGACATCGTCGTCGAAGGCGGGAATCTCGCCGCCGATCATGATCCAGGGGGTGCGGTGCTTGGTGACCGCGCTCCAGCCTTTGTAATACAGGCCACGGTTGCCGAACATCTCGAAGTACTGCAGGTCGTGGCGTTCCGCGGCGGCCGGGTCGTCGAAGGTGTACAGCATGCTCACACCTTCCATGGGTGACTGCTGCACGCCGTTGACCATCGTCGGCTCGGGCAGGCCGGCGGCCTCGAGAATTGTCGGGGCGATGTCGATGCAGTGGGTGAACTGCTCGCGCAGCCCGCCCTTCTCGGCGATCCCGGTGGGCCAGTGCACGATCGTGCCGTTGCGGGTGCCGCCCCAGTGCGAGGCAACCTGCTTGGTCCACTGGAAAGGGGTGTCCATCGCCCACGCCCATCCCACCGCATAGTGGTTGTAGGAGCTGGGGCTGCCGAACTCGTCGATTTTGGCGGCCATGAATTCCGGCGTCTCGAGCGCCGCCATCCCGTTGAAGTTCGCCATCTCGTTGAAGGCCCCGTTGACCGTGCCCTCCGCGGATGCTCCGTTGTCACCGATGATGTAGTAGATGATGGTGTCGTCGAGGATGCCGAGCTCGGCGACGGTGTCGATCACCCGGCCGACGTGGTGGTCAGTGTGCTCCATGAACCCGGCGTAGACCTCCATTTCCCGCTCAAGCGCGGGCTTGAGCTCGGCGGGCATGTCGGCCCAGGCGGGAATCTCCGCGTGCCGCGGGGTGAGGAGCGCGTCGGCGGGGATCACTCCGAGTTCCTTCTGCTTGGCGAAGGTGCGTTCGCGCTGCACATCCCAGCCGTCGGCGAATTTCCCGGCGTACTTGTCCGCCCACTCCTTGGGCACGTGGTGGGGCGCGTGCGTGGCGCCGGGTGCGAAGTACACGAAGAACGGTTTGTCGGGCATCAGGGCCTTCTGCGAACGGATCCAGTTGCTGGCGTGATCGGCCAGGTCCTCGGTGAGGTGATAACCCTCCTCGGGGGTCGCCGGAGGTTCCACCGGGGTGGTGCCGTTGTAGAGCGCGGGATCCCACTGATTGTTCTCACCGCCGATGAAGCCGTAGAAGGTCTCGAATCCGCCACCGGCCGACGGCCAGGCGTCGAACGGGCCCATCGGAGAGGACTGCCACACGGGCACCTCGTGGCACTTGCCGAACTGGGCGGTTGAGTAACCGTTCAATTTGAGGGTCATCGCCAGCGGCGCCTTGGTGTTCGGCCGCAACGAGCTGTTGCCCGGCGCCGAGGTGGCCGTCTCGGTGATGCTGCCCATCCCCACCGAGTGATGGTTTCGTCCGGTCAGCAGCGCCTGCCGGGTGGGTGCGCACAGTGCCGTGGTGTGGAAGCGGTTGTAAATGAGCCCGTTCGCGGCGAGTTTCTCGGCGTTGGGCGTGGCGCAGGGGCCGCCGAAGACGCTCGACGCACCATAACCGGCATCGTCGATGAGGATGACGAGCACGTTCGGTGCGCCCGCCGGCGGCCGCAACGGCTCGATCGGCGGGTATTGCGTGTCGGGGTCCTTCGCGTCGTAGGTGGTGAGTCCGGGTGCCGGGCGGTCGGGAATCGGCAGCATCGAGCGGGCATGGCGGTCGGGATTGGTCACGGGGGCCTCCTGGGTCTCTCGGGTGAAAGTAGCCCGGCGGAGGTGGCGGCGACATCACCCCTTAGTGATGAGGTCAGTCCACTCGTCGGCGTCGAACCGCCCCATCAGACCGGTCCGCGAGTGCGCCGAGCCCTCACGCTGAATTGCTCCTAGCCGAGACCGTTCGTCGCCTCGTCCGTCCGCCGCTCGGCCTCGATCAGCCGGGTGGCGGCATCGATCAGGGACAGGTGGGTGAACGCCTGCGGGAAGTTGCCCAGGTGCTGCCCGGTGGTGGCGTCGATTTCCTCGGCGTAGAGCAGCATCGGTCCGGCAAAGGAGAGCAGCTTCTCGAACAACGCTTCCGCGGCGTCGTGTTCGCCGATCATCACCAGCGCCGACACCAGCCAGAACGAGCAGATGCTGAAGGTGCCCTCCTCACCGCTGAGACCGTCGTCGGTGCTGGCGACCCGGTAGCGCAGCACCAGCCCGTTCTCGGTGAGTTCGTCGGCGATCGCGAGCACTGTCGCACGCACGCGTTCATCGTCGGGTGGCAGGAACCCCATGATCGGCAGCAACAGCAGCGACGCATCCAGATCGGTGCTGTCGTAGTGCTGGGTGAACACCCCGCGTTCGCTCACCCCGCGTTCGCAGATCTCGGCCTTCAGTCGTCTGGCGGCGAGGCGCCATTTCTCGACGCGACCGGCATCCCCGCGGCTCTCGGCGATGCGCGCCCCACGGTCGGCGGCGACCCAGCACATCACCTTCGACGCCACGAAGTGCTGCGGTGCGCCGCGCATCTCCCAGATGCCCTGGTCGGGTTCGGCGCTTCGCCTGATGGCGGTGTCGACCAGGTCGGCCAACCGTTCCCAGACCACGGGTGCGATCTGGCCGCCGCCGCGCAGATGTTCCTCGACCGAGTCGAGCAGCATGCCCCAGACGTCGTGCTGGTGCTGGTTGAAGGCACCGTTGCCGATGCGCACGGGCCGGGATCCGCGGTACCCGGACAGGTGATCGAGGGTCTGCTCGGTGAGGTCCAGTTCGCCGCCGATGCCGTACATGATCTGCAGGTCCCACGGCCCTTTCGGTTTGCCGGCCACGACGGCATCCATGATGAACGCGAAGTAGTCGTAGGCCTCGCCGTTGAAGCCGAGGCCGTGCAGCGCCCGCAGCATGAATGCGGTGTCCCGGATCCAGCTGTACCGGTAGTCCCAGTTGCGTTCACCGCCCGGCGTCTCGGGCAGCGACGTCGTGGCGGCGGCCATGATCGCCCCGGTCGGCGCGTAGCTGAGGCCTTTGAGGGCCAGGGCGCTGCGCTCGATGTACGGGCGGAACCTGTGATCGGGGAAGGTGGCCATGCTCATCCAGTTGCGCCAATACTTCTCGGTCTGCTCAAGCTGGCGGTTAGCCTCGGCGAGGTCGTGCGGAATCGCGTCGTCCCAGCTCAGGGCCACGAACGCGGATTCACCGGTCTCCAGGGTGGTGCGTCCGGTGCATCGTCCGCCGACCACCCCGAGGGGCACACTGCCGCTGAGGACGAGCGAGATGTCCCCGTTGACGACCTTCGCCCTGGTGTAGCCGGGACCGTCGAAACTCCAGACGCCCTGCTGCCTGGCGTAGTCGAACAGGGGGAAACAGTTCACCTGGAGCTCCACACGGCCGTCGAAACAGGTGGCGATGCGCAACAGGGTGCGCTGGGCAATGGAGTCTCCGGGGGAGCGACGGAAGCCCGCGCGGCGGTGGTCTGCCAGCGGCCCCATCACCAGCACGTCCTTGACCGTCATCCAGCCGGTGGGTGTGTGCCAGGTGGTCTCCAGCACCGTCGTGCCGGGAAGATAGCGTCGCTGTTCCGGCACCGCGGTGTTGGTGGGAGAGAAGTTGAACAGGCCGGCGGTGCGGTCGAGCAGAGCGCCGAAGACGCTCGGGCTGTCCGGCCGGGGCAGACACAACCACTCCACGGCACCGTTCGGGGCGATCAGGGTGCTCACTTCGCAGTCGGAGAGGAACGCGTATTCGGCGATCGGTGGGAATCTCATGAGCGGGTGACCTCCGGGTCTGGGCGACGGTGCCGGGGTGCGGGGCGCGGGGCGCCGGGGTGCGGGCGTGGCTCTGCACCACAGTTGTCCCCGATGGCGGCACTGTCAACGTCGATCCCGGGTATGTGTCCTTCGACACATTGTTCCTGGCCCGTCCGCACCGTACCGTCGACAGCGGGGGAACTACCGGGCAACGCGGGGGGCGTTGCGTGCGCAGGGGCCGACTGGCTCCTGCGCCGGTAGCGGCGCGTGGGAGGCTGGGGACCTACCGAACGAAATGGACGACTGTGCCCGCTGCATCGCAACCACCCGAACTGTCGGACGCCGGATTCAGCACCGTCCTGATGCGGGTGGTCGAGGAGCTGAAGGCTCGGCTTGCCAGCCAGGCCAGTCCCTTGGTCTCGGACCGCACGGTGGGCGACGAACTGATGGTGCAGGTCGAGGGCATTCTGGTGCGCGTTTTCAGCAGCCTCGCGGCCGCCGACGCGCCTGGCCGCCCGCCCGGCCGAGGGCCGGTGATCACCGCGACCGCGGGGGCCGACATCGGACGCCGCAGAGCGGACCAGCACATTCACCCGGCGGAGAGCCTCGCCGCCGCGAATGTGCTCTTCGACGTGTCGCTGACGGTCATCACCGAGGTGTTGCCCGGCCGCTGGGAACCCGCCGCCGTGGCGCTGAGCCTGCACCACGCCATCATGGAAAATGTCGTGCCCGCCGCCACCAGCTATGTCAACGTTCTCCTCGGGCGCCTGTCCGGAGCCCACACCGAAGAGAGGCTTCGCATTTCCAGGGACCTGCATGACAGGGTCGCCCATGGCATCGCCGTCGCCCACCAGCGCCTGCAACTCTCCGGCTTCGCGGACACCGAGCGTGACAACGACGGTTCGGCGGACATCCGTGCCGCGCTGGAGGCCTTGCAGCTGGCGTTGCACGAAACGCAGGCCATCGCGACCGAACTGCGTTACCAGGTGGGATCGAAACAGTTGCACGAGGCCCTCATCGACTTCGTGGACGACGCAGCCGACGAAGTGGCACCGGTCATCGTCTCCAACACCGGGAGCCCGCGACGACTGACCACGGGTGTGCAGGAGGAGGCCTTCATCGTGGTGCGGGAACTCGTGCACAATGCTCGACGCCATGCCCAGGCATCCTCCATCCGCATCGACCTGACCTGGACGCCCACGTCGGTGACCGTCTCGGTGCGGGACGACGGCATCGGATTCGTGCGCACGAACGTGCGCCCGGGAGCCCTCGGGCTCATCGGCGCGCGCGAACGAGCGGAGGCCATCGGCGCCGAACTCGTGATCGTCACCACGGTCGGCTCGGGCACCGTGGTGACCCTGGACCTGCCCATCGTCGAGGAAAGCGCGTGACCGTGCCACGGACCGTCGTCATCATCGACGACCACGGGTTGTTCCGCGAGGGCCTGCACAGCATCCTCGCCAGGGATGGGGCGCTCGACGTGGTGGGAGAGGGAGCGACGAGTGCGGATGCGACGGCGCTGGTCGCGACGCTGCGCCCCGATGTGCTGCTGCTGGACGTGGAGATCCCCGGTGCGCCCCTCCGAAACGACGGTGCGCTGGGTGACCCGGATGCACCCGGGCACGGCCATCGTGATTCTGACAATGCATGCCGACCGGATCCTCGAGGCACAGCTGACGGCGGCTGGGGCAGCCAGATACCTCCAGAAGACCGTTGCGTCGGCTGATCTCCTCTCGGTCATGAGGACGGTTCAGGCTGCGCGTCCGGTGGCTGACGCCACGACCGAGTCCTCAGCGCTGATCCTCACGTCGCGGGAGCTCGAGGTGCTGCGCATGGTGGCCCTGGCCTACTCGAACCGGGAGATCGGGTTGCAGCTCTCGCTGGCCGAGGGGACCGTGAAACGGCATGTGTCCAACATCTTCACGAAGCTCGATGCGACCTCCCGCATGGGTGCCGTGCGCCACGCGGTCACCCTCGGCCTGCTGGGTTAGGGCCGAAGCCCCGGTACGGACCGGGTGCGTATGGTGGAAGCATGCTCGTCACCTCGAACGACCCGCGCGCCGAACTCGCGGCGCTCTGCGAGCGTGGGCTGGACTGGGGGACCGGCCGAAGCCGCGACCTCCCCGATCTGCGCAGCGCTCGCCGGGCCGCGGTTCTCGTGCTGTTCGGTGTGCTGGATGCGGTGCCGTCGCAGGCGCCCGCCGGCACAGACCGGGTTCCGGGGGATCTCGACGTGCTGTTGCTGCGCCGCGCCTCCACCCTGGGCAGTCACCCGGGTCAGATCGCCTTCCCGGGCGGCCGGCTCGAAGCATCCGATGCGGGCCCGATCGCGGCGGCACTGCGGGAAGCCGTCGAGGAGACCGGGTTGGACGCCGCCGGCCTCGAACCCCTCGGCACGCTGCCCGCAATGCCGGTGCCGGTGAGCAACCATCTCGTCACCCCGGTGCCGGCCTGGTGGACCCGACCCTCCCAGGTGGCCGCGATGGACCATGCCGAAACCGTGGATGTCTTCAGGGTGCCCGTGGCGGATCTGCTCGACCCGGCCAACCGGGCGAACACCGAGCACACCGTGGGCGACGCCGTCTATCGGGCGCCGGCGTTCACCGTGGGTGACCGGCTCGTCTGGGGTTTCACCGCGATCGTGCTCTCGCGCATGTTCGACGAACTCGGCTGGGCCGAGCCGTGGGAGCACGATCGGATCGTCCATCCCGGCCGGTAAACGGCCGGTGGTGTCCGAGGCGATGCTGATCGTGGTGGCGCTGCTGGGCGGGTGCCGATCTACGGCGCCGACGGCGTGACACCCTCGACGTGATCATGCTCGACTAGTGCGAGTCCTCGGCCTTGGTGATCTGCTCGCCGTCGACCCGGCCGCGGTCGGCCTTGGCGGCGTCCCCTCGGGTCTTGGCCAGGCTCGCGACGGTCGCGACGGTGACCGTGGCGGCGATGAAGACCAGCGAGAACCAGATCGGGATCTCGGGCACCCACAGCACCGGTTCGCCGCCGTTGATGAACGGCACCTCGTTGACGTGCAGGGCGTGGAAGACGAGCTTGAGGCCGATGAAGGCGAGGATCACGGCCAGGCCCTGGGACAGGTAGACCAGGCGCTCGAGCAGTCCGCCGATGAGGAAGAACAGTTGGCGCAGGCCCATCAGCGCGAAGGCGTTGGCGGTGAAGACGATGTAGGCCTCCGAGGTGAGCCCGTAGATCGCGGGGATCGAGTCGATCGCGAAGACCAGGTCGATGAAGCCGATCGCGATGATGGTGAGCAGCATCGGGGTGACGTACCGTTTGCCGTTGATCTTGGTGGTGAGCTTGTCGCGGTCGTACTCCTCGGTGACCGGCAGAACCCGGCGGGCCAGCCGCACAAAGAGGTTGTCGGCCGGGTTGCTGTCGTGGCCGCGCACCTGCATGTATGCCAGCACGAACAGCAGCGCTCCGAAGAGGTAGAACACCCAGGAGAAGTTCTCGATCAGGGCCGCACCCACGGCGATGAACCCGCCACGCATGATCAGGGCGATGATGATGCCGAACATCAGCACCTTCTGCTGGTACGCCTTGGGCACCGAGAACGCGGCCATCACGATGAGGAACACGAAGAGGTTGTCGATCGACAGCGCCTTCTCGGTGAGATAGCCCGCGAAGTACTCGCCGCCGTACCGCCAGCCGGACACCACGCCGATGCCGACACCGAACAGCAGGGCAAGGCCGATGTAGAAGGCCGACCAGCGGGCGGACTCGCCCACCGTGGGCTCGTGTGGCTTCCGCACGTGCGCGAAGAACTCATAGGCGAAGAAGGCGATCGTCACGCCGATGGTGATGATCCAGGTCAGAGGAGTGATATTCAAGGAAGGCTCCATGACAGGGGGTTCGCTTGGTGCTCCCCGTGCACCTTCCAGACTAAAGCATTGCTCACTAACCCGCTAAGAGTGCGCGTCGGTGAGCTCCGTCAGCAGTGCGAAGCCGTGGCGGTCGACCGAGCGTGAGGTGGCGGTGAGCACAACCACCCCCGTGCCGGCGGCCCGGTCCAGGCCCAGCCAGGAACGGAAGCCGCCGGTGGCGCCGTCGTGCCAGGTGATCGATCGGCCCCTGACCGACAGGGTGATCCAGGCCGCGCCGATGTTCACCCCCCGGCGGGCGATCGGCGCCACCGGATCGAGAGCCGAGATCCCGGGCGCGGATCCGTCCAGCAACGCCTGGGTGAGCCGGGCCAGATCGGTGATCGACGAACGGATGCCGCCGGCCGGTGCCACCGCCTCTCCAGTCCAGGGCGGCCGCGGGCGGCCCGACCGGCTTGTACCGGGCAGCGCGCCGGGACGCAGCTCGGCCCGTGTCGCGGGTGCGTACATCGACGTGAGACCCAGCGGCTCGGTCAGTCGCTCCCGCAGCAGGGTTGCGTAGTCGAGGCCCGCGCCGCGGGCGACGGCATGGCCGAGCAGCTCGAAGCCGAAATTGGAGTAGCGCCGGCGCGTGGAGGAGAGTCGCACGGTGCGCGCCTGCGCCAACAGTTCGGTGAGATCCTCCCCGTAGGGGTTCTCCCCGGTGCGCAAGAACCGCAGGGCGCGGCGGAGCGGCTGCGCCGAGCGTGGCAGGCGGGGTAGTCCAGACTCGTGCCGGCTCACGGCAGCGAGCCGGAGAGGCCCGGCCGGGCCCTGCTGCAGTGGGAGCAGATCGCCCAGCGTGGACTCGGCCCCGATCTCGCCGAGCTCGCAGGCCTGACGGTAGAGCAGGCCGGTGAGGCCCTTCGAGATGGACCCGATTTCGAAGTCGGCGTCCAGCCCGGCGCCCACGCTCGCCAGCACCACTCCGCCGGGCGAAACCAGGGCGACGGCGGCCACCGGATGCCGGGGGCCCAAATGTTGCCGCAGCCGTGCGGCCAGCCCGGCGTCACCATCCGTCGCTGCCCTCGTCATGGGTTGATGATAGGGCGGCTATGGCGAAAGGCGGGGATTCTCGCGACACACCGTCAATCCGGCGAGCGGATGAGGGGTGTCGGGAGAATCCCCGCCCGTGGGTGAGCTGGTGCGACCTAGTAGCGGCGCGGCGGGCGCTCGGAGCGGTCGCCCTGCTGCGGACGGTCGTTGCGGCCGGCCGAGGCGCCGTTGTCGGCGTGGATCTCGATCAGCTTGCCGCTGATGCGGGTCGCCGAGAGGCGGCCCAGCACATCGCTGGTCAGGTCGGCGGGCAGGTCCACCAGGGAGTACTCGGGCAGGATCTGGATCGCGCCGAAGTCTTCCCGGCTCAGGCCACCCTCGTTGGCGAGGGCGCCGACGATCTGGCGTGGTTCCACCTTGTGACGCTTGCCGACCTCGATGCGGTACGAGGCCATGGCCCGGCTGCTGTCGCGTGAGCGGCGTTCGGGGCGTTCGCTGCGCAGCGGGCGGTCATCCCGGCTGCCGCGGTCATCGCGGCTGCCCCGGTCGTCCCGACGGTCGTTGCGTGCGGGCCGGTCGCGGTCGCGGTGCTCGGTGCGCTCCCGGTCGAAACGCGCCGCAGCGCGCACGTCGTCGGCGTTGAGCAGCAGCGGGGTCTCGCCCTGGGCGACCACGGCGAGCGCGGCGGCGACGTCGGCCTCGGGCACGTCGTGGTGCTCCACGTAGTGGCCCACGATGTCGCGGAACGCGGCGATACGAGCGGTCTCCTCCAGCGCAGCGGTGATCGCGTCGTCGAACCGGGCGAGCCGGGTGACGTTGACGTCTTCGACGCTGGGCAGCTGCATCTGGGTGAGCGGCTGGCGGGTGGCCCGCTCGATGGCGTTGAGCAGGTGACGCTCACGAGGGGTGACGAAGCTGATCGCGGCGCCGCTGCGGCCGGCGCGGCCGGTGCGGCCGATGCGGTGCACGTAGGACTCGGTGTCGATCGGGATGTCGTAGTTGATGACGTGGCTGATGCGCTCCACGTCGAGGCCGCGGGCGGCGACATCCGTGGCGACGAGGATGTCCAGCTTGCCGCTCTTGAGCTGCTCCACGGTGCGCTCACGCTGCACCTGGGGCACGTCGCCGTTGATGGCGGTGGCGGAGTAGCCGCGGGCACGCAGCTTCTCGGCGAGCGTCTCGGTCTCGTTCTTGGTGCGGGTGAAGACGATCATGCCCTCGAAGTTCTCCACCTCGAGGATGCGGGTGAGCGCGTCCACCTTCTGCGGGTAGGAGACCAGCAGGTAACGCTGGGTGGTGTTGACCGAGGTCGTGGTCTTGTTCTTGACCGTGATCTCTTCGGGGTCGTTGAGGTACTGCTTGGAGATGCGACGGATCTGCGCGGGCATGGTGGCGGAGAACAGGGCCACCTGCTTGTCGTCCGGGGTGTCGGCGAGGATCGTCTCGACGTCTTCGGCGAAGCCCATCTTGAGCATCTCATCGGCCTCGTCGAGCACCAGGTACTTGAGCTGGGTGAGGTCGAGGGTGCCCTTTTCGAGGTGGTCCATGATGCGGCCGGGAGTACCGACGACAACATGAACGCCGCGACGCAGCGCCGACAGCTGGATGCCGTAACCCTGTCCGCCGTAGACGGGCAGCACGTGCACGCCCTTCATGTGGGCGGCGTACTTCTCGAAGGCCTCACAGACCTGCAGGGCGAGTTCGCGGGTGGGGGCGAGCACCAGGGCCTGCGGGCTCTTCTGGGACATGTCGAGGCGGGAGAGGATCGGCAACGCGAAGGCGGCCGTCTTGCCGGTGCCGGTCTGGGCGAGTCCGACGACGTCGCGGCCGTCGAGGAGCGGGGGAATGGTGGCAGCCTGGATGGCCGACGGAGTCTCGTAGCCCACGTCTTTGAGGGCTTTGAGTACGGAGTCACTGAGCCCAAGCTCGGAGAACGTGATGGTCGGGCGGGCAGTGGCTGCCTCGGTCGGTGCAGTTGAATCAGGAGGCGTCATAGTACTACGGTAGCCGGTCGAAGTGCTCACCCCGTTCGGGAGCGAGAAATCCGTGCCGTCTGATCACGTCGCCGATGGCATTTCGGGCTCATTGTCGGTCCGCCTGGCCTGGGAGTCCAGACTCCCGTGCAGTGCGGCGGCGAGAACGGCAATGTCCACGTCGTGGGATTGGCCGGGGAGTTCCACGTGCCTACCGTTCGGCAGGGCGGTGGCCAGGGCCCTGGCCGACTCGCGGATGAACTCCGGTGCGAATTCGCCGCTGAGCACCACCGCGGGGACCTGGACGGCTTCGATCCGGTCGTAGGGGAGCAGGCCGTCGCCGAGAACGGCATCGTCGTAGGCGAGAGTCGGGGCGATCGCCTCGAACCCGGCCCACATCGGCGTCTGCCGCATCCCCTCGATCTGCTCGGCGGGCATGCCCACCCGGGCCAGGAAGAGGGCCATGGCGTCTCCGCGGCGCCCCGCGGCCAGCGCAGTGGAGAGCTTCCGGGAGTAGGTGGTGGCGACGGGATCCAGGTCGATGCTCACCGGCACCTCGTAGACGGCCAGCTCGCTGACCGCCGCACCGAGTTGGGCGGCCGCCGCGAGGGCCAGGGCGCCGCCGCTGGACATGCCGAAGAGGGCCGCGTGACCGCCGGCCGACCGGGTCAAGGCGGCGATGTCATCGATCTCCCGGGCGACCGAGAACGGCACGGTGTCGCCGCTGGCGCCGCGGCCGCGTCGGTCGTAGACGTACACGGTGAAGCTGTCGGCCATCAGGGCGGCCAGAGGGCGCATCGGCCCGGCGTCGCGGTAACAGGTGGCGCCGTCCACCAGGATCAGGGCGGGCCCGGAACCGAGACTGTCGAAGGCGATCGTGGTGCCATCGCGCGATCTGACCGTGGGCATGGTGTCTCCTTCGATGTCTCGACGGGTCGGCTGTCACTGACCGCGCCGCTGCTCGCTCACACCGTGCCACCGGGTGAGGGCGGCGGTCAACCGCTGGCGCCGGAATATCTGTCGGGTCTGCACGGACGTGCTCAGCCTTGGGCCGTGTTGTGCCCACACCTCTGGAGCGGATCGCGGGAGGATGTCTGCATGGCCACTACTGAGCAACAGCCCTGGGTTAAGCACTATCAGCCGGGCGTGCCCGCCGAGATCGAATACCCCACCACCTCGCTCGTGGAGATGCTCGAGCACGCGGTCGCGGAGGCCGGCGACCATCCGGCACTCGAATTCTTCGGACGCCGCACCAGCTACGCGGAACTCGGCGCCCAGATCGACAAGGCTGCCGAGGGGCTGCGCCTGCTCGGGGTGCGGGCCGGCGACAGGGTCGCTCTGATCCTGCCGAACTGCCCGCAGCACGTCGTGGCGTTCTACGCCGTCCTGCGCCTGGGCGGCGTGGTCGTGGAACACAACCCGCTCTACACGTCTCCGGAGTTGCGGCACCAATTCGAAGACCACCAGGCCCGCATCGTGATCGCTTGGGACAAGGTCGCCCCGACAGTGCGCGCGTTCCCGGCCGACATCGAGATCGACCACATCGTCTCGGTCAACCTGCTGCAGGCCTTCCCCACCGTGAAACGGCTGGCGCTCTACCTTCCCGTGAAGAGTCTGCGCGAGTCCCGGGCGGCTCTCACCGGCTCGGCGGCCGGTACGACCCCGTGGAAGGACCTGTTCAGCCACGGACGCATCGACCCGACCCACCCCCGTCCGGCGCTGCACGACCTGGCGGCCATCCAGTACACCTCCGGCACCACCGGTCGCCCCAAGGGTGCGATGCTGACCCACTACAACCTGCACTGCAACGCGCTGCAGGGCGAGGCCTGGATGCACGGCGCCGAGTACCGCAAAGAGGTCTTCTACGCGATCCTGCCGATGTTCCACTCGTTCGGCCTCACGTTGTACCTGACCTACGGCATCCACAAGCAGGCCCTGATCGTGTTGTTCCCCAAGTTCGATCCGAAGACCGTGCTCGACACCATGAAGAAGACCCCGGCAACTGTGTACTGCGCGGTGCCGCCGATCTACGAGCGCACCGCGCTCGCCGCGAAGGAACGCGGCATCTCGCTGCGCTCCTGTCGCTTCTGCATCTCGGGAGCGATGAACCTGCCCGACCATGTCGTGGAGCTGTGGGAATCGGTGTCGGGCGGACTGCTGGTGGAGGGCTTCGGCATGACCGAGGCATCGCCGGTGGCGATGGGCAACCCGTTCTACCCGACCCGCCGCCCCGGTACCGTCGGCATCCCGTTCTCCTCGACCCTGATGAAGGTCACCGACCCCGATGACCCGACCGTCGAGGTGGAGCAGGGCCAGCCCGGAGAGTTGCTGCTCAAGGGCCCGCAGGTGTTCAAGGGCTACTGGAACAACCCTGAGGAGACCGCCAAGACCCTGACGCCGGACGGCTGGCTGCGGACAGGGGACATCGTGACCGTGGACGAAGACGGGTTCTCCACCATCGTCGACCGGGCCAAGGACCTGATCATCACCGGCGGCTTCAACGTGGCGCCCACCGAGGTGGAGACGGTGCTGCGCTTGCACGCGTCGGTGACGGATGCCGCCGTGTTCGGCAAGCCGCTGGAACGTGGCGGCGAAATGGTCGTCGCCGCGGTCGAGCTCGAACCCGGCGCGACGCTGGACGAGAAGGCCCTGCAGGATCACTGCCGGGAGCACCTGGCCGCATACAAGATTCCCCGCCGGATCGTGCAGATCACCGACACCCCGCGCACAATGCTCGGCAAGGTGCTGCGCCGCAAGGTGCGCGAGCAGGTGCTGCCGACCCTCTGACCCACCTTCACCCATCGCGGGTGACGCGAGCGCTGCCGGAGGGCTGGACACTGACACCTCCGGCAGCCGGAGACGACGGCGCACACCGGTTCCTTGCCCGGCTGTGCTCATCGTTCGCATCATCCAAGCGAAATGGAGTGGGTTATGACTGACACCATCGATGAACTCGGGCCGGTGGACTGGATCGTCGTGGAGTTTCCGGGCAGCACCTTCAACGGGTCGATCGCGCCGGAGATCACGTCGCTCGTGGACCGGGGCCTGGTGAAGATCCTGGACCTGCTGATCCTGACGAAGGACGCGGACGGCGCTCTGGAAATCGCCGAACTCTCGGATCTCGAGGATGGCCAACTCGGTGAACTCCGCGCCTTCGAAACCGAACTGGCCACCCTCCTCAGCGAGGAGGATGTGATCTCCGCGGCCGAGGCCATCGAGCCAGGCAGCACCGCGGCGCTCCTGGTTTGGGAGAACCTCTGGGCCGCCCCGTTCGGCGCGTCGGTGCGTCACGCCGGCGGTCAGCTGGTGGCCAGCGGGCGCATTCCGGTGCAGGCTCTGCTCGCCGCCATTGAAGCCGATGACACGGAAGGAGCCTGACATGCCACTCGCACGCAGACGGGTCGGTCGCCCAGGGGTGATCGGTGCACCCGTGGCCCGCACCGCGGCCACAGTGGGAACGGCGGCCGTCGTCGCCCACGGAGTACGCCGCCGCGGCGACCGAAGGGATGACCGGCGCGACGACAGGCGCGACCGCCGTTGATCCGCTGAGTTCCTTGACTCCGCGACACTCAGCGATATATCGTTGAGTGTCGTGGAAGTTCCGCGACACGTGCTCGCGACACCCGCGACGCACGACCTCGCGAAAAGGACGAAAACGATCATGAAGCGCTTTCACCACACCCACCAGCCAGAGTCCGGCAACCCCGAGTTCGGTGCCCCTGATTGCGGCCCGGGGATGAGCCGCGCCCACCACGACTCGCCCCAGGGCCACGGTCGTGGTTTCGGCCGGGGATTCGGGCCCGGCGGGCCCGGCTTCGGCGGTTTCGGCCCGGGATTCGGCCCCGGCGGTCCCCGTGGCTCACGTCGCGCCAACAAGGGCGACGTCCGCTCCGCGATCCTCTCCCTGCTGGCCGACGGTCCCTCCAACGGCTATGGGCTCATCCGGGCCATCGAGGAGAAGACCGGCGGCGCCTGGCGCCCCAGCCCCGGCTCGATCTACCCGACCCTGCAGCAGATCGTCGACGAGGAGCTCATCTCACCGACCGGCACCGAACGCCGCACGGACTATGAGCTCACTGAAGCCGGCCGGGCCTACCTGGCCGAACACGCCGACGACCTCAAGAAGGCCTGGGAGGCCACCCCCGGGCAGTCGGATTCCGACGCCGCCTTCCACGAGAGCGTCGGCAAGCTCTTCGGTGTTGTGCACCAGTTCCGCTCCTCGGCGACCGACACCCAGCGTGCCGCCGCCACCGAGAAGCTCGACGAGGTGCGCCGCGCGCTGTACCTGATCCTCGCCGACTGAATGAGGGAGGCCTGACGACATGACAACCGACGACGTGGACAGGGCGCAGGCGGGCCCGGACGATCCGCGTTTGGTGCGCGGGGACAGCGGCCCGGATCTCGTCTTGAGCCGCAGCTTCGCGGTCGACATCGATGACGTCTGGACGACCCTGACCGACCCCGCCCGAACGACGGAGTGGTACGGCCCCTGGGAGGGGAAGGGTGCCGCAGGCCACTCCATCCGCGTGCAGATGCGCTTCGAAGACGGCGAACCGTGGTTACCGATGCGCGTCGATGTGTGCGAGCGGCCCGCCCGCCTGGCCCTGTCGATGCCCGAGGACCAGGGCGGCTGGCGGCTGGAACTGCTGCTCGCCGAGACGGCCGGCTCGACCCGCCTGAGCCTGATCCACCATCTCAGTGGGGTGGACAGCTTGGGGGAGATCGGCCCGGGCTGGGAGTACTACCTGGACCTCTTCGCTGCGGCTGTGCAGAGTACGGCTGAGCGGGCGGCTGCAGGGCCCCGCACCGCGCCCGCGTTCGCGGACTACTACCCGGCGCGATCAGCCTTCTTCACCGCTCTGGCCGAGAGCTACACTCGGCGATTTACGCCTCTGCCATGACGGCCTCGGCGCTGATCCTCGGTCCGATGCTGCGCTACGTCGATACCGACTCCGCCAGTGTGTGGGTCGAGACCGCGCGGGCCGGGCAGGTCACGGTGCGGGCCGATGCCAGGATGTGGTCGGCGCGAACCTTCGCCGTGCACGGGCATCACTACGCTCTGGTGCAGGTTGACGACCTGGCGCCGGGCACAACCTCTCCGTATGCGGTCGACATCGACGGCGTGCAGGTCTGGCCGCCGCTGCCATCACGTTTTCCAGCATCCGTCATCAGCACGCTCACGCCAGGCGCGCCCCTGAAGCTGGCATTCGGATCCTGCCGCACCAGCGTGCCGCACGACGAGAAAGGCAACCGCAGCCACGGTGTGGATGCCCTTCGCAGCTACGCGCTGCAGATGGCCGCGCTGCCCGGCCAATTCTCCTGGCCCGACCTCGTGCTCTTCCTGGGCGACCAGGTCTACGCCGACACCACGAGCGGGCAGATGCAGGAGTTCATCCGCGCCCGGCGAGACCTCACCGAGCCGCCTGGCGAAGAGCTGGCCGACTTCGAGGAGTACGCGCACCTCTACGGCCTGGCCTGGTCCGACCCGGCGAACCGGTGGCTGCTGTCGACGGTGCCCACCGCGATGATCTTCGACGATCACGATATCCGCGACGACTGGAACGCGTCGCTCAGTTGGCAGCGCGAGATGGAACAGACCTCCTGGTGGCACGGGAGGCTGGTTTCCGGGCTGGCCTCGTATTGGGTGTACCAGCACCTGGGCAACCTGTCGCCCGCCGACCGGGCGGTCGACGAAATCTGGCGGTTCGTCGCCGGCCACGACGGCGACGCCGAGCTCGACCTCAGCCAGAGGCTCGACGCTTTCGTCGAGCGCGCCGCCGCCGAGCCGGCCAGCTATCGCTGGAGCTACTGCCGGGACTACGGTGACAGCCGGCTGATCGTGATCGATTCCCGCATCGCGCGTCGGCTCGACCCCGAAGACCGGGCCCTGATCGACGACGACGAATCCGGCTGGCTAGACGAGCGGATGCGCGGCGGGTTCCGCCATCTGCTGGTGGGCACCTCGTTGCCTTTCCTGCTGCCGACGGGGCTGCACCATCTGGAGGCCTGGAACGAGGCGACCACCGAGGGCGCCTGGGGCGCTCCGATGGCCGCCGTCAGCGAGAAGCTCCGCCAGGCCCTCGACCTCGAACACTGGGCCGCCTTCCAGTCGAGCTTTCGCCGGGTGGCGCAGATGGCCACCGACCTGGCCGACGGCAAACGTGGCCCGGCCCCCGACACCATCACGTTCCTCTCCGGCGACGTGCACTACTCCTATGTCGCCGAGGTGGAGCGCAGTTCGGGCAGCCGCATCATCCAGGCCGTCTGTTCGCCGATCCGCAACCCGTTGGCCCTGCCACTCCGGTCGTTCTCGGCCGTGCTGTCCTACGCCATCGCGAACCGGCCCAGCGAGATGCTTGCCCGGTCGGCCGGGGTGCCCGTGTCGCCGCTTCGGTGGCGGGGGATCCGGGGACCGTGGTTCGAGAACTGCCTTGCCAGCGTCTCGGCGACGCCGGCGGGGCTGCGGTTCCGCTGGATCACGGGCGTCGTTCGGGGAGACGGCCGGGCGCGGCCCCGGGTGAAGGAGCTTGCTGCCCTCACCGTGGCGCCGCGCCGGAACAACGGTGGCTAGGCGCTCGCGAGCCAGAGGTCGGGGCCGAAGACCTCGTAGTGGATGCGGGCGGCCGGGACCCCGGACGCCAGTGCCTGGGCGCGCATCGCCCGCATGAACGGCAGCGGGCCGCACAGGTAGACCGAGGCGTCGTCGGGGATGGTCACCGAATCCAGCGACATGAAGCCGTCATGAGCGGTGTCCAGGGCGCTCGGGGCTTCGAGCCAGAGCTCGAGCTCGGCCGTTTCCAGGATGGCGACGTCGGCGCGCATCTGTTCGCGCAGAGCCCAGCGTTCGATGGTGCTCTCGGCGTGCAGCACCAGCACCTTCCGGTCCGACCCGGTCTCCACCAGCGAGCGCAGGATCGACGCCAGCGGGGTGCAGCCGATGCCGGCCGACGCCAGCACCAGGGGGCCGTTGCCCGTGCTCAGGGTGATGTCGCCGCAGGGGTTGGAGAGGGTCAGCTGGTCGCCGACCTGCACGTCACGGTGCAGGACGGGGGAGACCTCCCCGTCGTTGTCCAGCTTCACCGTGAACACCCGGGTCGTGGTGCCGGTGCCGGCCGAGAGCGAGTACTGGCGCACCTGGCGGATCCCATCGGGCATCCGCACCGTGACGCCCACGTACTGGCCGGGCCGGGAGGCGGACGCCGGGGTGTCGTCGGACGGCACGAGCGTGAACGTCACGGCGTCGCTGCCGGCGGGCTCCCGGTGTGTGACCGTCCACGGTGCCAGCGGCTTGTCACTGGCCGCGGCGGCGTACAGGCCCCTCTCCTGCTTGATCAGGGCGTGCGCCATCAGCCAGTAGACCTCGGTCCAGGCATCCGCGATCTCGGCCGTGATGACGTCGCTGAGCTCGGCGGCGATGGACTCGAAGAGGTAGGTGTAGACCACGTCATACTGCTCGGGCAGGATACCGAGGGAGACGTGCTTGTGCGCGATGCGGGAGAGCATGATCTCCGGCGCACTGGTGGGGTCCTTCACGAGATGCGCGGCGAACGCGGCGATGCTGCCCGCGAGGGCCTGCTGCTGCACACCGCTCTTCTGGTTCGAGCGGCTGAACAAGCCGTCGAAGAGTTCGGGATGCGCGGTGAACATGCGGGCATAGAACCCGGTGGCGATGGCGGGCAGCCGTTCGCCGACTAGGGGGAGCGTTGCTTCGATGAGGGGGTGGGATTGGGGGGACAGCATGCAGGCTCCTGGTGGGTGGGGACGCAGTACGGGTGGACGGGGAGTCTCACGGTAACAATCGCTACCCCCGTTCGGGGGAGTCCAAAGCCTCTAGTGACACCGACGACCGATACCGGACGCGGGTCGCCGGCGGCTCCGGGGCCAGACCGGACGCATGTCCACCGTCGTGCACGAGTGGTGCGTCTGTTCCTCCTGCGGCCTGTTTTCTCCCACGATTCATGACTTTTATCCACCTCGCGGCTGAGATTTCAAGGGGGTTGCGGAAATTCTTTAACGGGTTTTTGGGTCACGGTGGGCCCCTCCTGTGACCGGATTGACCGGCTTTCTGGGGCCCGAATCGACTCCTCATCAGGCATCGAGAAGTGATCCAGTGCACCGCCCTTGACGCAACAGGGGTACCCGCATTGGGGGGAACTTCCCGGCAAAAGGTGAGGATCCATGCAGAAACATATTGCAGGGTGGTCACTTCGCCCGGGCGGGCCCCCGCCTGTGGAACGTCGAATAAGAACCGCTTTGCGCCCTCGTATATGCGATTCGCTCAGTGAGAGACATACATAACTGTGACTTCCAGCACTCCAGCAACACCCGAGACACCCGCTACATCCGCAACAGCCGTGATCCCCGCAACCCCCCTTGAGACCCGCGCGTCGAAGACCCATCGCACGCGCGTCACCCGTCGCTCCGCCGCCGCGCTCGCGGTGCTCTCCATCGGAGCGATGGTCGGTACGGGATTTGTGCTGGAGCCGGCGATGGCCGCCCAGAACGATCGCGCAGTCAAAACGGCGGCCGTCTCGGCCGCGCACGTGGAGCAGCTCCAGGCCTACAGCGAGATCAAGCAGGCCCGGGCCGAGAAGGCCGCCACCGACACCATCACCGGCGCGAGCACCGTGATCACCGCGGCCGAGAACAAGGCCGATGCCACGCAGGTGGCGACTCCGGTGGCGATGCTCACCAACTTCAAGTACCTCGCACCAGAGCGCATCTACGAGCTCGTCGAGCAAACCAACGCAGAGCTGCCGCCCCTGCAGGCCGCAACAGCCGAGTTCGACCGGATCGCCGCCGAGCAGGCTGCCGCTGAGGCTGCCGCTGCCGCAGAGGCTGCTGCCGCCGCTGCCGCCCAGGAGGCCGCCGACGCCGAGGCTGCCGCCGCCGCCCAGGCTGCCCAGGCCGCCAAGGCCGCCCCGAAGGCCAACACCGCTCCCGTTCCGTCGGCGCCGACCAACCCGAGCGGCGCTCAGGCCGTCGCCCGCGACATGATGAGCGCCAAGTACGGCTGGGGCGCCGACCAGTTCGGCTGCCTCGTCAGCCTGTGGGATAAGGAGTCCGGCTGGAACGTGAACGCCTACAACGCCTCGAGCGGTGCCACCGGCATTCCGCAGGCGCTGCCCGGCAGCAAGATGGCCTCGGCCGGATCGGACTGGGCGACAAACGCCTCCACCCAGATCTCCTGGGGCCTGGGCTACATCTCAGGTACCTACGGCACGCCGTGCGCGGCCTGGGCCAAGTCCGAGTCCGTGGGCTGGTACTAACCGACCACGCACCATCATCATCTGAACGGCCCGCGGGCCAGGTCGGGGGGCACTGCTCCCTGAACCTGATCCGCGGGCCGTTTCTCGTGCGGGCGGGATGCGTCGGGTGCCCTGCCCAGCACGGGTCGGCGGGCGTACTCTCGGTGCATGAAACGTGCGCTCGCCTCCGGCCTCGTCTTTGTGCAGATCCTGCTGCTGGTAGGCCTTCTCGTCCTCCCGCATGGCACAGTGTGGCCGGTGAACGGGTTTGTCGTCGCCACGGCGATCGCGCTTATCGCGGTGGGGGTGGCTCTCGCGGTGCAGGGATCCACAACGCTCGGCCCCGCCATGACGGCCAGCCCGATACCGCGCGACGACGCCCCGCTGGCCACCAACGGGGTCTACGCGGTGGTGCGCAATCCCATCTACACAGGGCTGATGTCGGGAGGGTTGGGACTCGTCGTGATCGGCTCTTCCCTCATGCACGTCGTGGTGTGGGTGGCGCTGATCGGGCTCCTGGCCGGAAAGACCCGATGGGAGGAGCAAATGCTCTTCGAAGAGCATCCTGCTTACTCGGACTACGCGGCCAGGGTCGGCCGGTTCCTGCCGGGTGTCGGTCGGATTCGGTGAATGCGGGTATCGATTCGGCCCCGAAAACCGTTACCCCCAACATGACGACACCGCTCTCCATACTTGACCTCGCCCCTATCGCCCCCGGGCAGACCGTCAGGGAAAGCTTCGCCGCCAGTGTCGCGCTCGCCCAGACCGCCGAAAAGCACGGGTACCAGCGGGTCTGGTACGCCGAGCACCACAACATGCCGACGATCGCGTCGTCGGCCACCAGCGTGCTCATCGGTCACGTCGCCTCCCAGACCTCCACCATCCGGCTCGGATCCGGCGGCGTGATGCTGCCCAACCACTCGCCGCTCACCATCGCGGAGCAGTTCGGCACCCTCGCGGAGCTGTACCCCGGCCGCATCGACCTGGGCCTGGGCCGGGCTCCCGGCAGCGACCAGACCACCGCCAGGGCGATGCGCCGCGACCCGCGCGCCTCCGACCAGTTTCCGCAGGACGTGATGGAGCTGGCCGCGTACCTGCGCGATGAATCGATCATCCCCGGGGTGCGGGCGGTGCCGGGAGCCGGTACCAACGTTCCGCTCTACATCCTGGGGTCCTCCCTGTTCGGTGCCGGCCTCGCGGCCGCGCTGGGCCTGCCGTACGCGTTCGCATCGCACTTCGCACCCGACTCGCTGTTTGAGGCCGTCGCCACCTACCGGCGCGACTTCCGGCCGTCGGCGCAGCTCGCCGAGCCCTACCTGATGGTGGCCGCCAACGTGATCGCGGCAGACGACGGGGCGGATGCCACGCAGCAGTTCGAGATCATGCGTCGCTCCAGGGTGCGCAGCATGATCGCCCGCGGACCGGCATCGCCGGAGTACTCCGACGACCAGATCGATGCCTTCCTCACCACCACGGAGGGACGCCGCCTGGCCGACATGATGCGATACACGGCCGTGGGTACCCCCGCGGACGTGCGCACCTTCCTCGAGGAGCTGACCACCGCCACCCAGGCCGACGAACTGATCCTCGCCCACGCGTCGCAGCAGATCGGTGACCGGCTGCGGTCCGTGGAGCTGACCGCCGGCGCAATGGTCGGCGTTCCGGCCTGAGACCTCGCCGAGTGCTGACTGGTCCGGGAGAAGTCGCTAGTGTCACAGACATGACCCCGGACGCCCTCGTCGAGTTCTGCCTCAGCCTGCCCCAGGCCACCGAGACGTTTCCGTTCGGCGACGAGATCAGCGTCTTCAAGACCAGCGGCAACGGCAAGATCTTCGCGCTCAGCGCGCTGGCCGGTGACCCGTTCAGCGTGTCACTGAAGTGCGACCCCGAAGAAGGGCGCGCGCTGCGGGAGGAATTTCCCGGGCACATCCACCCCGGCTACCACCTCAATAAGAAGCACTGGATCACCATCGTGCTCGACGGGTTCGTGGAGGACGAGCTCGTGGAGCAGCTTCTGCGCGACAGTCATGCCCTCGTGCGGCCCAAGGTTCCCCAGGTTCCCCGGGATAGCGCGAAGTAGGGCGCCCGCTAAGAGGCGTCGAGCGCTTCGCCGGTCGGATCCACGGCGGAGGTGTCGACCAGCGGCATCCCGCCCAGCGGCACCCCCGCCCAGGACAGCAGCGTCCAGCCCTCGTCGGGTGAGCCGATCAGCTCGACCACGCCGGTGTTGTCCAGGTCGTGCAGCCCGGCGAACATCGGCGGCACGTTGGTGGCCCGAGCCGCCGCCCAGACCCGGATCGCGGCGCCGTGGCTGAACACCGCCGCCGTCGCTCCGCTGGCGGCCGCCACGGCGATGTCGGCGTCGAACCGGGCGAAGAAGGCGTGGCCATCCGGCCCGCCGGGCATGCCCACATCGAGGTTGCCGGCTCCCCAGGCGAACACTGTCTCCATGTAGGTGCGGATGGAGGCGTGATCGCTGCGTCGCTCGAGCGTGCCGGCCTCGATCTCGTGCAGGCCGTCGGCCACCTGGATGTCCAGGCCGCGGTCGAGCGCGAGCGGACGGGCGGTGAGCTGGGTGCGATGCAGCGTCGACGCAAATATGGTGTCGATGGAATCGAACCTGAGGGCCTCGGGGATGACGGCCGCCTGTCGTTCGCCGAGCTCGGTCAGGCCCGGGCCCGGGTGAGCGGTGTCGAGTTGCCCGAGCACATTGGCGGGCGTCTGGCCGTGACGGATCAGGAGGAGTCGCATGGTCGTTCCAGCATAGGCACGAGGCGCACGGAGCAATAGCCGGTTGGCCTTGCCGATTGCCCGGAAGCCTCTTAGAGTCGGCGGCGAACACCTGACCGGGGCAACCGGGGTGGAGGCGAGCGTGGACGACAAGAGCGCCGAACCGGCGGCCGCGTCCCTCATCGTGATCGGTGCGATCTGCGGGCTCGCCTGGGCGGCAGGCTTGCGCGCCTATATGGCCGAGCTCGTCGGGTTCGCATCCAGATTCGACTGGGTCGGCACCTTCGCCGTCATTCTGCTGCCCGGCGCCCTGACCGGTGGGCTGCTCGGTTGGGCCGAATCGCTGCGGAGGGTCGGGGGCGCCCCGCACTGGCGGTGGCTGGCCCTGTCGCCGCTGGTTCTCGCGGTGGTGCCGTTATTCCGGCCCGGCGCGTTCATGGAGCTCGTCACCACCGGTATCGGTGGAGCCGCGGTGGGCGTGGCCCTGATCGGCATCGGCGGCGGTTATGCGATCTCCGGCCGCGGGCGGCTGTGGGGGCGAATCGCGGCCGGAGTGCTCGTCGGGGCGTCGCTGGCGGCGACAGTCTTCACGCCTGCCGCGATCGGTGGGGCGATGCTCACCCTCACCGAACCTCGTGGCGCGTGGGTCGCCGTTTTGGGCGTGTCGTTCCTGCTCGTGCTGGTCCTCGCATCGTCGATCCCGTTCCGCCGGGTGCTCCGGCAGAGTGCCGGGTAGGAGCGTTCGCTCGCCGTTCACCGGAAGTTTTCCTGGCATCGCCACAGTGGATCGGGCCCATCCGAGGCTCGTCACCCACAGCCTCGAAGGGGCATTCCTGTGCGCACTCACTGGCGTCGGCCAAGCCTGGCCGCCATCCTCACCCTCGCCTTGGCGGTTCCACTCGCCGCCACCCTGAGCCCGGCCATGGCGGCCCCGGCACCCTCGGTTCGCATCAACGAAGTCGAGTCCGACGGCGGCACGCCCGGCGACTGGATCGAACTGACCAACATCGGCCAGGTGGCGGCGGATGTCTCCGGCTGGGTCGTCAAGGACGACAAGGACGAGCGCACCTTCGCGCTGCCGGCGAACACGGTTCTCGAACCCGGCGCGTTCCTGGCCGTTGATGTGGACGGCGCCGGCGCCACCAGCTTCGGCCTCGGAAAGGCCGACATCGCCCGCCTGTTCCTGGCTGACGGCACCACCCTGGTCGACTCCTATGCCTGGGCCGCCCACGCGACCACCAGCTGGGGCCGATGCCCCGACGGCACCGGAGAGTTCCGTGAGACCACGGCAGCCACCCGCGGTGCGGCGAACGACTGCGACGTGTCCGTCGCCGACAACGTGCGCCTCAACGAGGTCGAGTCCAACGGTGGCACCCGCGGTGACTGGATCGAGCTCGTCAACGTGGGCACGGCTCCCGTCGACGCCTCCGGGCTGGTGCTCAAGGACAGTGACGACACGCACGCGGCCGTGCTGCCCGTCGGCTCGACCATCGCCGGCGGCGGCTACCTCGTCGTCGAGGCACCCACCATGGACTACGGCCTCGGCGGGGGAGACGCAGCCCGACTGTTCGACACCGACGGGGTCACCCTGATCGACTCCTACGCGTGGACCGCGCACGCCGCATCCAGCTACGGCCGCTGCCCCGACGGCGTCGGCGAATTCGCCGACACGGCCACCGCAACGAAGGGAGCGGCCAACGACTGCGTCGTGCCCGAGACAGCGGATGTGCGCATAACCGAGACCGAGTCCACCGGCGGCACGCCCGGCGACTGGGTTGAGCTGTTCAACCCCGGCGCGAATGATGTCGACCTCACCGGCTGGATCGTGCGCGACAACGACGACACCCACACTGCCGTGCTGCCGTCCGGCTCCGTGATTGTCGCCGGCGGCTACTTCGTGGTCGAGGAGGGCCTGCTCGGCTTCGGCCTGGGCTCGGCCGACTCCGCCCGCCTGTTCGCCCCGGACGGCTTCACCCTGGTCAGCTCGGTGAGCTGGACCAGCCACGCGGTCACCACCTGGGGCATTTGCCCCGGCGGCACCGAGTTGACCCAGATGACCTCCTCGACCAAGGGCGCCGCGAACGACTGTGGCTCGCCCGTGCGCCTCAACGAGATCGAGTCGAACGGCGGCACGCCCGGCGACTGGCTCGAGCTGATCAACAACGGTTCGACCGCCGCGGATGTCTCCGGCTTCGTCCTGAAGGACAACGACGACACGCACTCCGTCATCCTCCCGACCGGCACGAGCATCGCGGCCGGGGGATACCTCGCCATCGACGTCGACGCGGCCGGCGGATTCGGACTGGGCGGCGCCGACACCGCCCGCCTCCTCGCCGCCGACGGCAGCACCCTGCTGGACAGCTACGCGTGGACCGCGCACGCTGCGACCAGCTACGGCCGCTGCGCCGACGGCACGGGCGACTTCGCCGCGACGACCGCCAGCACCAAGGGCGCCGCGAACAGCTGCGCCGGCGACCTGGTCACCGCGGCCTGGCCCGGCTCGGCCGAGGTTCGCACCGTGGACCCGGCCGGCGTGCTCGGCGGCAACATGAGCGGGCTGGCCTACGAGGCTGCCGGTGCTGCCGGCACCGCCGGTGACGTGCTCTGGGCCGCCAAGAACGGCACCGGAGCGCTCTACAAGCTCGTCGCCGACGGCGCCGGCTGGGTGCCGGACACCACCGCCGGCTGGGGCGCGGGCAAGCCGCTGCACTACACCGACGGCACCGGCGACGTGGACGCCGAGGGCGTCACTCTGACCTCGGCAGGCGCCGACGGCGGGCTGTTCATCGCCAGCGAGCGCAACAACGCCGTGAGCGGCGTGAGCCGGCCCGCGGTGCTGCGCTATGACGCATCCGCCACCGGAACCCAGCTCACCGCGAGCATGGAATGGAACCTCACCGCAGACCTGCCCGTTGTGGGCGCCAACGCCGGCCTCGAGGCCATCGCCTGGGTGCCGGACAGCTTTCTGGTGGCCCAGGGGATGCTCGATGAGCGCACCAACGCCGCCTACGACCCGGCTCTCTACGCCGGTCACGGCACCGGCCTGTTCTTCGTCGGACTGGAGGCCAACGGAGCCATCTACGCCTACGCGCTGGACCAGGCCAGCGGCGGTTACACCCGCGTCGCCACCATCGCGAGCGGATTCTCCGGTGTGATGGACCTGGAGTTCGAGGCCTCGACCGGCCGGTTCTGGGCCGTCTGCGATGACACCTGCACGGGCCGTTCCGCGGTCCTGGAGATCGCGCAGTCCGGCGCCTCCGACGGGCGATTCGGAGTCACGACGGTGTACGAGCGACCGGCGTCGATGCCCAACCTCAACAACGAGGGCTTCGCCCTGGCCCCGCAGAGTGCCTGCGTCTCCGGAGCCAAGCCCGTCTTCTGGGCAGACGACTCCAACACCGGCGGCCACGCGATCCGGGTGGGCAGCATCGAGTGCACCCCGCTGACACCGACCGAGCCGACTCCGGTTCCGACGGTCGAGCCGACTCCGGTTCCGACGGTTGAGCCGTCTCCGGTTCCGACGGTTGAGCCGTCTCCGGTTCCGACGGTTGAGCCGTCTCCGGTTCCGACGGTTGAGCCGACTCCGGTTCCGACGGTTGAGCCGACTCCGGTTCCGACGACCCAGCCCACCGCGGCCCCGACCGGGCCGGCCGCACCGTCTCCTGTGGCGACGGCCGCTCTGGTCGAGTCCGCGCGCGGACCGGTATCGGTGCCCGCCACCGCCAAGCCGGGGGACACCATCACGGTCACCGTCGGCCGCGCGTTCGCGGGTGACGCGGTGACCGTGTGGCTTCACTCGACTCCGACGCTGCTGGCATCCACGACGGTCACCGCCGCGGGCACCGTGCAGGTCGTCATCCCGAACGGCACGGTGCCCGGCGTGCACCGCGTGGTTGTGGCGGCCGAGGACGGCACGCTGATCGGTTGGGACGACATCCTCGTCAGCGCTGCGGCGACGTCGTCGCAGGCCGCGCCGGGCGCCCTGGCGAGCACGGGCGTGAACCCCGCCCTGCCGGGACTGCTCGCGCTACTCCTCGTGCTCGCCGGCGGCGCCGTGCTGGTGCTGCGCCGGCGCGGTGTGGCGGCGTAACGACGGTGCGCGGAGCGAACATCCGCTGACGGCTGCCGGTGAGACCGGCCAGAGCAGCGACATCCGTCCGGCGGCCGCACCCGTGAGGTGCGGCCGCCGGACGCTTTCGTGCCGGCAGCGGCGCGACCCTCAACCCTCGACTTGCGCATACCCCCTGGGGTATAGCACACTGGAGTCATGACCCAGAACCGATACCTCATCATCGGCGGCGTCGCCGGCGGCATGTCCGCTGCCACCCGCCTCCGTCGCCTCGACGAGAACGCCCAGATCACGGTGTTCGAACGGGGCGGCCATGTCTCGTTCGCCAACTGCGGCCTGCCGTACTATCTCGGCGGTGTCATCGAAGAGCGTTCCAGCCTGCTGTTGCAGACGCCGGCCTCGCTCGCCAGCCGCTTCAACCTTGACGTGCGGGTGCGCACGGAGGTCATCGGCATCGACAGCGCGGCCAAGACCGTCACCGTACGCGACCTCGCCACCGGCCGGGAGTCGACCGAGGGCTACGACGCCCTCGTGCTCTCGCCCGGCGCTTCGCCCGTGCGCCCGCCGCTGCCCGGTGGCGAGCGGATGCTGACCCTGCGCGACATCGACGACGTCGACGCGGCCATGTCGGCCCTGTCCGTGGCGCCGCGAAGCGCCCTCGTCATCGGCGCCGGCTTCATCGGCCTCGAGATGGTGGAGAACCTCGTGCACCGGGGCCTGGACGTCACCCTGGTGGAGCTCGGTGACCAGGTTCTGCCGCCGCTGGACCCCGAGATGGCCGGCCCGGTGGCCGAGCGGCTGCGCGCCGCGGGTGTCAGCGTGCGTCTGGGCACCCAGGTCGCCGAGATCGGCGCGGACACCGCCACTCTCAACGACGGCAGCGTCGTGGCGGCCGAGTTCGTGCTCGCTGCCATCGGTGTGCGGCCGGACACCGCGCTGGCCCAGGCCGCCGGCCTCACGATCGGCGAACGCGGCGGCATCGCGGTGGACGACCAGTTGCGCACCAGCGACCCCGACACCTACGCCATCGGCGACGCCGTGGAGAAGACCGACGCGATCTCGGGCGAGCAGCGCCTGGTGGCTCTCGCCGGCCTGGCCAACCGCCACGGTCGTCTGGTCGCCGACGTGATCACCGGCAAGAGAATCTGGGTGCGCCCGGCCCTCGGTACCGCCGTCGTGGGCATGATGGGACTCACCATCGCCGCCACCGGCTGGAACGAGAAGCTGCTCGCAGCCCGCGGCCGGAACATCCGGGTGATGCACACCCACCCCGCCTCGCACACCGGCTACTACCCCGGGGCGGAGTCTATGGCGCTCAAGCTCGTCGTCGACGCCGACACCGACGCGATCCTCGGCGCCCAGGGTGTGGGCGGTGACGGTGTTGACAAGCGCATCGACGTGATCGCGACGGCCATGGCCGGCGGCATCACGGCATCCGAACTCGCCGACCTCGAACTGGCCTATGCGCCGCAGTTCTCCTCGGCCAAGGACCCGGTGAACATGCTCGGCTACGTGGCGCTGAATGCCGCGGAAGGGCTGACCCCGTCGGTGCAGTGGCACGAACTCGACGCGGCCCGCGCGGCCGGCGCCACCCTGATCGACGTGCGCACGGCGGGGGAGTACGCCGAGGGAGCCATCCCCGGCTCGGTCAACATCCCGCTCGACGACATCCGCGCCCGCCAGGCGGAGCTGCCCGAGGGTCGGCTGATCGTGCACTGCAAGGTGGGCCAGCGCGGACACACCGCCGTGCGGCTGCTCGCCCAGCTGGGCCGAGACGCTGTGAATCTCGACGGCGGCTACCTCACCTGGGCCGCGGGCACGGATGCGGCGCGCACCGCCCGCGACAGCGCCGCCGCCCTGCTGTCGGCCTAACCACCCCCACCGCCGGCAATAAAGGCCCCAAAGACCCGGAGTTCCTGGTGCTTGAGTCACAGTTCGCGGGGAGTTAGGTGAGGTCGCGCAGGCGCGCCGAGAGGCCGCCTCCCGCGGCACCCTTCCGCTCGGAGGTGATCGCGATCACGAGCATCACCGCACCGATGGTGGCCAGGGTGATCCACCACAGCAGCGGGTTGATCGTCTGCCCGATCTGCACCGTGAACACCACGATGACCTCGATGGGCAGCACGCCCAGGCTGATCAGGAACGGGGCGGCCAGGCGCCGGGTCGAGCCGATCAGGATCGCGGTGAGCGCGAGGGACATCACCAGGATGGCGCGCCAGGTCTGCGGGTCGGTGCCGGTGGCCAGGACCGACGGCAGGAACGTGACGATGATGCCCGGAGCCAGCAGCCGCCACGAGCCGGCGAAACCGGCCGGCCAGGAGCCGAGGGTGGCCGGCACGGCGCGTGCGCCCGAGCGCATCCCGATGACGCCGGCACCGAGCAGGGCCAGGCCCAGGGGGATCGAGAACGCCTCGACCCGGAGCTCCCGTTCGCTCCAACCCGCCACGGCCGTGCACCAGGCCAGCACGAACAGGAACCACACCGGCGGCAACGACACCGCACGGGTGCGGGCCCTGGCCGACACCACGAGCATGAAGCCCAGCATCATCACCATGAGGAGCACCAGGGTGCCGATCGAGAAGGCGTCCGGCCGGATGGCCGTGATCGGGCCGGCGACCAGGAACGCCGTGGCCGCGGCGTAGCGCCACCGCGACGGGGCGTTCGGGTGCGGTGCCGCGTCGCCCTGGGCCAGGAGTCCGGCGAAGACCGCGAGCAGGGTGGCCGTGGCACTGGCCAACAGCACGGGCACCATAACGCCGGTCTGGGCGGTGGCGGTGAGGTCGTCGAGACCGAGGCCCCAGCGCATGGCCTGCACGGCGCCCGCCGCCGCGGCCAGGGTGGCCACCACCGCAGTGGCGCCGATGAGGCTGCGGAGCCCGATCAGACCTGTCGGGGCCGGGCCGGTCTGTGCCTGGCCGGCCTGGGTCTGGCCGGCCGGAGACGTTCCGGTCGAAGCCGCCCCGCTAACTGCGGTGGCGCGGACAATCGTGTACCCGATCACCACGAGTACCAGGGCGGCGGCCAGCAGGCCGTAGGCCCGCCACGGCGTGACCGGCCCGAACGCGGCGGCCCCGAAACCGGCCGCCCCGAAACCCGCGGACCCGTTCGTGCTGAGCACCAGCAGGCTCGGCACCACGGCCAGGGCCAGACCGGTGGTGGCCAGCGTCTGGCCGGCCCGCCCCCTGGTCACGAGGATCGCGCCGACGATCACCATCGCGAGCGCCGGCGGCAGCACGTACGGTTCGATCACCTCGATGCCACGGATGGCCCAGATGCACCAGAGGGCGCCGGTCCAGCTGGCGCCGGCCGCCCACCAGGCAGACCGGCGTCCGGTCTGCAGCGCGTTGACGGCCGCCCCGATGCCGAGGATCACGAGTACGAGCACCGTGGTGGACAGGCCGGCCGCGGTGCGCACGAGGGCGAGCAGCACGGCCAGCAGCCCGGTGACCGCGGCGGAGGCCTCGATCCAGCGGCGGCAGGCGTCCGCTTCGAGGGCCGCCAGGCCGCGCCTCTCGAGCGCCTGCGTGATCGGGCCGGTGGCCGCGAAGGTGCCGGCGACGATCAGTGCGATCAGCGGCAGGACCACCGGTGATCCGCTGGTGGCCAACAGCTGCGCGCCGAGACACACCACGACCACCGCGAGCGAGGGCACCAGGAGGCCGGCCGCGAAGGATCGCAGCGGCAAGGTCAGACCCGGCCGCCGGCTGGTCATCAGGGTCAGGGCCAGGGCGAAGGCCACACCGGTCGACAGCGCCGTCCAGCCGCTGCGCACCAGCAGCACTCCCACCACCCCGGCGACGAACGGCACCGCGCTCACCAGGAGGACCGCGTACCAGCTGCGCGGGGTGAGCCAGGTGGTGACGGTGGCGGCGAGGGCGCAGAGTAGGCCGAGGGTGGCGGTGAGGCAGAGCACCGCGATGCCGTCGACGCGGGCGAGGGTGAGCGCGGTGGCCACGATCACCAACGCGTACGCGTAGCCGAGACCGAGGTACACCGGCCGCCACCGTTCGGGCAGGGTGCGGGCGAGCGCGGCGAGGGTGAGTACGGCGGCCGCGCCGACCCACACGGTGGTCGACTCCTGCAGCCAGCCGGTGACCGCCGCCAGCAGCAACAGCAGATGGGCGCCGATGACCGGCACGCTCCTGATCGTCGTCGGTGCCGAGGCGAGCGCGGGGACGAACAGCAGACCGGCGATGAGCAGGCCGGCGAGAACGAGGCCAACGACGGCCTGGCCGGTCAGCGAGAAGCCGGCCCAGCCGGCGACGGTGAGCAGGGTGAAAACGCCCATCCACAGTGCCAGGCGGATCGGCGTCGACGGCGCACCCGCCGTCGTCTGGGTCGGTGCGGGCACGGATGCCTCGGCTGCGACGCTCTCACGGCTCACCAGCGCGACCGCCCAGGCCGTCAGCGCGAGGGCGGCCAGCGCGACGATCGAGGCCAGGCCGAGGTTTTGGGCGACGAGGCCCGCCCCGTACCCCGAGGGGGTTGCCGAGCCGGCGACGAAGGCGAAGTCACCGCTGGCCGGGTAGGGCGAGGCAGTGCCCGGGTAGCCGCCGGTGCGGTAGCCGGCCCAGCGCAGGGGCGCGAACAGCGCGCCGGACAGCTGCGTGACCGCGGTCACCAGGGCGGGGCTCGCGCCCAGGGCCAGCACCGTGACGGCGCCGGACGTCAGGGCGCTGCGGCGGGCGACCGGGCTCGAGCGCAACGCGGCCAGCCCCACCAGGGCGACCCCGGCCGCCACCGGGATCAACGCCAGGTACCAGGCGGAATCGCCGAAGGGCACGGCCAGCGGCAGGATCGCCACCGCGGCCACCGCGAAGGCGCCCGCCGCGAAGCTCCAGAGCCGGGGCAGCCCATTGCGGCTGCCCAGCGCCGCCACCACGGCCAGCACCACCAAGATGCCCGCATAACCCAGGATCTGTGAGGTGATCGTGGTCAGCGACAGCAGCAGTAACTGCAGCAGGGCGGCGAGCACCGCCACCGCCTGCAGGGTGGTCATGGTGTTGCGTTCGAACCCCAGCGCGGAGCCCAGCCCCGGGGAGAGGCGCGCGAGCACGGGGTGCAGGCCGAGAGCGACGACGGCCACGCCCAGGCTGCCGAGAATTGCGCTCCAGGTGCCGCCGCCGCTGCCCAACAGCCCGGGGGACAGGGCCAGGCCCACGACCGCCGCCCACAGCCAGACCCGCACGCCGGAGCGGGCGCCCAGCCCGAACAGCAGCGCGGAGCCGAGCAGGGTGCCGAGGGCGGCGAAGGTCCAGCCGCTCACGGACGCCGGCGCCAGCTGCACGAAAGCCCAGACATCGAGGGCGATGAACACCACGCCCAGGCCCGCCACGGATTCTGCCGAGAAGCGCAGGCCCCGCCGGGCGAACAGCCAGGCGCCGCCGAGGAAGACCACCGTGATGACGGCGACGATGCTCGTGCGCACGGCGAAGCTCGTGAGGTCGGGATTGAAAAAGGTGAAGACCAGTGCGGCCACGGCGAGCAGGGCCGCGCCGGCGAAGGCGAGCACCGACTGCACGCTCACCTGGGCACCCGCGTCCGGGACGGCCGTGGCACGGGCCGGACCCGCGGGGACCCGGGGCGACTCTGTCGGTGTCGGTTCTGACGGAGCAACGGTCGATGCCGTGCCTGCCGGCGCTGTGCGTGTCGGCGTGATACCTGCCGGCGTTGTGCCATCCGTCGTGCCGGCCGGCCACACCGTCGGTATCCGCTCGATCAGGCGGTCCCGCGCCCGCAACGCCTTGACCACCCGGCCGGTGGCCGAAACCATCTCACCGCCGAGCGGACCGCTCAGGTCCGCCCCGCAGCCCGGGCACCATTCGCCGGTCAGTCGCGCGTCACATCGGGGGCAAATCCGCCGGTCCTGCAGATATCGAACGGCAGCATCGTTCCAGATTTTCCCCATGGCCGCAGTCTAAGTGGCTCTCACTCACTAAAATGGGCCTGTGACGGATGCGACGCAGCACGCCAGGGTGCCGATATCCCGCATCGTCGATGAGGGGCTGCTCATCGCACTGTCCTCGGTCCGGATGGCCGTCAAGAACGACATCATCGTCGCGGGCCTGGCCGAGCATGCCGACTACGACCTGGCCAGGTTCGCCGATTCGGCCCGCCGGGAGCTTCTCGCCCTCGCCCGGGAGAACCAGGAGTCCGGCGAGAGGGTGCGCGCGCAGCGCAAGGAACTGACCTCGTCGACCTGGCGGTACGACCTCACCCAGGACCAGCTGATGGACCTCCACAAGCTCAAACTGCGCCGGAAAGTGCACAAACTCCTCGCCCTCGCCCTGGTCGCCGCGGCCGGCGACGAGGACCAGGTCGCCCTCCTCGTGCGCGACGCCCAGCACGCGGCCAGCGATGAGCTCCAGGACGCCATGCACACCCGCCTGATGCGCCTGTCGATCGACGCACTCGACCCCGAGTATCAGCTCCGCCGGGCCGAACGCACCGAAATGTTCGTTCTCGTCGATCTGGCCCTGCTCAAGCTCAAGGCCGACGAAGCAGCCGGTCAGGGCCTCAGCGACTACTGAGCGTCTCGGCCGGCCGAGCCCGGCGACCGCACGGCACACCTACGCCGCCGATTCGCGGTCGCCGGGGCGACTACGGTTGAGGAGGTCCGGGGACGGACCGGTGAGAAAGGATCGGGCACGAGTGAGCGACATAGCGGCCGAATTAGCGCGGGTGCACAGCGCCTTCGACCGACCCACCCTGCGTCTGCTCGACCGCAAGTGGGCGCCGTTTGTGCTCGCGGTGTTCAAGTCCTCGTTCAGCCGGGACCGCCGCAGCGTTCAGGCCGACAGGCTGCACACCCAGGTGGATGCCTACCTCGCCGACCTCCGCTCCGTGGGCAGCGATGTTCCAGGCAAGAACGGTCGCGCCCTGTGTGTGCAGTGGATGAACGACCAGTGGCTCTACCGCGAGACCGGGGACGACGGTGAGGAGCAGTACTCGCTCACCTCACACGCCCTCGAGGCCCTGCTGCTCGTGGACGGGCTCTCCCGCGACCGGGCGCTGATCAGCGAATCCCGCCTCACCACCATCGTCGACACCGTGCGGCACCGCGCCACCCAGGCGAATCCGGACCGGGACGAACGCATCCGCCGGCTCGACCTGGAGATCGCCCAGAAGACCGCCGAGCGTGACCGACTCGCCACCGGCGGGGAGATCGCCGCGGCCTCGAACGATGCGATGCACGAGGGCTACGCCAACCTGATCGACCTGATCACTCAGCTGCCCAGTGATTTCAAGCGTGTCGAGGAGTCCGTCGCCGGCATGCACCGGCAGATCGTGAACGACTTCCGCGCCGAGGAGCGGCCGATCAGCGAGGTGCTCGACGAATACCTCTCCAAGACCGACACCCTGATGTCGTCGACCGCGGAGGGCCGCGCCTTCGAGGGCGCGTTCGTGCTGTTGCGCAACGACGCCCTGCTTGCCGAGCTCAAGAACGACCTCGAGTCGATCATGCTGCACCCGTTCGCCCTCCAGCTCAGCGCCGCCGACCGGCGCAGCTTCATGGGCACCGTCAGCCTGATCCGCAAGGGTGTCGACGACGTGCTCACCCAGCGCAACGGCCTGACCACCACGCTGCGTGAGCACATCGTGAACCACGACGTTGTCAAGGACCGCGAACTGGAACGGCTGCTGCGGGAGATCAACAAGGAACTCGCGATCTGGATGGAAACCGCCGGGCCCCGCTCCACGGTGACCGCCGAGCTGATGCCGGGCACCCTGGAGCTCGAGCACCTGCGCGAACGCTTCTACGACCCCGGCGCCCACAAGGCGCCGCCGCCGTTGGAGGACGTCTCGGCGCTCGCCCCGGAACCGCCCACCCTCGATGCGATGCGCACCCAGGGCGGCCCGCTGCTGGCCGAGCTTCGCGATGCCATGGTGACGGCCTTCAGCATCGACGGCGCCGCATCCGTCGGTGACGCGTTCAACAGCCTCGACCCAGCGATGCGCCGGCCCGTCGAGATCCTCGGGCTGCTGCAGATCGCCACCCAGGTCGACGCCATCGACCGCACGGATGCCGAGGCCGCGACAGCGGGGTCTGACACCGAGGCCTTCGAAACCGTGCGACCCGACGGCTCCCGCCGCACCTTCAGGGTGCCCCGCATCATCTTGACCGACGACGACACCGCGGCCCTGGCCGCCATGAACTATGGATCTGATCATGACTGACAACGTGACCGCTGACGTGACCGACGACGTGACCGACGACACTGTCGAAGGCGCCGAGACGACCGAAGAGCAGGACGGCGCCCAGAGCTTCTCTTTGTTCGAGGGGGACGAGGGCGGCCTGACCGTTGAGCAGCGCCGCACCCTGGTGCTGCTCCTCAAACACCGCTACATCTCCGCCGCCCTGCAGCCGGCCGAGTGGCGCACCCTGCTCGCCTCGCAGAGCCTGCTCAAGTCGCGCCTCAACGACCTGTTCCTCGATCTGCACGTCGACCTGCACTACGAGGTGGCCTTCAAGCGCCAGGCCGTCGGCGAGGGCGGGGACAGATTCCCGACCCTGCTGCACGACGTGGCGTACACCCGCGAGGAGACCATCCTGTTGGTGCTGTTGCGCCAGCGGTTCCGCAGCGAACGCGCCAGCGGCGTCGACATCGTCATCGTCGACCGGGACAACCTGGTCGAGAACGTCGCGCACTTCCGGCCGGAGCACGCCACCGACAGGTTCGGTGACGCTCGTCGCGCCGCCGCGGCCGTGGACAGCCTGGCGAAGGCGCGGGTGCTGCTCAAGACCAGCGATCCGGACCGGTTCCGCATCTCGGCCGTGATCGAGGTGCTGCTGCCCATCGAGCGACTCGGCGAGCTGTGGGAATGGCTGGTGGAGCAGAACGGCCAGGAGCTCCGTGAGCCCGAACCCGAGACATCCGACCCTGCCGACCCCGCCCTGGAGGCCGTCTCATGACCGATTCCCCGCTGTTCCACATGGACGGTGCCACCGAGGGAACCACCCAGTGGCGTGCCGAGTCCTTCCAGATGGTCAACTGGGGTGGCTTCCAGGGTCACCACGAGGTGGACTTCGCCGCCAGCGCGACGCTGGTCTCCGGCGCATCCGGTACCGGCAAGTCCAGCCTGCTCGACGCCTACCTGGCGCTGATGATGCCCTCGGACACCCCGTTCAACGGTGCGTCCAACGACGCCGGTTCCGGGCGGGCCCGCAGCGTCGACCAGCGCAACCTGATGACGTACCTGCGCGGCAAGACCGACTCCAGCCGCGAGGCCGAAACCGGGCAGATGCACGATCAGGTGCTTCGCGGCGCCGACTCGGCCACCTGGGGTGCGATAGCGATGACCTTCATCGACGACAACCAGCGCCGGTTCACGGTGCTGCGCGCCTACTTCGTGCCGCGCGGCGCCACCAAGTTCGCCGACGTGACCATGAAGATGGCCACCCGCGACGGCCGACTCGACCTGCGCGACCTCGCCGACGTCACCGAGGCCCGCTTCGATAAACGCGCCCTGAAGAACCGGTTCGCCGACCTCGACGTGTTCGACACCTATGCCGCGTTCTCGCAGACCCTGTACACGCGGCTCGGCATCGGCGCCAACGGTGAGGGCGGCAAGGCGCTGCGCCTGCTGGCCCGCATCCAGGCCGGCCAGCAGGTGAAGACCGTCGACGGCCTGTACAAGTCGATGGTGCTGGAGGAGCCCGCCACCTACGCCGCCGCCGACAAAGCCGTCGACCACTTCGAAGACCTCGAACGCTCCTACGGCGCCATGGTCACCGAGGCGCAGAAGGCCAAGGTCCTCGAACGCCTCCCCGAACTGCACCGCGACTACGAGACCGCGACTGAGAAGGCCGACCTCATCGACCGTTTCGGCGTGCACCGCGACGGTGACACCCCCTTCGTGCTCTGGCAGCTGCTCACCGAGCACGGTCTGCTCGACACCGCCGCCGACACCAACCGCGCCCGCCGGCGCGACAACCAGGCCACGCACAGTGCCGCCAGGGAAGCCGAGACCGACCTGAAGGTGCGGATCGCCGACCTGGTGCACCAGCAGCGCGACAACGGCGGCGACGCCCTCGCCGGCCTGCAGAACGACCTCGACGTGCTCGCCAGCAAGCGCGACGACGTGGCCGCCGAACGGGCCAGGTTCGATGAGCGCATCGCGCTGATCGACACGGCCATCGAGTCGGCGGACGCCTTCTCCGCCGCGCAAGAACAGGCTGAGTCGTTCCTCGCCGGGTTCACCGCCACCGAGCAGGAACTCGACCTGCAGAGGGTCGGCCTGCAGCGCACCGCCTACCCGCTCGAGGAACAGATCCGCACCCTCAAGCAGGAGCACAGCTTCCTCAAGGGCCGGGCCAGCCTGGTTCCCCAACACCTGCACAACGCCCGCCTGATGATCGCTGAGGCGGCCGGGATCCCCGCCGAGGAGCTGCCGTTCGTGGCCGAGCTCATCGACATCGCTCCCGGCGAGGACGCCTGGCGACAGGCCGCCGAGGTCACCCTCGCCTCTGTCGTTCGGGTGCTGCTCGTTGACGAGACGCGCCTCGCTGCCCTCGGCGCGGCCATCGACCCTCTGCACATTCCCGTGCGCATCCACTTCGAAGGCGTGCCGCTGCACCCGCACCAGCAGGTGCACCCCGACCCCCGCTACGTCTCCGGCAAGCTGGTCTTCAAGGACTCCCTGTTCAGCCGCTGGGTGCAGGACCGCGTGCAGACCCCGAGCCTGGACGCACTCTGCGTCACGGGCCCCGCCGACCTCGCCGGTGAGGGGTCCAGGGTCACCCAGAGCGGACAGACCCGCAACGGCAAGCGCGGCGCACACGGTTGGAACAAGGACCAGCGCTCGATCATCGGCTTCTCCAGCGGGGTGCGCCTGGCGGAGATCGCCGACGAGCTCGCCGCGCTCAAGGAGCGCGCCGACGACCTGGCGGGGCAGGCCTCCGCCATGGCCGGCCGGATCATCGCCCTGCGGCGCCTCAAGGATGCCCACCAACACGTGCTCGACACCGTATGGGCGGCCATCGACGTGGCCGGCGCCCAAGCACGCATCACCGCCAAGGAGGCCGAGCGGGAACGTCTGCTCGCCGGCAGCGACGTGCTGCGCGGGCTCCAGGACGAAGAGGCGCGGCTGTCCGCCGAACTGGAGACCGCCCAGAAGCACAAGCACGAGACCGAGCGGGAGGCCGCGGTGCTCGGCGAGGAGCACGCCGCGATCGTGGACCGCCAGGACATCGTGAACGACAGGCTCGAGCGCATCACCGCCGACGAGTCGGTCAGCCTGCCGGACGAACACGCCGCCGTCCTCGACGCGCAGTTCGCCGCCGTGAGCGACAGCGCCGAGCTGGCCACCTTCGCCAACGGCGTGAAGCGCCTCCGCGAGCGGCTCACCGAGCAGTCCAGCCAGGACCGGGACACCGCCCGCAGTGCCAGGGACACCCTGATCGGCATCTTCGAGACCTTCCAGAGTCGCTGGCCCGACCCCAACATCGGCGTGGCAATGGAGTCCTACTCCAGCTACAGCGACATCCTCGACGCCGTCTATACGCTCGGCCTCTACGAGCGCCGGCAGGAATGGAAGCGGCGCCTCTCCGCGTGGAGCGGACAGGACCTCGTTCCTCTCGTCGGCGCCTTCACCACCTCGATCGAGGAGATCGAAGACCGGTTGCGGCCGATCAACGACATCCTGCGGACGCTGCCGTTCGGCGCCGGCCGCGACCGGCTGCAGATCTCGCTGCGCCGGCTGCACCGTGACGATGCCTCGGCGTTCCGCAAGGAACTCAAGCTGCTCTCCTCGGGGTCGACCGAGGAATTCACCGACGAGCAGACCGAGAGCCGGTTCACCAGGCTGCAGGCGTTCATGAATCTCATCCGCCGACCGGACGAGTTCGACATCGCCGGTCCGGGGCGGGCCGGTGCCGCCCGCCATGCCGCCAGGGCCGACTCGGACCGCGACCTGCTCCTGGACGTGCGCAGGCACGTGGAGATCACCGCGGTGCGCACCACACCGGACGGGGTGGAAGTGAGCACCTATTCGTCGCTCGGCGGCAAGAGCGGTGGCGAATCCCAGGAGCTCGTCGCGTTCGTCGTCGGCGCCGCCCTGCGGTTCCAGCTCGGCGATGAAAGCCGCACCCGGCCCCGGTTCGCCCCGGTCTTCCTCGACGAGGGCTTCGTGAAGTCGGACTCCGAGTTCGCCGGCCGGGCCGTCGCGGCCTGGAAGGGCCTCGGCTTCCAGCTCATCGTGGGATCGCCGCTCGACAAGGTCACCGCGCTCGAACCGTACATGGACCTCGTGCTGTCGATGACCAAGAACACCGCGACGGGCTTCTCCTACATCACCCCGTTGATGTCGCCGGTACCAAGGGACGCCGAGCAGGCCGAACCGGACCGGGCGGCATCTGACCGAAGCGTGGCCTGACCCGCGCGCCGTGCTGGCCGGGCGCCTGAATCCGGCTTACGCTGGCCCGATGGTGTCAGTGCAGGATCTGCGGCGCTCCGATGGACGTGTGCTCAGGGTGCACGACAGTGCTGGGAGTACCGGCCTCGCCGGGGATTCCGCTGCCACGGGTGAATACGGCGGTCTCGACGGTTACGACCCCGTCGGCGAACCTGGCCCGGCCCGGCTCACCGTGCTGTGGCACCACGGTTCGCCGCAGACCGGGGCCCTGCTCGAGCCGTTGCTCGCGGCGGCGGCCCAGCGGCGCATCCGGCTGATCTCGTACGGACGGCCCAGCTACGGCGGGTCGACGCCGCTGCCCGGCCGCACCGTCGGGTCGGCGGCGGCGGATGTGGCGGTCATCGCCGACGCCCTGCAGCTGGACCGGTTCGCGGTGATGGGCGCCTCCGGCGGCGGCCCGCACGCCCTGGCCTGCGCTGCGCTGCTGCCCGAGCGGGTGACCGCCGCCGCCTGCCTGGCCGCGATCGCGCCCTTCGACGCCGAGGGCCTCGACTTCTTCGCCGGCATGGCGTCGGACGGCGCGTTGCGCGCCGCCTGCTCAGGCCGGCCCGCCCGTGCGCACTACCAGGCGACCGCGGAGTTCGATCCGGCGAGCTTCGTCGAGCGGGACTACGCCGCCCTGAAGGGTGACTGGGCGCCGCTGGGAGCGGACGTGGGGGAGGCCTCGGCGGCCGGCCCCGACGGGCTCATCGATGACGATATGGCGTTCGTGGTGCCGTGGGGATTTGACGTGACGGCGATCTCGGTGCCCGTGCTCATCGCGCAGGGCGGCCGCGACCGGGTCGTGCCGCCCGCGCACGGGGCCTGGCTGGCCCACGCCATCCCGAACGCCGAGCTGTGGGATTGTGCCGATGACGGCCACATCTCGATCCTCACCGAGTGCGCGCCGGCGCTGGACTGGCTGCTCGCGCACTCCTGAGCCCGGCGCGTCCGAGCCCGGTTGCGTGAGTTGCCGCAAAGTAGCCCTTCGGCGCCCGTGAGGGTGCATTTCTCGGCAAGTCGCGAAAGGGTAAGTAAAAAATACTTGACACGGTGTCTGGTCGGGCATACATTCATCGTGTCAACAATCTTTTACACGCCGGACGCGGCACACCGTCCGGCATCGAGGCAGGGAGCCGCAAATGGCACGCGAAGAACAACGCGCCTGGATCATGGTCGTCGTCGCGGTAGTGGCGTACGGCATCTATCTGGTTCTGGTGCTGGGTAGCGCAGACGGCGCCCCTCTCGAGCAGGCGGCTTACATTCCCGCGATGCTGTGGACCATCGTCGGCTCGATCGTCGCGGGGATCCTGCTGAACATCATCGCGGCCATCCTGTCGCCCCACGAGGCCGGCCGGAAGGACCAGCGCGACAAGGAGATCAACCGGCTCGGTGAACACATCGGCCAGTCCTTCGTGATTATCGGGGCCGTACTCGCGCTGGTCTTCGCCATCACCGGGCTGGACGCGTTCTGGATCGCCAACGTGATCTACCTGGCCTTCGTGCTCTCGTCGATCCTGGCCTCCATTGCCAAGATCATCGCCTACCGCCGTGGATTCCAGTCATGGTGAAGGCGACGAGCGTGACCAACAACATTCGCGGGCTCCGCTTCGCGCACGGAGAGATGACCCAGGCCGCGTTGGCCGACCGGGTGGGCGTGACCCGGCAGACCATCATCGCCATCGAGCAGGGCCGCTATTCGCCCTCTCTCGAGGTGGCGTTCCAGATCGCCCGGGTGTTCAATCGACCACTCGACGACGTGTTCCAGTACCCGGCAACTCCCATCCTCACTCGACCTGGAGGCACATCATGAGAGCCATCGTCCACGACAGCTACGGCTCGGCTGACGTTCTACACCCCGCCGAGATCGAGCGGCCGGCCGTCGGCGCCGACGACGTTCTCCTCCGCGTCGAGGCCGCGAGCCTCAATATCGGTGACTGGCATCTGATGGCGGGTCTGCCCTACCTCGTGCGGCCCGCCGTCGGCCTGCGCGCCCCGAAAAGCCGGGTGCGGGGCATGGATGTCGCGGGTCGCGTCGAGGCCGTCGGCGCCAACGTCACCCGGTTCACACCGGGCGATGAGGTGTTCGGTGTCGGTGAGGGCTCCTTGGCCGAATACACGACCGCCCGGGCAGACAAACTCGAGCCCAAGCCGGCGGCCCTGAGCTTCGAGCAGGCCGCGGCCGTGCCGACCTCTGCCGTCACAGCCCTGCAGGCCCTCGCCCCGCTGCGGGACGCCGGCCCGGGGGAGCGGGTGCTGGTGATCGGGGCCTCCGGCGCCGTCGGCGGCTATGCCGTGCAGCTGGCCAAGACCTTCGGAGCGCACGTGACGGGCGTCGCCAGCACCGCGAAGCTCGACTACGTTCTCTCGCTCGGGGCGGATGCGGCCGTCGACTACACCCGCGGCGACATCACCCGGTCGGGCGAGCGCTACGACCTCGTGCTCGAAACCGGCGGCAACCGGTCGGTCTCCTCGCTGCGCAAACTGCTCGCGCCCCGCGGCACCCTGGTACTCGTCGGCGGCGAAGGCGGCGGCCGGGTGACCGGCGGTTTCGAGCGGGCCCTGCGGGCGCTGCTGCTGTCGCCGTTCGTATCCCAGAAACTCACCGGTCTGGTCTCGGTCATGCGTCAGGAGGACCTGCACACCCTCGCGGGCCTGCTCGAGAGCGGCGCGATCCGGCCCGTCATCGATCGGGTGTATCCGCTCGCCGAGGCCGCGACAGCCATGCGCCGGCTCACCGACGGCAGCATCCGGGGCAAGGTCATCGTCACACCCTGACGCACGCGCTCCTGACGACTAGTGCTCCTGACGCCGGGCCGGGCCGCCGGCGACGCCGAGCAGCCCGGCGGCACGGCGCAGGTCGGCGCTGGGATCCTGGGCCCACCGGTCGAGCACGATCTGCGCGCGGCTGCGCGCCGGACCGGTCAGGGCATCGACCAGCGGCCGCACCACATCCGCCGTGAGCGGGTCCAGGAGAGCGGGCAGCTGCGCGGTCCGCAGGAAACCCTCGATGCGGGTGAGGTCGGAGGCCCGCAGCATCCGCACGTGGGATTGCAGCAGCACCACGGCCGCCAGCCGGCGCTCGTAGACCCGCACCGCCCACAGTTCGGAGCTCAGGGCCGTGATCTCGTCGTGGCCAAGGCCGGCGTAGCGCCGCCCAGCATCGCGGATCGTGCCGCGTATCGCGCCGACGGATGCGCCGTAGAAGGTGAGGCTGCCGCCCAGCCGGGCCCGATCGGCGTCGGCGCGCTCCCAGGAGCTCTCCCGCTGCAGGGTGGCGTCGATGAACTCGCCGGCAGCACTCATGGCTCCATTCTCGCCGATCTGCAAGGCTGGTCGGCATGACCGACGCCGACATGACCGCAGATCTCCGCCGCTACCTGCAGGAGGCCCGGGAAGCCCTGGTCTGGAAGCTCGAGGGTCTCGGCGAGTACGACATTCGCCGCCCCCTGGTGCCCACCGGCACCAACCTGCTGGGCCTGGTCAAGCACATGGCCGGGGTCGAGGCCGGGTACCTCGGTGAGACCTTCGGCCGCACCTTCCCCGAAGAGCTGTCCTGGATGGGCGACGACGCCGAGGACAACGCCGACATGTGGGCGACCCCGGCTGAGTCCCGTGACGCGATCGACGACCTGTACCGGCGGGTCTGGGCGCACTCGGACACCACGATCACCCAGGTGCCGCTGGCTGCCACCGGCCGGGTGGCCTGGTGGCCCGCCGACCGCAATGTGGTCACGCTCCACCGCATCCTGCTGCACCTGATCGCCGAAACCCACCGGCATGCCGGCCACGCCGATATCGTGCGCGAACTGATCGACGGGGCTGCCGGGCTGCGGGCCGGAAACGAGAACCTGCCGTCGGGAGACGCCGACTGGTGGGCCGGCTACCGGAACCGGGTGGAGCAGGCCGCCCGCCCGGCCTGAGGCCGTGGGGCTGCAGCCCGACTGCGGTATTCGCCGTTCGGACGCCTAAAGTGGACTGCGCCTGAAAAGGCCAAGCTGTTTACGCGCCCGAACCCGAAGGACGATGCCACTCGTGTCGAGAATCTCTGCCCGCCGGACCCTCCTGGGCGCGAGCGCCGGCTTCGCCCTGCTCGCCCTCACCGCTTGCACCGGCCAGCCCGTCGCCGGAGCCGGCTCGGGGGCCGGAGCAGCCCCGGCCGACGACTCCGGCCGCACCTACGCTCTCGTGGTGCACTCGGTTCCCGGCGACGCGTTCTGGGACGTCGTGAAGACCGGCGCCGAGGCCGCCGGAAACCGCTACGGCGCCACCGTCACCTACCAGGGTGACCCCGATGTGCAAAAGCAGAGCCAGCTGATCGAGACGGCGATCGCCGCCAAGGTCGACGGCATCATCGTGTCCATGGCCAACCCCGAGGGCCTGCGCGGTGCCGTCACGGCTGCCGTGGCCGCCGACATTCCCGTGATCACCATCAACTCCGGAGCCGAGGAGTCCGCCGCGCTCGGCGCCATGACCCACATCGGCCAGGGCGAGTACCTGGCCGGTCAGGGCGCCGGCAGCCAGCTCGCCGCGGCGTCGGCGAAAAAGGTCATCTGCGTCATCCACGAGGCCGGAAACGCCGGGCTCGAGGACCGTTGCCGTGGGGCCGCGGACACCCTCGACGGCAGCCTGACCAACGTGCAGGTCGACATCGCCAACGTCGCGGAGGCCCAGAGCACCATCACGAGCGCCCTGCTGGCCGACCCCGGCATCGACGGCGTGCTCACCCTCAACTCCGCGGTGGGTGTGGCTGCCGCGCAGGCCGTGGCCGAGGCCGGCAGCGACGCCCAGATCGGCACCTTCGATGTCTCCGCCGACGTCACCAGCCTCATCTCGGACGGCAGCATCCTCTTCGCCGTCGACCAGCAGCCGTACCTGCAGGGCTATCTGCCGGTGGACTTCTTCGAGCTGTTCTACACCAACGGCAACGTCGTCGGCGGCAGCCAGCCGGTCTACTCCGGGCCGGGCTTCGTGACGAAGGAGAACGCCGAGCAGGTGGCGACGTTCGCCGGCAACGGCACCCGATGACGATGCTGACCGCACCGGGCTCCGCGCCGGATGCGTCGCCGGACGAGCGCCTGACGCGCACGCATCCGATGGTGCGGCTGCTGCGTCGCCCGGAGATCGGCGCCCTCGTCGCCGCCCTGGTGATCTTCGGCTACTTCTCCGTGGCGACGACATCCTTCCTGTCGCCGGCAGGTGCGGCCACCTGGCTCTACTCCGCGTCGCTGTTCGGCATCATGGCCGTCGCCGTGGCGATGCTCATGATCGGCGGCGAGTTCGACCTCTCGGCCGGAGCCATGACCGGCACCACCGGGCTGCTCGTCGGCGCGTTCACCACCCAGTGGGGCATGAACCTGTGGTTCGCGATGCTGCTCGCCCTCCTGATCGCCCTCGCCGTCGGCGCCTTCAACGGGTTCCTGGTCGTGAAGACCGCCATCCCCAGCTTCATCGTCACGTTGGGCACCTTCTTCATCCTGCAGGGGCTCAACCTCGCCGGGACCAAGCTCGTCACCGGCCAGGTCGCCATCCAGGGCATGACCCTGGTGCCCGGCTTCGACGCCGGAAAGGCGATCTTCGGCTCGACGATCCCGGTCTTCGGCGTCAACCTCAAGGTGTCGGTCTTCTGGTGGCTCGGCATCACCGCCGTGGCCAGTTGGCTGCTGCTGCGCACCCGGTACGGCAACTGGATCTTCGCCATCGGCGGGCAGTTGCAGAGCGCCGTACAGACCGGCGTGCCGGTCAAGCGCACCCGCATCGGCCTGTTCATGGGCACGGCGGCGGCCGGCTGGCTGGTGGGCATGCTCTCGCTCTTCGACGTGGCCACGGTGCAAGCCACCACGGGCATTGGCCAGGAGTTCATCTACATCATCTGCGCCGTGGTCGGCGGCTGCCTGCTCACCGGCGGTTACGGGTCCGCGATCGGCGCCGCCCTCGGCGCGCTGATCTACGGCATGATCCTGCAGGGCATCGTGTTCGCCCAGTGGGACAACAACTGGCTCAAGGCCTTCCTGGGCGGGATGCTGCTGCTCGCCGTGCTGGTGAACCTCTCGGTGCGCCGCCAAGCCGGGGTGCGCGCATGAGCGCCGCAGGAACAACCCGGCCAACGCCCATCCTCGAGGTGCGCGGCGTCGGCAAGGTCTACGGGTCGGTCATCGCGCTCAGCGACATCTCCACCTCGGTCGGCGCGGGTGAGGTGCTCTGCGTGCTGGGCGACAACGGCGCGGGCAAGTCGACCCTGCTCAAGGTCCTCGCCGGTGTGCACCCGCATTCTTCCGGTGAACTCCTGCTCGACGGGGTGGCGGTCCGCTTCACCGGTCCGCGCCTCGCCCTCGACGCCGGTATCGCCACGGTCTACCAGGACCTGGCGATCGTGCCGCTGATGCCGGTGTGGCGCAACTTCTTCCTCGGCGCCGAACTCAGCGCCGGGATCGGCCCGTTCTCCCGCCTCAAGGTTGCCGAGATGCGCGCGATCACGCTCGCGCAGCTGGGCCGGATGGGCATCGACCTGCGTGACGTCGACCAGCCCATCGGCACCCTGTCCGGCGGCGAACGGCAATCCGTCGCCATCGCCAGGGCCATTTACTTCGGTGCCAGGGTCGTCATCCTCGACGAGCCCACCTCGGCGTTGGGCGTCAAGCAGGCCGGGGTGGTGCTGCGCTACGTGGCGCAGGCCAGAGACCACGGCCTCGGCGTGGTGTTCGTCACCCACAACCCGCACCACGCGTACCCGGTGGGGGACAGGTTCCTGGTGCTCAACCGCGGGGCCAGCCTGGGCGAGTTCGACCGGAAAGGCATCACCATCGACGAGCTGACCCGGCTGATGGCCGGCGGGGCGGAACTGGAGTCCCTGGCCCGGGAGCTCGAGCGGGACTGATCCGCCAGGCCAGCGCGGGGTCGGGCACGCCTCATCCGTTTCGGACGATTCCGGAACGGCGCCATCGGCGGGACGCGGATTGGTTGCTACCGTCTGCGGCGTGAGGCCGGCGTGCCGTCGTGGTGCGCCCGTCGAACACCGAAGAATCCGGAAAACGCGAACACCAACAGGGTCCAACCCTGGAAATGGAGCGATACCCATGGCCACAGGAACAACCCCGGTACTGGATGCGGCGGCAGAGATCAACGCTGTCTCGCTGGCCCGCACCGACCTCGATCCGCGCACGCTGATGATCGCCCGGATCGCGGCCCTGGTGGCCGTGGATGCACCGGTCGGTTCATACCTCATGCACGTCGGACCGGCAGCGGAGGTCGGGCTGACCGCCGGCGACATCGAGGACGTTCTCATCGCCGTTGCCCCGATCGTGGGCACGCCACGGTTGCTGTCATCGGCTCGCAAGATCGTCGAGGCCTTCGACCTCGCGATCCAACTCGACTCCGAGGGCGACACCCAGTAACGCCCAGAGTCCACCGCAGCCGCGTCGTGCGGCAGATCCAGTGAGGAGCACCCCCAGTGAGAAAGCCCATCGTCTTCATGGCCCTGCTGGTGCTCCTTGCCGGATGCGCGCCCGCCGACGGCACCGATCCGACACCGAGCAGTTCGTCGCCATCGGCCGCAACGGCCACCCCGTCACCCGGTCAGACGGCGTCACCTCCGACAGATGCACAGATCACCTGGGCGGGCACGGTCTGCAGCGACGTATCGACCGTGCAGACCGACGTTCAGGGGCTGGCGACGGCGGCGGTCACCGGGGGCGATTCGGTGGGTACCGCGGTGTCCAACCAGATGGATACCGTGTCGGCCTCGGTGAGCGCCTTGGTCGACACTGTGAAGTCACCCCCGGAGAATCTCGGGGACGACCCGGAGCTCCTGGCCGTGCAGGAGTCGATCGACACCGTCGATCAGTCGTTCACGACCTTGCGGGCGAGCGCCAGTGCGGTGGAGGGCACCAGCGGGGCCACCCTGGTCGATGCGCTGGCGACGCTCGTCGGTGACACCGGTACAGTGCTCTCCGACGTGGGTGCCGCCGCTCAGACCATCACCACGGCAACCCAGGACACCTCCAGCACCCTCGGCCAGGCCTTCCGAGCTGCACCCGAGTGCGCCGACCTCACCTCCTGAAACCCGGTGACCCGGCCCGTGTGTCGTGCGCCCGGCGGCAGTGACTTCGGCGTCCGCCGGACGCATTGCGAGCGCGGATTCAGGGAAATCTCAGGATGCCGCGGGAATGAAACGCGCGCCCAAACGTTGACTTGAGTCGAGGTCACTCAAGTTTTGGGTTTCCTCCTCGTTCAGATTCCCAGGAGGTTTCCTTGCCTACATACTTCGGCCCGACCGGTTCCGACAACGGTTCGTTCGACGAGTTCCTGGCCCGCTACCTGCAAGGCCAGCGCGCCGCGCAGTCCGGCCGCCCCATCGAGATCACCCGGCTCCTCAGCCGCCGCACCCACGAGATCCTCGTGCAGGCGGCCCAGTTCGCCGTCGCCCACGGTCACGCCCACGTTGACGCCCTGCACCTGCTGCGGGTGATGGTCGAACAGGAACCCGCCGCCTCGGCCATCCGCCGTGCCGGTGGTGACCCCGCCGCCATCGCGGCCGCCGCCGACCAACGCCTGCCGGAGTCCGGCGACCGTGAGTCCCAGTCCGCGCCCGGTCTGACGCCCTCGGCACAGCGCGCCCTGCTGGATGCTCACCAGGTGGCCCGCGCCTTCGGCTCCACCTACATCGACCCGGAGCACCTGTTCTTCGCCTTCGTGGTGAACCAGGACTCACCCGCCGCCCGCGTGCTCGCCGAGTCCGGCGTCACGGCCGAGTCACTGCAGGCCGGCGCCCAGCAGGCCGAGGACGACGAGGCCCAGGCCGGCAGCTCGGCCGCCGACAGTGCCTCAGACACCCCGATGCTCGACACCTACGGCATCGACCTCACCGAGCGTGCCCGCTCCGGCAAGCTCGACCCGGTGATCGGCCGCAGCGACGAGATCGAACAGACCGTTGAGATCCTCTCCCGCCGCACCAAGAACAACCCGGTGCTGATCGGCGAAGCCGGCGTGGGCAAGACCGCCGTGGTCGAGGGCCTGGCCCAGGCCATCGTCGACGGCCTGGTGCCCGAACAGCTGCGCAGCAAGCGCGTCATCGCGCTCGACCTGCCCGCCATGCTCGCCGGCACCCGCTACCGCGGCGACTTCGAAGAACGCCTGACCAAGACCATGGACGAGATCAGCGAGCGCAGCGATCAGATCATCGTCTTCATCGACGAGCTGCACACCGTGGTCGGTGCCGGCGGTGCCGGCGAGGGCGGAATGGACGCCGGCAACATCCTCAAGCCGCGCCTGGCGCGCGGTGAGCTGCACGTCGTGGGCGCCACCACCCTCAACGAATACCGCAAGGTCGAGAAGGACCCCGCCCTCGAACGGCGCTTCCAGCCCGTGCGGGTGAATGAGCCCAGCATCGACGACGCGGTGCAGATCCTCGCCGGCTTGCAGGGCCGCTACGCCGAGCATCACTCGGTGCGTTACACGGATGCCGCGATCCGCGCGGCCGTCGAAATGAGCGCCAGGTACGTTCCAGACCGGTTCCTGCCCGACAAGGCCATCGACCTGATCGACCAGGCCGGCGCCCGAGCGCGTCTAGCGCTCGGCTCGAGGGTCGACATCGAAGGCCTGCGCGAACAGCGGGCCGGCCTCGAAACGGCCAAGACCATCGCGGTCGCCGCCGAGGCCTACGAGGAGGCGTCCCGCCTGCGGGACGAGACCGAGCAGCTGGCGGAGCAGATCACCGCGGCCGAGGCCGCCCAGGATGCGTCACAGCCGGCACCGTCCGCCGTGGTGGACGAGGCCGAGATCGCCGCGATCATCGCCCGCGCCACCGGCATCCCGGCCAGCCGCCTCACCGCGGGCGACCGCGAACGCCTCGCCACGCTCGAGCACGACCTGCACCAGCGGGTCATCGGGCAGGAGGACGCGGTGACCGTGATCGCCAAGGCCGTACGGCGCAACCGCACCGGAATGGGCGATGCCTCCCGGCCTGTCGGCAGCTTCCTGTTCCTCGGCCCCACCGGGGTGGGCAAGACCGAGCTCGCCAAATCGTTGGCCGAGTCACTGTTCGGTGACGAGAAGGCGATGCTGCGCTTCGACATGAGCGAGTTCGGTGAACGTCACACCGTGAGCCGCCTGGTCGGTGCTCCTCCGGGGTACGTCGGCTACGACGAGGCCGGCCAGCTGACCGAACACGTGCGGCGGAACCCCTACTCGGTGGTGCTGCTGGACGAGATCGAGAAGGCGCACCCCGACGTCTTCAACCTGCTCCTGCAGGTGCTCGACGACGGCCGCCTCACTGACGGCCAGGGCCGCACTGTGGACTTCCGCAACACCGTGATCATCATGACGTCCAACATCGGCTCCGAGGTGCTCGCCAGCCGCAGCGGCGCGCTCGGCTTCACCGCCGACCTCGACGGAGCGCACAACGGCTTCGGGTCGGAGAAGGCCCTGCGGGACCGGGTGATGGCCAAGCTCCGTGAGGCCATGCGGCCCGAGTTCCTCAACCGCATCGACGAGGTCGTGCTGTTCCGGAAGCTCGATCAGCCCCAGCTCCGCCAGATTGTGCGGCTGCTGCTGAACCAGACCGAGGCCAGGCTGCACGCCCAGGGACACGCGCTCACCGTGAGCGACGCGGCCGTGGACTGGATTGCCGAGAACGGCTACGAGCCCGAGTACGGCGCGCGGCCGCTCCGCAGGGTCATCCAGCGTCAGCTCGACGACAGAATCGCCGACCTGCTGGTGGCTTCAGAGCTCGGCGTCGCGGGAGTGGTGGCCGTTACCGTGGCCGATGGTGCCCTGCACGTGGCGTCCGAACCGGCACGGATGCCGCTGGCGGCGTAGCCGCGGATGAGAACGCCCCGACCGGACCTTGACGGGTCCGGCCGGGGCGTTTCTGCGTTCGGCCTGTTCGTGGAAGCTACAGAATGAAGAGCATCTCCTGGTAGGTCGGCAGCGGCCACAGGTCATCGGCCACGATGCCCTCCAGCACGTCGGCCGCCGCGCGCACGGCGCTCATGGCCGGCAGCAGGTCATCCCTGGCGTGCTCTGCCTCGGCCAGCGCGCTGCCGGACTCGGCAGCCAGGACGTCCTTGAGCACGACCAGGGCGGTGCGCAGCTTGGCGATCGGAGCGCTCACTTCCAACAGGGCGGCTATGTCGGCATCCCCGCCGGCGGCCTTGACGGCGCCGATGTTGAGTGCCACCTCGGTCTGGTGCCGCATCGCGGCCGGCAGGATCTGCGTCGAGCCGATCTCGAGGGTGAGGCGGGCCTCAACACCGATGGTGAGCGCGTACTGCTCCAGACCGATCTCATAGCGGCTGTGCATCTCCCGGTGGTTGAACACCCGGTACTTCTCGAACAGCTCCAGGGCGGACTCGGTGATCAGCTCCGGCAGGGCGTCCAGCGTCGTCCGCAGGTTCGCCAACCCCCGCTTTTCGGCCTCGATGGGCCAGGAGTCCGCGTAGCCGTCGCCGTTGAACACGATGGCGCCGTGCTCGGTGATGATCTGGGTCAGCAGGGCTTGCACGGCGGTGTCGAAGTCGGTGCCGGCCGCGACGGCCGCCTCAAGGTCGGTGGCGATGTAGTCCAGCGACTCCGCCATGATCGTGTTGATCGTCACCATCGGGCCGCTCACGGTCTGCATCGAGCCCGGCGCGCGGAACTCGAACCGGTTGCCGGTGAAGGCGAACGGGCTGGTGCGGTTGCGGTCGCCGGGATCGGTCGGCAGCTGGGGCAGCGTGTCGACGCCGATGATCATGGTGCCCTTGTCCTTCGAGGAGGTCGCGGGACCCTTGGCGATCTGCTCGAAGACATCCGCCAGCTGGTCGCCGAGGAAGATCGAGATGATCGCCGGCGGGGCCTCGTTGGCGCCCAGACGGTGGTCGTTGGTCGCCGAGGCGACGGAGACCCGCAGCAGACCGGCGTACTTGTGCACGGCACGGATGACCGCGGCGCAGAAAACCAGGAACTGGGCGTTGTCGTGCGGGTTGTCGCCGGGGACGAGCAGGCTGCCGAGCTGGTTGTTGCCCAGCGAGAAGTTGACGTGCTTGCCTGAGCCGTTGACTCCCTGGAAGGGCTTCTCGTGGAAGAGGCACTCCATGCCGTGTTTCTTGGCGATGGTCTTGAACGTGGTCATCAGCAGCTGCTGGTGGTCTGCGGCGATGTTGCCGCGTTCGAACATCGGCGCGATCTCGAACTGGCCGGGCGCGACTTCGTTGTGCCGGGTCTTGGCGGGGATGCCGAGCTTGAACAGCTCCCGCTCGGTGTCCATCATGAAACCGAGCACCCGCTCGGGGATGGCACCGAAGTAGTGGTCGTCGAATTCCTGGCCCTTGGGCGGCTTGGCGCCGAACAGGGTGCGGCCGGAGTTGAGCAGATCGGGGCGGGCCAGGAAGAAGTGCCGGTCCACGAGGAAGTACTCCTGCTCAGGGCCGCAGAACGCGACGACCTTGGCCGGCTCGACGTGGCCGAACAGGCGCAGGATACGCTCGGCGTGTTCGCCCATCGCCTGTTGCGAGCGCAGCAGCGGCGTCTTGTGGTCGAGGGCTTCGCCGGTCATCGAGACGAAAACCGTGGGGATGCACAGGGTGTTGCCGTTCGGGTTCTCCAGAACGTAGGCGGGGCTGGTGACGTCCCATCCGGTGTAGCCGCGGGCCTCGAAGGTGTTGCGCAGGCCGCCGTTGGGGAAACTGGAGGCGTCGGGCTCGCCCTGCACGAGGGTCTTGCCGGCGAACTCGGCCAGCGCGGTGCCGTCGCCGACGGGTTCGAGGAAGCTGTCGTGCTTTTCGGCGGTGAGGCCGGTGAGCGGGTAGAACACGTGCGCGTAGTGCGATGCGCCCTTTTCCATCGCCCAGTCCTTCATGGCGGAGGCGACGGCGTCGGCGACCAGGGGATCCAGCATCGCACCGTGCTCGATGGTGGCCATGACCGACTTGTAGACGAGCTTGGGCAAGCGCTTCTGCATGACGACGCTGCTGAACACGTTCTCACCGAAGATCTGGCCAGGGGTTTCGGCGTCGGTGAAGCTGACGGCCGGGGGCACATAGGCCTCGACATCCCTGATCGCCTGCAGGCGCATGGCATTTCCACTCATGGTTTACCCCTCTATTCGGGTCTATTCGGGCTCTGTCCGCGACGGGGTGCGGAATCCGGTAGCCCAAACCTAGGGAGCGTGTATGCCGGGGACATTTCGGCCGCGTGACGGATTCGCTCTGCCGGTGCTCCCGGTTGGGGGTCGAAACCCAGCAGCATCGTCAGCGGCTAAACTGGTCGTTTGATTTGAGGGGTGTTTGAGTGGTTGATACGGAGCTCGCGCGCGAACAGGACTATGTCGCCACGCTGTACGCGCGCCTCGACGCGCTGCAGCGGGAGGCCGAGGCCCAGCTGAAGGCCGTGCGGATTCTCGACGTCGGTGGTAACCACCAGTCCCGGTCCGAGCGCGACACCTTTGCCCGCACCTACGAGGACCGCATCGTGCAGTTGCGCGAGGTGGACGACCGCCTGGCCTTCGGCCGGCTGGAGACTGCCCCGGAGGAGGACGGCGCACCCGTCTACAGGTACATCGGCCGGGTGGGCCTCCGCGACGAGAACCTGCAGCCGATCCTGCTCGACTGGCGGGTACCGCAGGCCAGCGCCTTTTATCAGGCCACCGCCGCGACGCCGCTCGGTGCCCGCTCCCGCCGGCACCTGCTCTCCAACGGCCGGCGCATCATCCGCATCGAAGACGAGATTCTGGATGCGGCGCTGCTGGAGGGCGACACCGCCAACCTGCATCAGGGCGAGGGGGCGCTGCTCTCGGCGCTGACCGCCCAGCGCACCGGGCACATGTCCGACATCGTCTCGACGATCCAGGCCGAACAGGACCGCATCATCCGCTCGGAGCTGAACGGTGTGCTTGTCGTGCAGGGCGGCCCCGGCACCGGCAAGACCGCCGTGGCGCTGCACCGCGCCGCCTACCTGCTCTACACGCACCGCGACAGGCTGCAGAACGCCGGTGTGCTCATCGTCGGACCGTCCACGTCGTTCCTGCAGTACATCGAGGCGGTGCTGCCGTCACTCGGAGAGACCGGGGTGGTGCTCGCCTCGGTGGGCCAGCTGTTCCCCGGCGTCGAGGCCGGCCACGAGGACGCGCCCGCCGTCGCCGCGCTCAAGGGCCAGACGTTCATGGCCGACCTGATCGCTCGGGCCGTGAAGAGCAGGCAGAAGGTGCCGGCCGCCGCCCAAAAGCTGCTCGTGAACGGCGACACCCTGGTGCTCAAGCCCCAGCTGATCGAGGCAGCCATCCACCGCGCCCGCTCCGGCGGGAAGCCGCACAACGAGGCCCGCGTCGTCTTCGTCAAGCACGCCCTGAACGCGCTGGCCCGCGAGTGGCTCGAGCAGCTCCAGCGCCAGGGCCGGTCGATGGACGACACCGACCTTCCGATGCTGCGCGAAGACCTCCGGCTGGCCGACGATGTACGGGTGGCGCTGAACACCGCATGGCTGCCACTCACCCCGCAGAAGCTTGTGCAGGACCTCTACGCCCGGCCGCAGTGGCTGGAAGAGCTCACGCCGCGCTGGCGGGCCGCGCAGCGCGCGCTGCTCCACCGACCGCGTGACGCCGAGTTCACCATCGCCGACATCCCGCTGCTCGATGAGGCGGCCGAGCACCTCGGCGAGTACAGCGCCGTCGACGCGGCCCAGAAGCGTGAGGCCAAGGAACAGCGCAAGCGCGACATTGAGAACGCCGAGCTGGCGATCAAGAACATGGACGTCAAGGGACTCGTGAATGCGAAGGCCCTCGCCGACAACTTCGCCGAACTCGGCGACCGCGCCACCACGGCCGAACGGGCGGCGCTGGATCGCAGCTGGACCTACGGGCACGTGATCGTGGATGAGGCGCAGGAGCTCTCGCCCATGCAGTGGCGGCTGCTCATGCGCCGCGGCCCGCGCCGCTCGTTCACCATCGTCGGCGACATCGCCCAGGCCGCCGCGGCCGCCGCGGCGGACAGCTGGCGGGAGGCCCTCGCACCCGTGCTCGAGGCCTCGTTCGAAGCCGACAGGTGGCGCCTGGAGGAGCTGACGGTGAACTACCGCACCCCCAGCCAGATCGCCGAGGCCGCCGAGAAGATGGCGGTGGCGCACGGCCTGCCGATCACGGCGTCACGCACGGTGCGCGCCAGCGACTGGCCGGTCGTTATCGTGACGGACGCCCTGGACGCCCTGCGGCGGGAGCGCACCCTGGGCGTGGGCGGCACTGTCGCGGTGATCGTGGTGGAGGAGCACATCGATGCCCTCGCAGAGGCTCTCGACGCCGAGTTCGGCGACATCGTCGGCCGCGGGGCGCTCGGTCTGCTGCGGGATGTGGCGTTGCTCACCCCGCACGACTCCAAGGGTCTCGAATTCGACGCCGTGATCGTCGTCGACCCCACCGCCATCGTGGCGGCGTCCGAACGCGGAGCCGGAGCACTCTACGTGGCCATGACCCGCGCGACCCAGCGCCTGTACCTCGTGAGCGACGGTCCGCTGCCCGCCGGGCTGAGCGACCTGCCCTAGCGTCCGGCTGCGCTGCCTCGCCGCACCGACGTCGCCCACTCCGGGCACTAGTCCCCTTCACGCGTGCAGAAGGGGTTTTTGAGGCACGTCGGGGGAGACCTGTCTCGGGTCGCTCTGCCTGCCTCGGCGCCGGCCTCCTCAGGACGGCTTGTCAGGCGGCGCGCGGCCGCAGGGCCCTGATGGTCGCGAGGAGCGCTTCGGAATTGATCAAGGCCGAGTTGCGGATCGCCTGGATGGAGGCGCCCTGAATGAGCGCCACGACTGTGGCCGCGAGGTCGACGCCCGAGACGCCCTCCCCGCCGGCAGGGGACCCGGCCGCGCCGACCGCCTCGCGGCAGACCGGCAGGAACGCCTCCAGGTAGCGCCCGAATGAGGCCTCGATGCGGTCGCGAAACAGGTCGGCGTGGCGGGAGAAGTAGAACGCGAAGAGCAACTCCACGCCCGCGTGGTGCTCGACCAGGCGTTCGAGCTCGACCCTGACCATCCGTTCGAGGCGGTCCCACGGTGCCAGGGCGGCCAGGCTCGGGTCGGTGAGCGCGTCGAGGGTGCCGTCGAGCAGCACCGCGAGCAGGGCCTGGAGCAGGCCGTCCTTGGACTGGAAGTGGAAGAACACCAGGCCAGGGGAGATGCCCGCTGCGGTGGCGACGCGTCGGGCGGTGACGGCATCAAGACCGTCGGTGAGGGCGATCTGGTAGGCGGCGGTCAGGATGGCGTCGCAGCGTTCCTGTTCGGGCAGTTTGGGTCCGCCCATGGGTCAGTTGCCGCCGTCGGTGCGCCGGCCGGTGCGATACTCGCGCCACGCCTTCCAGGCGCCCGTTGACCAGAGCGCCCAGAGCACCAGCACGGGCTGGAAGAGCAGCCGGATGGTGCGGTCGAGGTCGGTGTTCAGCCCGAATGAGTCGGTCTGGGTGACGAGCTGGGAGATGTTGCCGGGAAAGATCGCGACGAAAAACGCGGCCACGATCCAGCCGACCTGCACACGGAACCGGCCCAGCGCCAGCAGCGCCGCGCCCAGGATGATCTCGACGACTCCCGAGGCCACGACCACGAAGTCGCCCTCCAGCGGCAGCCAGGTAGGTACCTGGGCGAGGAACGCCTCCCGGTTGACGGTGAGGTGGCTGATGCCGGCGAGCAGCAGGAAAGCGCCGAGCACCAGGCGCAACACTGTGCGGACAATCGTGGCGCGGGTCTTCTGCGAGGCGAGGAGGGTCATGGCTCCCACCCTACATTGATCACTGGGTCAATGACTCGGCCTACCGCGGGGCGGCGGCCACCAGTTCGGCCACTTCGGCGTCGGTGCGGGCCTCGAACACGCCCCACATCATGTGGGTCGGCCCGCTGCCATCGCTACCCGCCCTGGCGGGGCGGCTGATCCACCGATTGGCGGTTGCCGCGGCGCCCAGGGCGACCAGGGAAGGGGCGATGACGGTCTTGCGCAGAGTGCCGGCAACGACGCTGCCGTCGCTCCCGAGTCGCCAGCCACGGCTCGCGGCCAGCACCTGGCCCACCTCTTCGTCGGTCAGCCAGCGGGAAAAGCTCCGACCGGGCGGGTCGATTCTGGTCAGCTTCATGGGAACAACACTAATCTCGCCGCCCGAGGCGCTCAGGCCGGGACCAGGGCGAGTTCGGCTTCCAGTCGTTCCACGTCGGCCCGGTGGCAGAGCTCGGTGGCCGGTGTCATCGCGGTGGCGCTGCCGGCCGCGACCGCCGCTCTGAAGGCCGCGGCAGGGTCGTGGCCCTGTGCGATGCGCAGCACGAACGCGCCGAGGAAACTGTCGCCGGCGCCGACAGTGCTCTGCACCGTGACCTGCGGAACGGCCAAGCGCATCACGCCGGCCGCCGAGGCGAGCACGGCACCCTTGCCGCCGAGCGTGAGGGCCACGAACTCGGCGGATCCCCGGGAGACGAGGGTGCTTGCCGCGGCGATCTGGCTCTCTTCGGTGTCGAGCGTCGAGCCCACCAGCTCGCCCAGTTCACGTCCGCTGGGTTTGACCAGGAAGACCCCTTCCGCGAGGGCTGCGGCCAGGGCCGGCCCGGACGCATCCACTATGCAGCGCGCGTCGTGCTCGCGGGCCAGGCGGGCGACCCTGGCGTAGAAGTCGTCGGGCGCGCCCGGCGGCAGGCTGCCGCTGGCCACCACGTAGCCGCCGTGCGGGATCGACTCCGCCACCCGGGCGAGGCAGGCACGCCACTCGGGTTCGGTGATTTCCGGACCCTGCAACACGAAGCGGAACTGTTTGCCGGTGGTCGTCTCGTCAACCGTGAAGCTCTCCCGGGTGCTGCCCGCGATGGGCACCACCACGGTGGGGAGGCCTTCGGCTTCGATGAGCTTGCGGTAGGCGTCGCCGGTCGGCCCGCCGGCTGCATAAATGGCCAGGGTTTGGCCACCGAGACGCTGGATGACGCGGGAGACGTTGATGCCGCCGCCACCCGGGTCGAGCCTGGAGAGTCCGCAGCGCATCTTGTGCTCACCGACCACGTTTTCCGTCGAGGTGCTGACGTCGAGGGCAGGGTTGACCGTGAGAGTGAGTATCGGTCGCAGCGTTGTCGGCCTGGGAACATCCATGACCCCAGCGTAGGACTGTGAGCGCTTTTCGCCGGTCAGCGGCGGGAGAACAGCCTGGTGAAGAAGCCTCCCCCGGAGGGCTCCTTCTGGTGTCCGGCGCAGCGATCGATTCGGGGGACGCCCCGCATGACCTGGTCGACGTGTTGACCACAGCCGGCCCAGGTGGTCTTTCCGCAGGTTCTACAGGTCACGGCTCGGCACACGGGGGACTCCTTCTGGTTGGCCAGGCCGGGCGGCCTGGAGGACCCAACAATACCCCATGGGGTATCCACTTCTCTGACCGGATGCTGAGCGTCGCGGGGTCGGGCCGCCCCGGCGGCGTAGGGTGGCGGCGTGCATCCCTCACCCGTGCCGACCTACACCGCAGCCCAGGTGCGCGAGGCCGAAGCCCCGTTCCTCGAGCAGGGAGTACCCCTCATGGCCCGGGCGGCCCGTGCGCTCGCAACCGAGGCAGCGGCCCTTCTCACGGCGCGGCGCGGCGGATCGGATGGCGGAGCGGTTGAGGATGCGCGCGTGCTGGTTCTGGCCGGGTCGGGCAACAACGGGGCAGACGCCTTGTACGCCGCGGAGATGCTGGCCGGCTGGGGCGCCACCCTCTGCATCCTGCCTACCAGCGACCGCCCACACCGGGAAGCGCTCGAGGCGGCCCTCGCGCACGGAGCTGACCTGCGCCCGATGGACGAACCTCCCGACGTCGTCACAGGCCTCGCTCGTTCGGCCGACCTGATCCTCGACGGCATCCTGGGCACCGGGGCCACCGGCAATCCCGCCTTGCGCGGAGTGGCGCGCGGCACTGTGGCGGCTCTTCTGCCGGCCCTCGCCGGTGAGCATCCGCCCCTGGTCGTGGCCGTGGACCTGCCCAGCGGCATCGGCGTGGACGATGGCAGCGTGCCCGACCCCACGGTGCTGCCGGCCGACCTGACGGTGACCTTCGGCGGTTGCAAGACCGGGCTCGTCACCCGCCCGGCCGCCGACTATGTCGGCCGGGTCGTCGTGGCCGACATCGGTATCGGTGACGAGCTGGAGCGCATCCGCCGACGTGACCTGGGCTAACGCGCCGGGAGCACAGGCTCCGGCAGCGCGCCGACCGCGGCGATCACCCGGGCGCGCAGGCCGTTGCTCCGTTCGGTGAACCCGCGTTGCCGCCGCACGTACTCGGCCTTGCCGGTCGGGGTCTCGATGGCGACAGGGGAGTAGCCCCACTCGGAGAGGTCGTAGGGGGATGCCTGCATGTCGAGTTCCCGGATGTCGCGGGCGAGGTCGAAGCAGTCCAGCAGCAGGTCCCCGGGAATCAGGGGACCGAGCTTGATGGCCCACTTGTAGACGTCCATGCCAGCGTGCAGGCAACCGGGCTGCTCCAGACGCGGCTGGTTCTCCCGGCTCGGCAGTACGGGGCGGGCCTGCTCCGAGTTGAGGTCCACGGCGGCGGGGGTGAAGAAGCGGAACGCGTCGAAATGCGTACAGGCGATCCGGTGGGATTCCACCACGGTGTCGGTGTCGCCCTGGCTGAGCCGCAGCGGCGATTCATGGCGGTGCTCGCCCTGTTTGTACACCATGGCCCATTCGTGCAGGCCGAAGCAGCCGAAATCGCCGGCTCGCTGGGCGGTGCGGCCCAGCAGTGTCACGATGAAGCGGATGCTCCGCGCGTTCTTCTCGATGAAGGCGGCGTGGTCGACGACCAGGTCGTCCCGCTCGGAGCGGTACCATTTCCACCCGGCGCGCTCCTCGGTCGCCGCGCCCTGCAGGACCACGTTGGCACCGGGGTGCCACCGCCGCAACAACCCTGGACGGAACGGGTAGTAGGTGAACAGAAAGTCGTCCACCGGATGCGTGTCTACGGTGCCGGCGCGTTGCCGGCGTCCCAGCGTGGCGGCGTCGGCCCGATCCTGGTGCCGACGTTCCAGTTCGCGCCAGTCGCCGGCGGTGAGCGCTGTGAGCGCGGTCGCGGGAGAGATGTGCACCATACGAGGGTACTCGCGGCCGTGCGGGGCCCGTCCAATCCGCAGGTCGGGTCGCCCGGCGGCGTGATCACCCCGTAGAGTAGTCACTAGGCGGAACGATGTTCCGCCCAGCAGAACATCGAACGCGACCCGGCACACTCACAAAGGAGCACCAACATGACCGCGAACCCCTTCGACCTCACCGGCAAGGTGGCCATCGTCACGGGCGCCAGCAGCGGCATCGGGCTCGCCATGGCTGAGGGACTCGCCGCGGCCGGAGCCGACATCGTCGGCGTGAGCGTCAACATGCCGATGACCGGCAGCGAGGTCTCCCAGCGGGTTGAGGCACTGGGCCGCACCTTCACCCCCTACGACGCCGATTACGCCGACCGTGCAGTGATCACCGCCCTCGGCACCGAGCTGGCCGCCCTGAACGCCGACATCCTCGTCAACAATGCCGGCACCATCCGCCGGGCCCCGGCCGCCGTGCACTCGGACGAGTTCTGGGACGAAGTGATCGCCGTGAACCTCTCGTCGCAGTTCGTGCTGAGTCGCGCCGTCGGCGCCAACATGGTGGCGCGCGGCCACGGCAAGATCATCTTCACCGCCTCGCTCCTGAGCTTCCAGGGCGGCGTGAACGTTCCCGGCTACACGGCATCCAAGTCGGCTATCGTCGGCCTGGCCAAGGCGCTGGCGAACGAATGGGCTGCGTCCGGTGTCAACGTGAACGCCATCGCACCCGGTTACATCGCCACCGCCAACACGAAGGACCTGCGGGCTGACGCCGACAGGTCCAAGGCGATCCTCGATCGCATCCCCGCCGGACGCTGGGGCGAAGCCTCCGACCTCGTCGGTGCCGCCGTCTTCCTCTCCAGCAGCGCATCCGACTACATCAACGGCATCACCCTGCCCGTCGACGGTGGCTGGCTGGCCCGCTAGGCGCGACTGAACTGCGAAAATCCCCCCTTCCTGTTGCCAGTCAAGGGGGGATTTTCGCACCTCGGTGCAGCCTAGAGCGCCGGTACCCGCTCGCTTTCGAGCGGCGCCTCCGGCGGCGTGCCGTCGCCGAACGGGCGGCCGCCCAGGGCCTCGCGGCCGTGCGCGGTCAGCCACCCCGACGCATCCGGCCCAGCGGGCACGATGCCGGTGGGGTTGATGTCGCTGTGGGTCACGTAGTAGTGCTTCTTGATCTGCTCGAAGTCGATGGTGTCGCCGAAGCCCGGGGTCTGGAACAGGTCGCGGGCGTAGGCCCAGAGCACCGGCATCTCGCTGAGCTTGTTGCGGTTGCACTTGAAGTGACCGTGATAAACCGCGTCGAACCGGGCGAGCGTGGTGAACAGGCGGATGTCGGCCTCGGTGATGGTATCGCCCACCAGGTAACGCTGGTTCGTCAGGCGTTCTTCGAGCCAGTCGAGCCTCGAGAAGAGGGTGCCGTATGCCCGCTCGTAGGACTTCTGGCTGCCGGCGAAGCCACACTTGTAGACGCCGTTGTTGACGTCGTGGAAGATCAGGTTGGCGACCTCGTCGATCTCGGCGCGGAGGGCGACCGGATAGAGGGCGGGCGCGCCGGGCCGGTGGTAGTCCGCCCACTCGGTCTCGAAGTCCAGAGTGATCTGGGGATAGTTGTTGGTCACGACCTTGCCCGAGGGCACATCCACGATCGCCGGCACCGTGATGCCGCGGGGGTAGTCGGGAAAGCGCGCGAAGTAGGCCTGCTGGATGCGTTCGATGCCCAGCACCGGGTCGACCCCGTTCGGGTCGAGGTCGAAGGTCCAGCTGTTTTTGTCGTGGGTGGGGCCGGGCAGGCCAAGGGAGATGACCCGCTCCAAGCCGAGCAACCGGCGCACGATGGCGGTGCGGTTCGCCCACGGGCAGGCGCGGGCGGCTACCAGGCGGTAGCGGCCGGGTTCCACCGGCCAGCCGTCGCGTCCGTCGAGGGTGATGCGGTCTTCGATGTAGTTGGTGTCGCGATCGAAGTCCTTGCCGGGCTCCACGTAACTGGGACGCAGCGTGCTGGGGGTGAGGGTCTCGTTGCTCATGGCTCCACGCTACGGGAAAGAACCCGTGCGTACGCATAGAGTTGCCCTCATTCGCGCAGGTGGTGCACAGGCCAGCCGGCAACGTGGGCGAGCAGGTCCAGCAGCGACTGGGCGGAGGCGCGGGCCTCAGCCTGGCCGCGCGGATCGTGCACGTCGAGGGTGAGGGGCGGGGCCTCACCGAATTTGGGGATGTCCACTTCCACCCAGCCGCCTTGCGGTAGCGCGACGAAGGCGGATGCCGTCCGCGCCCCCTGCACCGGGGCATCCAGCGTCGCGGCGATGACGGCCAGCGCCTCGGGCTTGGTCAGGTGAATATCGGCGACGATGCTGGCGACGTGGTCCATGGGGGTCCTTCGATAACGACACGCACAGGCGCTGCCTGTTCAGCGTCAGCTTAACCGACCTTCGGCAACTGCGGATGTCGGTGTCACTCCCTGGTCATCGCCGAGCGGCCCGGTGATCTGCGGCACTCGATGTGGCCGTTCTGGGGGTGCGCGGAACCTTAACGCGCGGCAAACGGCGGCGAGCGGGTTTTGTGACACCCACGGGCTCCGGTATTGATTTTGTATGAGCTTAGAATTTCCGCCTGTAGCCCGGGAACTGCGTGCTGACCGGCCCGTCAGCCTCGGCGAACTGGCCACACCCGCCCGACTGGTACCGGGAGACACCCCGCTGGCCGACATCGACCGGGCTTTCCGGGCCGAGCGCCAGCTCCGCTCCCTGGTCGTGCACGACGGTGAACGATACGCGCTGTTGTCGCGCGAGCACGTGGAATACACGCTCACCGGGCGACTCGGCTTCGGACGGGGGTTGCACGTGAGGTCGACCGCGGCGCACATGGTGGCGGAGAATTCCTTCTCGCTGCCGGGAAACCTCGAACTTGGCCACGCCGCCCAGCGCATCCTCGCCCTGCCGGAGGAGTCCCGCTATCGGGACGTGCTCGTACTCACCGATGCCGGGCCCGGTGTTGTCGCGGTCTCCCAGCTGTTCGAGCGGCTGTCGTCCGACTTCCGTTACGCCGCACTGCACGATTCCCTCACCGGACTGGCCAACCGGCGCCAGCTCGAGGAGCGGGGCTCGACGTTCACCGCCGATGACCTGGCCGGCGTGGCCGTGCTGTTCATCGACCTGGACGGGTTCAAGGCCGTGAACGACACCTTCGGTCACCGGGCGGGTGACGAGGTCCTCGTCGAATTCGCCGACCGGCTGCGCAGGCTGGTGCGTCCCACGGATGTTCTGGCCCGGTTGGGCGGGGACGAATTCGCGGCGCTTCTGGTGAACGTGACGGAGGCCCAGGCCCTCGACGTCGCGGACCGGGTGCTGATCAGTGCCACCGCACCGTTCCCGAGCGACGGCCACCTTCTGCACGTATCCGCGTCGGTCGGTGTCTCGATGGCCGTCGACGTGGTCGACGAACTGGAGCTGAACCAGCTCGACGCACTGCTCAGACACGCCGACGGTGCAATGATCAAGGCCAAGCAGTCCGGCAAACGCCAAGTGGCCAGGCTCGACGGACAGGGCGCCGCGCCGATCACCCGGAACGCGCTCATCCGCCGTCGGCTCACGGCGGCGTTCGAATCCCGCACCTTCGCGCTGAACTACCAACCGCAACTGGACCTCGTCACGGGGGACTGCTCCGCCGTCGAGGCTCTGCTGCGCTGGAACGACAGGGTACTGGGTGAGGTGTCGCCGGCCGAGTTCATCCCGATCACGGAGCTGTCCGGCGACATCCACCGCATCGGTGAGTGGGTGATCGACCAGGCGTGCGCGCAGGCGCGGAAGTGGCTGGATGCGGGTGAGCCACGCAGCATCGCGATCAACGTGTCTCCGCTGCAGCTGGCCGCCCGCACCCTGGTTCCGCAGGTGCTCGCGGCACTCGCCGCCCACGGGGTGCCCGCGGAGCTGCTGCAGGTGGAGATCACCGAGGGGTCCGCGATCACCGACCTGCCGCGGGCGATCGGCCAGCTGCAGGCGTTGCGGGACGCGGGCCTGAGCATCGCGCTCGACGACTACGGAACCGGGTACTCGTCGCTGGCGATGTTGCGTGACCTCCCACTGACCACCGTGAAGATCGACAAGACCTTCATCGACACGATCGAGGACTCGCCCCAGGACGCGCTTCTGGTGGGTGGGGTCATCGACACGGCCCACGCGTTGGGCCTGCGGGTGACCGCGGAGGGAGTGGAACGTCCCGGCCAGTTGCACCTGCTTCGGGCCATGGGCTGCGACACCGCACAGGGCTACCTGATCTCGCGGCCCGTGCCCGCCGAGCTGCTGCCGGTGGCGCAGCCGTGCTGACCCGAACGGCCTGAGCCGGCGCACAACTCGCGCATCTGCGCCGTCCGGTTGATAATCGGCAGCGTACGCAGACGCACCTTCCACCACCGATGGCACGGGCAGCGAGGTCCGGGCAGCGAGGAGACATCATGAGCACGAAGCTCAACCCCTATCTCGGATTTCGTGACAACGCCAAGGAGGCGATGGAGTTCTACCACTCGATCTTCGGCGGCGAATTGACGCGCAGCACGTTCGCGGAATACCAGGCCAGCGAGGACCCGAGCGAGCAGGACAAGACCATGCACGCGGCGCTCACCACCCCGAACGGCCTGTCGTTGATGGCGGCGGACACCCCGAACGCCATGGAGTACACGCCCGGCAACAACTATTCGGTCTCGCTGAGCGGCGACAGTGACGACGCCGCAGTATTGCGCGGCTACTGGGACCGGCTTGTCGACGGCGGAACGGTGACGATGCCGCTGGAGGTCGCGCCGTGGGGCGACAGTTTCGGCATGTGCGTCGACAGGTTCGGAGTGGCCTGGATGGTCAACATCGCGGGGGCTGCGCAAGAGGCTGCGCGATAGGCCCGACCGATCCGACCACCCCGGGACTGGGGTGGTCGGTTCTGGTTGTTCTGGGGGTGCCGTCACTAGCATGAGCACATGAGAGCATCTCGGGGGAGATTCATGGTTCGTGCACGGTCATTCTTGCTGATCGGGGCTTTGGCGGTGGCACTCACGGGCTGCGCCGGGGAGGGATCGGCAGGCACCGCGGCCTCGCCAGAGCCGTCACAGACATCCGTCGCCAGCCCGACCGCAACGCCGGTGCCGACGGAAACACCCGCACCCGCGGCGGCTGCCACTGTCACCGGAATCGTGCTGACGCCCGAGGCCATGCAGGTGACCTCGAGCGACGACAGCGTGGTGTCCTTCAGCTACTACGATCCGATCGAGGACGTCGTCGCCGCCCTGACTGCGGCCTTCGGCGCCGACCCGGTCGTGGGCCGGGAGTATCCGACTGTCGAGCCCGGCCCCCAGACCCTCTACGAGTGGCCGGGGCTGCGGATAGTGGACGAGGACTGGCCGGCCGCCGCGCCGCTGGACTCGAACTACTACGTCGTTCTCGAGGCGCCGGAACTGAACGGCGTGTCACTGGCGACGATAGACGGGATCCAGATCGGCGATTCGGCGCTTACCCTCGCCGACCAGTATCCGCACACCTTGACCGACGAGGACAGCTTCGCAGTGTTCGTCGGCGGAGTCGATATTCCCCGAAGCGACGCGAATCCACGAGACAACTCGTCGATCTCAGTGTGGGTGTGGACCGACAATCCTGAGCGCACCATCACCAGCATCTCCTCGCCGGCCGAGGACTACGGCGTTTGACCTGACTCAGATGAACAGCGTCGTGGCCGACTCGGAGGCTTCGCCGAGGAATGTCGCGACGCCGCCGAGCTCGACGCCGGGCATCAGGTCGGATTCGGCGCGGCGCGAAGACATCCGCGAGCTGTGAGAAAAGCCCCAGAAATCGCGAATTTCTGGGGCTCCACTCACTGTTCGCGGAAGGGATCCGGGTTAGGTTGGGCGCATGGCGAGTGAAGCGACGGAGCTTGTTGTCCACGGGCCACACGGCGAGAGGGCCATGCGCGTCTCCAGCCCGAGCCGGGTGCTCTGGCCGGAGGTGGGCATCACCAAGCTCGACTTGGCCGAATACATCGTGGCCGTAGGGGAGTCCTTCGTCGCGGCGAACGGCGACCGCCCGGTGTCGTTGCAGCGCTTCCCGGCCGGCATCGACGGTGAACAGTTCTTCTCGAAGAACCCGCCCAAGGGCCCCCCCGAGTTCGTGCGGGCGGTGCCGGTGGTCTATCCGAGTGGGCGCACCCATCGGCAGCTCGTGATCGACGAACCGGCCGGTGCCGTGTGGGCGGTGCAGATGAACACCGTGGTCTTTCACCCCTGGCCATCGCGGGCAGAGGACACCGACAACCCCGACCAACTGCGCATCGACCTCGACCCGCAGCCCGGCACCGACTTCGACGACGCCATCCCGGTGGCCATCGAGCTGCGCGCCGTGCTCGCCGAGGCGGGCCTCACCGCGTTCGTCAAGACCTCCGGCAACCGCGGCCTGCACGTCTTCGCGCCCATCGAGCCCACCCGCGAGTTCCAGGTGGTGCGGCACGCGGTGATCGCGGCAGCCCGCGAGGTCGAACGGCGGATGCCGACGACGGTCACCACTGCCTGGTGGAAGGAAGAGCGCGGGGCCCGCATCTTCGTGGACTTCAACCAGGCGAACCGGGACCGCACCATGGCCGGCGCCTACAGTCCGCGGGCGCTCGCCCATGCTCCGGTGTCGTGCCCGATCACCTGGGACGAACTGGGGAGCACCGACCCCAAGGCGCACACCATCCTGACCGTGCCGAAGCGCCTGCAGAGCACCGGCGATCCCTGGGCGCGGATGCACGAGCAGCCGGGCCGCATCGACACGCTGCTGGAGTGGTGGGAACGCGACCTGGCCGCGGGGTTGGGCGAGCTGCCATTCCCGCCGGACTATCCCAAGATGCCCGGTGAGCCGCCCCGGGTGCAGCCCAGCCGGGCCAGGCACGACCCCTAGCGCAGCTCCCGGCAGCTCCGCCGTGCGACGGATGCCGACCGGCCGGATGCTGACTAGCGTTGCAGCCATGAGCACACCAACCCTCAGCGATCCACAACCCTCGACCACCGTGGCGGTGCCGCCGTTTCCGGGTCGGGTGCCGTGGACCGCGGTGGCGGTGTTCGTGATTCTGGCGTGCGGCCTCGCCTGGCTGGTGGCCCTCCCGCTCTGGCTGGACGGCAGTGGATTGGCCAACCCACTCGCCGCCCTCCTGCTGCCGGTCATGATGTTCACTCCCGGCATCGCTGCGCTCTTTGTGGTGCTCGCGGTACAGCGCCCGCGCCCCCGATCCATCCCGGAGTACCTCGGCCTGTGGCCGCTCCGCCCGCTCAAACGCACCCTGTGGATGACCGTTTTCGGCCTTCTCGGCAGTGCTCTGCTGGTGATGGTGGGTGTGTTCCTCGCCGCGGCGCTCGGGCTCGTGCAGCTTGATCTGGTGACCTTCTCCGGCTTCGCGCAGGTGCTGCAGAACGCCAATCCCGCCGCCTCGCCGTCGTCCATTCCGGTCGGGCTCATCGTCCTGCTGCAGCTGCTGACGATCCCAGTGGCCGCGATCTTCAACGGTCTCTTCGCGCTGGGCGAAGAGATCGGCTGGCGCGGCTGGCTGCTGCCGTCCCTGCGCCCGCTGGGCACCTGGCCGGCGCTGCTGATCAGCGGCGCGGTCTGGGGGTTCTGGCACAGCCCGGTGATCCTGCTCGGCTACAACTTCGCCCAGCCCAACCTGCTCGGCGTCGCCCTCATGATCGGGGGCTGCATGTTCTACGGCGTCCTGATCGGCTGGCTGCGGCTTCGCACCGCCTCGGTGTGGCCGGCGGTCTTCGCGCACGGCGCCTTCAACGCCGCCGCTGGCTTCCTGTTCCTGGTGGCCGTGGACGGCACCGCCGCCGACCCTGTGGCGCTCGGCCCGCTGGGCTGGGTGGCCTGGATCGTGATGGCCGCGGTCATCGCGGTGCTCGCGCTCAGCGGACAGTTCCGGATTCAGCCGGCCCTGCAGCGTCGGGCACCCCGGTAGACGGATGCTGGCGCACGAGCTCGCGAGTTGACACGTGCGGCCCGTTCAGGTGGATCCAGCGAGCGTCAACTGGCCATTCACCAGGGGATGCCGTCCGCTATGCCGTGACGCGCTCGTAGCTCACGAAGCGGTAGCGCAGCCCGGTGCGGGAAGTCAGCCAGTCGGTGACGGCGATCTGCCCGAACGCGGCGTCGACGGCGGGAGCCACGGTGTCGCCGGCCGTATCGAGGTCCACCTCGGTCACCTCAAGTCGGTCGGCCAGTGGCATCGCCTGCCGGTAGATGTCGCCACCGCCGATGATCCAGACGGCTGCGGGCGCCGCAGCGTCCAGCGCCTCAACCAGGGAGTGCACAACCGTGGCACCCTCTGCGGCCCAGTCCGGCTGCCGGGTGATGACGATGTTGTGCCGCCCGGCCAGCGGGCGGAACCGCTCCGGAAGGGAGTCCCAGGTGCGACGGCCCATGATGACCGCGCCGTCCAGGGTCAGCTCTTTGAACCGGGCCAGGTCCTCGGGCAGTCGCCAGGGGATGCCGCCGGCGTCACCGATCACCCCGGTGACCGCCTGCGCCCAGATCAACCCGATCCGGGCATCCTCAGACGGCAACGGGAGCCTTGATCGCGGGGTGGTGCACGTAATCGAGGACCTCGAGGTCCTCGAATTCGTAGTCGAAGATGCTGTCACGCGAGGTGGTGATCTTCAGTTGCGGTGCCGGGTACGGAGCGCGGCTGAGCTGCTCGGTGACCTGCTCGAGGTGGTTGGAGTAGATGTGGCAGTCGCCACCGGTCCAGATGAAGTCGCCGACCTCGAGGCCGGTCTGCGCGGCGACGAGGTGGGTGAGCAGCGCATAGCTGGCGATGTTGAACGGCACGCCGAGGAACAGGTCGGCGCTGCGCTGGTAGAGCTGGCAGGAGAGCTTGCCGTCAGCCACATAAAACTGGAACAGGGCGTGGCACGGTGCCAGGGCCATCTCGGGGATGTCGGCGACGTTCCAGGCCGACACGATGATCCGCCGGGAGTCCGGGTCGGTCTTGAGGGTCTCGATGACCTGGGCGATCTGATCGATGTGACCGCCTGCCGGGGTGGGCCAGGAACGCCACTGCACGCCGTAGACCGGGCCGAGTTCACCCTGCTCGTCGGCCCACTCGTTCCAGATGCGCACGCCGTGCTCCTTGAGCCAGCCCACATTGCTCTCACCGCGCAGGAACCAGAGCAGCTCGTAGGCCAGCGACGGGAAGTGCACTCGCTTGGTGGTGATCAGCGGGAAGCCCTGGCTGAGGTCGAAGCGCAGCTGGGCGCCGAACACGCTGAGGGTGCCCGTTCCGGTGCGGTCGGCCTTGTTTGCCCCGGTTTCCAGCACCAGGCGCAGCAGGTCTTCGTAGGGGGTCGCGATCGCGTCGGCGTCGCTCGGGCTAGGGTCCGGCTGACTGTTCATCAGATCAAATCTACCCGGTGCCGGCCGTTGACGGAGCAACGGTTCGCGGGGCAGAAATCGGCCGTGTTGCGGATTCGCAACGGTGTGACCTCAGAAGGCTTGATTTGTGTGCACGTTCACAGTATCGTCTGTCGGGGTCGGGGAAGAGCTGGTCAACTGCTTATTCTTCGATGCTGGGAACGTGCACAGACCCATGTTCCCGTACTCGACAATGAAGTTGGCACAACAATGAAGTTGGAGCGCATGGATCTCAATCTCACCCATCCCCGGGCGACGCGGAACACCGCCCGCCGCCCGCTCATCGCATCCATCGCCGCCGTGGCGATCGCGGCCGCCCCGCTGCTGGCTCTGGCGCCGGCGGCCCCGTCCATCGCAGCAACGGGCGCCTCGGTCAATCTCGATCTGACCGGTCAGTGGCAGTTCACGCTGGGCGATGATCTCGCCTGGGCCGACCCGGCCTTCGACGATTCGGCCTGGTCGGCCGTGACCGTACCGGAGGTCGGCGGTGGTCGCGAGTTCGACGACTACGACGGGTACGCCTGGTACCGTCTGTCGTTCGACCTGCCCACCGACGCGGCGGGCACCAACCTGGTCGCCTCGATGGGCTTCATGGACGATGTCGACGAGGTCTACCTCAACGGCACCCGGATCAACGGCTCCGGCTCGCTGCCGCCGGACGCCAAGAGCCAGTGGTTCGAACAGAGGCTCTACCCGGTGCCCGCCGACCTCCCTGTGTTCGGTGGGAGCAACACCCTCGCCGTGCGCCTGTACGACATGACCGGCGGAGGCGGCTGGTACCAGGGCCCCGTCGGGCTCTACTCGAAAGACGCCCTGCGCCAGGAGGTGCTCGGCATCTCGGGTCCGCTGGCCGACCCCGCTTCCACGGGGTGGGTCCAAGACCTGCTGGCCGCACAGGCCGGCGCGCTCGCGTCGGGTGATATCGATGCGTACCTCGCCACGCTGTCGGACGACTATGTGCACGACGGTCGCGACCTCGCCCGCCGGGAAGACGAGTTGAGGCAGTGGTTGGCGCAGTCGGGCAGTCTGACCCTGACCGACGCCAGCGTGGAGATCGTGGAGAGCTCCGACGGTCGGCTCGTGGTCGACACCAACCGCACGATCAGCGGGATGCGCGACGGCCAGCCGTATGACTTCCAGCCGACCACCCAGGAATTCCTGACCCTGAACCGAGACACCCGGACCGAGCAGGGGAACCACTCCAGGTTCTTCCGTGACTATGTGGAGTCGACCGTGGAGGACGCCCGTCGCGAGTACATCACCTACCTACCGCCGTCGTACTTCACCCAGCCCGACCGCGAATTCCCCGTGATCTACCTGCTGCACGGTTTCAACGGCGGCAGCCGCGAGTGGGAGCCGCGTGACTTCGGCACCAAGCTCGACGAGTTGTACACGACGGGTGGTCTGGCCGAATCGATCGTGATCATGCCCGACGCAGAGTCCCTCTGGTACGTCGACAACGACGGCGGCACTCCCTGGCGGACCATGTTCACCACCGAGATGATCCCGCAGGTAGACGAGCAGTACCGCACGCTTGCGTCCCGCGAGTACCGGGGTCTGTCCGGGGTCTCGATGGGTGGATTCGGAGCGTACTCGCTCGGGCTCGCCTACCCCGACCTGTTCTCGTCGATGGCCTCGCACATGGGGGCGCTGAACCTGGCGCCCGCTCAGGTGGGCGTCACCTCACCCGGCGGACCTCAGGGGCAGTCGGCATCCCCGCTGACCGTCGTGGCTGGCATGTCCACCGAGGCCCTGTCGCGGTACGACTACTTCTTCGACGCCTGCGAATTCGACGACTACGCCTTCGACAATGCCGCGAGGTCCCTCGACACGCTCCTCACCGGCAAGGGGGTCACGCACACGTACGCGCTTTACCCGGAGGGCCGCCACAACGACGCCTGCTGGGTTCCGCGCATCGCGGACTCCTTCGGGATGCATTCGGACCACGTGCGGGCCGCGGGGCTCGTGGAGAACAACGGGCCGGATCCGGTAACGGAACCAGAGCCGACACCCGGTGCCACGGCACCGGCGGTCATCCCGCCGTCCCCGACAGCAACACCCTCGGCCTCACCGGCCGCACCGTCGTCGGCAACGCCCACAGCCGCCACCACGAAGAGTCGGTCCGGGGACCTCGCGGCTACCGGCGTTGATCCGTCTGGCACGATCGGTGCCGTGCTCGCTCTGGTGGCCGCGGGCGCCGTCCTGCTGGTCATCGGTCGCCGCCGATCGCTGAAACGGTACTAGGAACACCGTCCCACACACGGAAGCCGCTCCCCGCCATATCAGGGAGCGGCTTCCGTCGTCGCTGGATGCGTGGTGTCCCGCGTACGGTGCACATGATCGGTAACATGGCTCCGTGAAGCCCTTTCTACTGCTGGCGACCCGTTCCGAGGATGAAGCCGCCGACGACGAATACGCCGGCTTCCTGGCGGCCGGCGGCCTGCTGCCCGAGCAGCTGCACAGGGTACGCCTCGAGGCCGCTCCGATGCCGCCGATCACCCTCGCCGACTACTCCGGCGTGATCGTGGGCGGCAGCCCGTTCAACGCGAGCGACCCCGACGAGACCAAGTCGGCGGTGCAGCACCGCGTCGAAGGTGAACTCGCCGGCCTGCTCGACGCCGTGGTGGCCCAGGACTTCCCATTCCTCGGCGCCTGCTACGGCATCGGCCTGCTCACCAGCTACCTCGACGGCGTCGTCGACGACACCTGGTCGGAGGTGGCCGGACCCATCGTGGTGAGCCTCACGCCCGAGGGCAGCGCCGACCAGCTCTTCGGCCGGATCACCCCGACCTTCGAAGCCTTCGTCGGCCACAAGGAGGCCTGCACGGTGCTGCCGACCGGTGCGGTTCTGCTGGCCACGGGGGAGGACTGCCCGGTTCAGGCGTTCAGGATCGGCCGGAACGTCTACGCCACCCAGTTCCACCCGGAACTCACCCAGGCCGGCATCCTCACCAGGCTGCGGGTCTACCACGACAACGGCTACTTCGAGCCGGATGCCTATGACGAGGTCATCGCCGCCATCGATGCCTCGACGGTGACCGAGCCGGCCACCATCATGAAGGCCTTCGTGGAGCGGTTCGGCACGGCCTAACCCATTAGAGCAGTTTGCGCGCCGTGGCCCACGCCGTGAGCTCGTGCCGGCTTGAGAGCTGCAGCTTGCGGAGCACCGCTGACACGTGGGTCTCCACGGTCTTGGGGGAGATGAAGAGCGCACTGGCGACCTCCTTGTAGGCGTAACCGCGGGCGATCAGCCGCATCACCTCTTGCTCTCTGGCCGAAAGCCTGTCGAGCTCGTCGGTGGTCGCCGCGGTCTCGCCGGCGACCGCGCCGAAGGCATCCAGCACAAAACCGGCCAGGCGCGGCGAGAAGACGGCGTCCCCGCCGGCCACCCGGCGGGCGGCTTCCGATACCTCGGTCCCTGACGCGCTCTTGGTGATGTATCCGCGGGCACCGGCACGGATGACCGTGACGACGTCGTCGGCCGCATCCGACACGCTCAGGGCCAGGAACAGCGTCGACGGAGCCAGCGGCGCGGCGGCCCGGATCACTTCGGCGCCGCCACCGCCGGTGCCACCGGGCAGGTGCACGTCGAGCAGCACCACCCGCGGCTGGGTGGCGACGACCACCGCGATGGCCTCGTCGACCGTCGCCGCCTCGCCGAGCACCCGCAGCGCCGGGTCCAGCTCCGAGCGCAGCCCGGACCGGAAGATCGAGTGGTCGTCAACGATCACGACGGTGAGGTCATTCATGGGGTGTCTTCCTGGATGTCGAGGGGGAGGGAGAGCCGGATCTCGGTGCCGGTACCACTCGGGCCTGGGCTTACCGAGGCGGCGCCGCCGGCCCGCTGCATGCGGGCCAGGATCGACTCGCGCACACCCATGCGGTCGGCTGGGATGTCACCGATCGTGAAGCCCGGCCCGCGGTCGGTGACGCTGACCTCGATGGCGGTCGGCGACGACTCCACGTACACCGACACACTGCCGCCGGCGTGCCTTGCGGCGTTGAGGATTGCTTCGCGTGCGGCCGCGAGCAGGGCCTCGGGCACCTCCCGGTCGACGGAGCCGACCGCGACGACGTCCACGTGTACCGCATAGTCGCGTTCGACGGTGGTCGCGATACCGCGCAGCTCCGCGGCCAGGTCGACCGGACCGTTCGCGGCCCCGGTGAACAGCCAGTCCCGCAGATCGCGTTCCTGGGCGCGGGCGAGCCTGGCGGCATCCGAGTGCGGGCCCGCCTTCTGCTGGATGAGAGCAAGGGTCTGCAGCACCGAATCGTGCAGGTGCGCGGCCATCTCGGCCCGGCCGGCCTCCCTCTCGCGTGCCGCCCGCTCGTCGGAGAGGTCGCGGGTGAGCCGCACCGCCCAGGGGGCCACGACCACGGCGACCCCGACGAGCACCGACATGGCCGCCACGACGACGGTCCAGACGTTGGGGTTCTCGCTGGTGACGAAGAACAGCAGGATGCCCAGCGCCACCAGGACCAGCGCCCCGAGGGCTCGCACCAGCATGCCGGAGCTGCGGGGACCGGCGCCGCTGCGCAGCTCGGCGAACTGGCGCCAGGCCAGCCCGGCGCCCGCCAGTGCCACGATCGCGGGGATGATGGCGTCCAGCGGCAGGTCGGCGCCGAGCCGGTTGGCGATCAACGCGCCGGCCGTACCGACCAGCGCGAGCCCCAGCAGGATCTCGGTGACCGGCGCGCGACGGGGCTCCGCGGTGCCGGCATCCGCCTCCGGCCCTGCCGTTGCTACGGCCGGACCCGACGTCGCACCGGCGGACGGGGCGCCCGGCGGGGTGCGGGCATCGGGCAGGGTCACGGTGGAGCCGGTGAGCGCGGCCTTGGGCAGGGGGTCCCGGTGCGGGGCAATGCCGGCCGCGCCATCCGCCGATTCGTCGGGGGTCGTGGCCCACAGCCAGCCGTAGAGCAGCACCCCGGCGCCGCCGCAGAGGGCCAGTACGAAGGTCACGGTGCGTACAAAGGTGACGGGCAGGCCGGAGTGCCGGGCGAACCCCGCGCACACGCCGGCCACGATGCGCAGGCGTGGCCGCACGAGGTGCCCGGTGAAACGGGTGTCGGTGGGACGCAGGTCGGTCACAGCACCATCCAAGCACCCATGGGCTGCTCGCTCGCACCCCGAACCGCTTCGTCAGGGTGCAATCAGGGTCTTCCCCCATGGTCGGCCGCGCCGCACGGCAGCAAGATGGAGTCATGACCGAGACACCGTCCTGCAACCCGCCGCCGACCCCGTACGGCGCTCCAAGCGCCACCCGGCCGCCCCAGGCCCCTGGCGGCGCCGCGTTCTTCGACTGGGTGCGTGGCCTCGGCTTCGTGCGTGGACAGGATCGTTGGCTGGCCGGCGTCTGCGGGGCCGTCGCGGCACGTACCGGTCTCGACCCGTTGATCGTGCGCGGCATCGCCGTCGTGGTCGCCATCCTCGGTGGCCCGATCTTCTTCCTGTACGCGGTGGGCTGGGCGTTGATGCCCGATGAGTCCGGTCGCAGCCTGGTGGAGCAAGCCGCCCGGCAGATCTTCGAACCTGCCATGATCGCCGTCGGTGTGCTGTTGTTTCTCACCTTCGTCCCGTGGATGCAGGGAATCTGGTGGCAGGGACCGCCGGAGGTCTGGGGGATGCCCGGCTGGCTGGAGGTGCTGCTGCGCACCAGCTGGGCCATCGGGCTCACCGCGGGCATCATCGTGCTGGTGATCTACATCGCCAAGCGAGTGCCGTCGCCGCGTAACCAGCCGGCTGGGGGCAAGACCGCCGGGGGGTACCAGCCCAGCACCGCGCCGCAGCCGGGCACAGCGCAGCCTGGCGCGGCTCAGCCGACCGCGGCTCAGCCGACCGCTCAGTCCGAGTCAGCTGGTGCGTCCCAGCCGACCCCCACCGCGACCTTCATCCCGCCGATTCCGCCGGTGCCGGAGCCGCCCGCCGCCGGCCCGTCACTCTGGGACGACCTGACGGGCAAAACCAGCGCGGCCGGATCAGCGCCGCACGGATCAGCGCCCTACGGGTCCGCCGCCCCTTACGGGACGGACCCCGGCCAGTCTGCCCCGGCGTCCACCTTCGACCCGCACAGCTACCGGGCGATCCAGCGCCGCAAGCTCCTCGGCGCCGGCTTCATCTCCGTCGTCGCCGGTCTCGCCCTCAGCGCGGGAGCCGTCGCGGCATCCTTCGTTGCCGACGGGGCCTGGTCGAACAGCGCCTTCCTGGTGGGTGCCTCCGCCGCGCTCGCCGTGATCGCCCTGGGCATCGTGGTCGCCGGCGTGCGGGGCAAGGAGGGCGGCTGGCTGAACTTCTTCAGTATCGTCCTGGCCGGCGCCATGGCCTGGACCGCCGTCATCCCGGTGGGAACCGACGTGGTCCCCGTCGGCGATCCCACCTGGCAGTACAGCACCAGCAGCCCCAACGGCTTCGCGATGTTCGCCGGCGCTCCCGTGATCGATCTGACGGATGTCGACACCGCGCCGGCCGGCGCCGACCACACCGTCGACGTCTGGATCGCATTCGGCGACGTGGAGCTGCTGCTGCCCGACAACCGCACCGTGGCCGTCGAGGCCAGCAGCCTCGCCGGCGGGGTGGATTACACGGGAATGGACGACCTCGACCGGGGCGGCGTGCTGTTCCACGACTCCCGCGTCGTGGCCGAGGGCCGCGGCACCGGCGTCACGACGGTCCGGGTCTGGACGCTCTTCGGCCAGGTCACCATCGATCAACCGGCACTGCGCTAACCGGCACTGCGCTTACTTACAGCCTGCGAGGAGAACACCATGACCGACCCGAACAGCCCCACCGAAACCACGCCGCTGAAGACCACGCCGCTGAAGACCACACCGGCGCCTGACGCGGCCACGACAACGCCGGACCGGCTGCCCAGGCAACGACCGCTCTTCGCGACCATCCTCTGGGGCGCCCTGATGCTCGCGCTCGCGGCGTTCATGGCGGCCCGTGAGCTGGTGCCGGGTGGGTTCGACCTGGTCACCTGGCTTCTCACGGCCGTCGTGGGCATCGGGCTCCTGCTCGTGGTCGCCGGCATCATCGCCGCCTCCCGTCGCGCCGGCTGATGATGCCCCAGGACCGCGCGCAGGTCCGGCCCGACGAGCTAGACGACCCTGAACACCTTGCTGATCACGGGTTCATCATCCGTCAGCTGCCAGTCGGGCTCACCGAGGTGCTTGCGGACGGCCGGAACCAGGGTCTCCCAGTAGTCGCGGTGCACGGTGCGCCAGTGCTCGAGCGTCGGCGCTTCGTGCTGCGCCTGCTCGAGGGTGACCTCACGAACCGTGGTCTCCACCACCTCGAGGATTTCGAGCACGGCGACGCGGGTGTTGGCGGAGTCGACCAGAGCGTAGAACGACCCCACGGTTGGCAGGGCTTCGTCGGTCATCTCGTAGGCGACCCGCAGGTTGGATGACCCCGTCTTCGCCCCGGTCATGACCAGAGCCACCATCAGCTCGCGGAACTCACTCGGCTCACCGAACACGAGCGGGGGAAGGGTGTCGATATCGGCGATCATGGTGGCTTTCTTACGCGGGCGCCCGCGTCTACGCGCGCGAGAGGGGAACACCAGCATAAGCGGCACCGACAGCTCAATTTCCCGGCGCGTCGCGCGGGCGGTGCGCTGGTGGCATGATGCGACTAACGCGCGCCGCCAGTTCCGGTGCCTGCGCGGTAACGATGGGAGAAAACCATGGCATCACGGAAGTGGAGCGAGATGACCGGAGGCCAGAAATCCGGCGTCATCGCCGGCGGTCTCGTGCAGCTGATTCTGGCCGGCCTCGCCTGGAGCGACCTGGCGCACCGGCCGGCAAAGAAGGTCAACGGACCCAAGGGGGTCTGGGCCGCTGTGATCTCGATCAACTACGCCGGCCCGATCGCCTACTTCATCGCCGGCCGCAAGGACTAGCCGGCGAGCGACCGTGACCCCGCGGCGTCGGCGATCGGTCAGCGGCGCACCCGAAAGCGCAGGTGGAGTACCCGGGTGCCCTGGATGACCACGTCCGGATCCTCCAACAGGTGCTGGGCGTGCACCGACCCGAAGTAACGTTTGCCGGACCCGAACACGACGGGGACGACGTCCATGCGTACCTCGTCGACCAGGCCCGCGGCGAGCACCTGGCCGCCGACGTCGCCGGCCGCGACCTCGACGATACGGTCACCCGCAAGCTCCCGCGCCATGGCCACGGCTGCCTCGACCCCCTCGACGAAGTGGAACGGCGCCTCGGGATCCCAGCCCGCAGGTCGCGGCCGGTGCGTCACGACGACGACGTGGTCGACCCCGCCCGGAGGCGTCCCGTCCCAGCCGTCCGTGATGTCGAAGACGTGGCGACCGACGATCGTCACCCCGATCTGGTCCCAGTAGGGCCGGATGTAGTCGAAGGACGTCTGCGACACCGTCACGGCCCCGCTCTCGTCCACCGGGACGTCACCGCCGGACAGCCAGTCGAACAGCGGTCCGGGCTGGTCGTTCTCGTCGGCGATGAAGCCGTCCACCGACACCGAGCTGTACATGACCACCGTGCTCACGGGGTTCTCCTTCGGTTGGGGTGCGCCAGGGCCACGTCACACCAGGTCATCGGGCCCGTCACTCCAACACGTCGCCGAGGTCGTAGTCGATCGGCCGTTCCAGCTGGTCGAAGGTGCAGGACCGGGCGTCCCGGTCCGGGCGCCAGCGCTCGAACTGCACGGTGTGCCGAAACCTCTCGCCCTCCATGTGGTCGTACCGCACCTCGAGCACCCGGCTGGGTTGCAGCCGCACGAAGGAGGTGTCCTTGTTCGCCGAGAACCGGTTGCGTTCGGTCTCCCCGGTGATCACGGCGCCCTCCTCGTCGCGGCGCACCAGCGGTTCCAACTCGTCGATCAGCCGCAGCCGCGAGGCATCACTGAACGCGGATGCGCCGCCGACGCTGTGCAGTTCACCGTCGTCGCCGTAGAGGCCGAGCAGCAGCGATCCCACACCGCTGCCGCTCACGTGCGTGCGGTAGCCCAGCAGCACGACATCCGCCGAGCGGTGGTGTTTCACCTTGAACATCGACCGCTTGCCCGGCGCATACACGGCCGCGAGCGGCTTGGCGACGATGCCGTCCAGGCCCGCGCCCTCGAACTCGACCAGCCACCTTCGGGCCAGGTCGACGTCCCGCGTGGTGCGGGTGAGGTGGATGGGGTCACCGAGGTCGCCGACCAGGTCTTCGAGGGCCGCCCGGCGGTCGACGAACGGGGTGTCGAGCAGGCTGTGACCATTGCGGGAGAGCAGGTCGAAGGCGACGAAGGTGGCCGGGGTCTCGTCGGCGAGCCGACGCACCCGGCTGGCCGCCGGGTGGATGCGCTGCGACAGCTGCTCCCAGGAGAGGTGTTCGCTGCCCGGGTCCCCGGTGCGCAGCACGATCTCGCCGTCGAGGACGCAGGGCTCCGGCAGCAGGTCTTCGAACGCATAGGTGAGTTCGGGGAAGTACCGGGTGAGCATCTTGGATCCGCGGCTGGCGATCGTGCTGCTGGTGCCGTCGAAGGTGACGATGCTGCGGAAGCCGTCCCACTTGGGCTCGTAGCTCAACCCGCCGGGCACGCTGTCCGGTTCGGGAACCGTGTCGACGGCCCTGGCGAGCATGGGGGAGACGGCTGTTGCGACTGCCATGCCCGCAGTCTGGCCCGCTTCGGCCTGGCCGAACACCCCTTCGTGCACATATTCCCAGCCGGATGGGTGTCCATGCCTGTGGAGGCATCCAGGGTGAGGAAGATGGAATCATGACTGAGCGCCCGAGTACGACCAACTTCCGCCGCGCCCGCGACCAGCTCCTCGAGCTGCGGGCCGACCACCCGGGCGCCGCCGCCGCCTTCGTCTGGCCGGACGTGGGCGACAGCTTCAACTGGGCCACCGACTGGTTCGACGTGATCGCCACCGGCAATGACAAGACCGCCCTGTGGATCGTCGAGGAAGACGGCCGCGAACTGAAGGTCAGCTTCGATGCGATGGTCACCCGCTCCGACCAGGTCGCCACCTGGCTCGTGCAGCACGGCGTCACCCGGGGCGACCACGTCATGCTCATGCTCGGCAACCAGGTGGAGCTGTGGGAGACCATGCTCGCCATTTTGAAGGTCGGTGCGGTCATCCTGCCCACCTCGACGGTGCTCGGCAGCCATGACCTGGCCGACAGGGTGCTGCGCGCCGGCGTGCAGCACGTGATCGCCAACGCCGAGGACACCGCCAAGTTCGCCGACGTGCCCGGGCAGTACTCCCGTATCTGCGTCGGCGAGCCGGCAGTGGGCTGGACCGACTACGCCGAGTCGCACGGCGCCGAAGCCGACAAGGTCGACGTCGCGGTGTCCTCCACCGACCCGTCGCTGATCTACTTCACCTCCGGCACCACGAGCAAGCCCAAGATGGTGGTGCACAGCCAGACCTCGTACCCGGTCGGGCACCTCACCACGATGTACTGGCTGGGCCTCCGTCCCGATGACGTGCACCTGGCCATCAGTTCACCGGGCTGGGGCAAGCACGCCTGGAGCTGCTTCTTCTCGCCGTGGATCGCCGAGGCCACGGTGTTCATCTACAACTACTCGCGATTCAACCCCGCCGCGCTGGCCCACCAGCTGCACCGCGCCGCCGTCAGCACCTTCTGCGCGCCGCCGACGGTGTGGCGCATGCTGATCCAGGCGGATGTCGGCGCCAAGCCGGACAGCCTGCGCGAGATCCTCTCGGCGGGTGAACCGCTCAACCCCGAGGTTATCAACCAGATTCAGCGCGCCTGGGGTCTGACCATCCGCGACGGCTACGGCCAGACCGAGACCACCGCGATCGTGGGCAACGTGCCCGGCTCGGTCCTCAAGGCCGGTTCGATGGGGCTGCCGCTGCCCGGTGTTGCCGTGGTGCTCGTCGACCCGGTCACCGGGGCCCTCACCGAAGAGGGCGAGATCTGCCTGGACCTCAGCACGCCCGCGGCGAACCTGATGTCCGGCTACCACGGCGACACCGTGCGGAGCGCCGAGGTGCTGCGCGACGGGTACTTCCACACCGGCGACGTCGCCGTCCGCGACGAAAACGGCTACCTTACCTTCATCGGTCGCACCGACGACATCTTCAAGTCCTCCGACTACAAGGTCTCGCCGTTCGAGGTGGAGAGCGTGCTGATCGAGCACCCCGCCGTGATGGAGGCCGCCGTCGTGCCCGCCCCCGACGACACCCGGCTGAACATCGCCAAGGCCTATGTGGCCCTGGCGGCCGGCTGGGCGCCGGATGCCGAGACGGCCCTGGCGGTGCTGCGGCACGCTCGCAACGGCCTGCCGCCGTACATGCGGGTGCGCCGGGTGGAGTTCTTCGAGCTGCCCAAGACCAACTCGGGCAAGATCCGCCGGGTGGAACTGCGGGCGCGGGAGACCGAGGCCGCGGCAGCGAACGTGCGTCTGGCCGATGAGTGGCGCGACGACCAGTTCCCCGAGCTGAAAAAGCGGTCCTAGCGGGGCAACTCGCGGAGGGTCAGCCCGGGCTGTGGGCGGCGGCGTGGGCCTCCTGGGCGAGGCGCCGCACCGCACGCAGCGGAATCGGCAACCAGGTGGGCCGGTTGCGGATCTCGTAGATGCTCTCGTAGACGGCCTTGTCGAGTTCGAACGCGGCCAACAGGGCCTCCTGCCCCGCCTGGGCGGTCCCGCCCTGGGAGTCGCCGTCCCCGGCGTGGTAGCCCAGCAGGAAGGCCGCCCGGGCGGTCATGGCCCATTCGATCGCGGCGGGCGCTCCAGCGGGGTCCCGCATGGCGATGGTCGCGCCCACGTAGTCGAACGAGCGGAGCATGCCGGCCACGTCGCGCAGCGGGATGTCCGGCAGTGAGCGTTCGGCGAGCGGGCGCAGAGGTTCGCCCTCGAAGTCGATCAGCACCCAGCCGCGCCCGGGCACATCAAGCACCTGGCCGAGGTGGTAGTCGCCGTGGATGCGCTGCAGCCGCGGCCACGGCGCCGCCTTGGCCCTGGCGAAGACGGCCTCGATGGCCTCGCGGTGCGCGGCCAGCTCCGGTACCTCGCGGGCGGCCAGACGGTACCGTTCCCGCATGGTCAGGCACAACTGGTTGATCACATCCGGGGTGGACGCCACGGTGGGGAAGACCCTGTCGAGGTCCCGGTGTACCGCGGCGGTCGCGACTCCGAGGGCGTGGGCGGGGACGCTGAAATCGTCACCGGCCGCGGCGGCGGCCAGGGCGACCCGCCAGGCGTCGTCGACCCCGGGCAGGAACTCCTGAGCGAACACGAGGTGCCCGCTGTGCCGGGCGGCCGAGAGCGGGTTCGTCCACTCGCCCGACACGGCGCCGATCGGCTCGGGAACAAACCTGGATCCGGCGCCGGCCAGGGCCGACTGCACCGAGACATCCGGGTTCGACCCGGCTGCGACCACCCTGAACACCTTGCAGATCACCGGGCGGCCGGGCCGGCCGGCGACGTCGGCGACGTCGACGATGATCGAGGTGTTCGACTGTTCGCCGCTGATGACCCGGCTGGCCGTGACGCTGTACAGGGTCGCGTCGTCGGGTCCTATCCCCACCCGCAGCAGCTCACCCCGCGCGGTGACACCGCCCGGGTCGTCGGACGATAGCGACGCGGCCGAGGTGATGAACCTGAGCAGCGCGGCGGCGTAGGCGGGATCGTGCGGGGCGTCGTACACGTAGCGGGGGAGCCCGTCGCGACCCACCGTCTGGGCGATGAGCGCCGACGAGTCCGGCATCGGCGCCGTGCGCTCGGTCAGCGGCAGCTGGTAGAGCGTGGAGAACCTGCTGGCCGTGTCGAGCACCAGGTGGCAGGCGATGCGCACCCCCGCCTCGTCGGTCGGCAGCGCCCACTGGCCGATGCTCCGCAGCACCGGGCTGTGCGCCTTGCCGGCAAACCAGCGCTGCGCGCCCACCCAGCCGTCGATGGCCGGGGTGAGGTCGATGCCGGTGCCGGCGCTGGCGTGCTTCATGTGGTTCAGCGTAGCCGGACCCGCTACCGCCCAGACGCCGAACGCACCTTCGGAACCACTGCGCTCAGCAGCGACACGACCACGGTGTCGTTTTTGGTGGACTGCTGCCCGATCTCGGTGAAGCCCAGCCGGCCGTGAAAGGCCAGTGACTCGGGATTGGCCGGCCTCAGGTTGACCTCACAGAACACCACATCGGCGGGCAGGGCACGCGCGGTGTCGAAGACCGCCGCGTAGAGCCTGGCGCCGAGGCCCCTGCCGCGGTGGCCGGCCGCCACGACGATGCGGTCCACGTAGAGGAAGGTGCGGGCGCGGCCGGAGAAATACCGGTAGTTCTCGCTGGCATAGTCGGCGCCGGCCGCGAACAGGATCGCGAAGCCGAGCACAGTGTCCGGCTCGGCATCCGCCACGACGACGATCGCGCTGTGGCTCGCAATGATCAGCGCCGCCAGGTCGTCGGCACCGAGGTCGTTGACGGCGGGCACCGCAGCGCTGTTGAGCTCGAGTACCTGCGCGGAATCGGTGTCGAGAAAGGGACGCAGGGACACCGGAGGCAGCGTTGGGGTCATTCTCTGACGATATCGATGTTTCCTCTGGTCGCTGGGCACGGGGGCCGGGCGCTACGCTGATCCCGACGCGAGGGGGAGCCGTGACGCAGGACCCGACGCTCGCGGCACCCGCCGTCGAGTCGTCCTCATTTCCCGCGCCCCGTCCCAGAACGCGCCGCACCATCCTGACGACGCTGGCCGTGGTGCTCGCCGTGGCTGTGGGCGGTGCCGGATTCTGGGGTTGGGGCGCAGTCGCTCGGGACCGCTACGAGACGGCAACCTCTGCGCTCACCGCCCAAGTCGGCGAGGAGACCGAAGCCAGGAACGCCTCCGACGCCAGGTCGCGCAACCTGACCTGGCTCGCCGAGCGAATCCGCGCTGTGGCCGCCACTCCGGCATTCGCTGCAGACGTACTCCCCGAAGCCGCCGTGCTACGCGACCTCCAGGCCGAGCTCGAACCCGTCATCGAGGCCTCCGACACCGCCGAAGCACTCAGACCCCCGGCGAACGACGACCTCGTCAGCGACGCAGACCACAGCCTGCCCTGGCAGGTCATGGCAGAGGCCGAGCGCATCGAGGGCCTGACCGGGCACTCAGAGAGTGCCGAGGACCGGCTTCGCGCGTCGGCTCAGGCGGCCACGACCGGCCGGGACGACCTCGTTGCGGCGGAGGCGGCATATTTCTCCGCGGCCGCGACCCGGGCCGAGCAGACGATCGTTGACAACGCACTCTCCAATCGTTCGGTGCAGATTCCGCTCATCCGGCTGATCGAGTACGCGCGGGATCCCGCCATGTCGAGCGCCAGGGACGCCGTGTTCCTGACCTCGATGACGGATGCCGAGGCGCAGGTGCGTTCCTCGGAGGCCCTCCACCAGGCCGAGGCCAACGATCCGGCCTGGGCGGTGCGGCGGGAGATCGAAGCGTACGCCCGCTCGCTCAGCAACGGCATCGCCCTGGAGTTCATCTGGGCACCCGAGGTGTCCGGTCTCGGCGCGGACTGGCTCTCCGGCACCGCAGAGACCTACGATTCCGACGGCGGCTGGTCGATCATCAGCCTCAACTACACGATCGAGAATGTCTGGTACGAGGGCTCGGACGCCCACGCGGTCGTCGCCCACGAGGTGGGGCACACCCAGGTCTACCGGGAGAACTGCTGGCCGCTCTTCTCGGGCTCCGCCTTCAGCCAGGATCAGGAGGCCTGGGCCACGGCCTGGTCGATCAGCCAGGGCTTCGACGAACCTGGGTCGGGCATCGAGGCCTACGGCCGCCCCACCGACGAGCAGATCGCCGTCGCCGGTACGTGCCGCTGAGCCCGGCCCCGCAGGCCGCGGCACTCTAGCCGCATCCGCCGCAGAGCAGTAAGTTGCGGCTGGGGAGTGCGGCGCTGCACCAATGCCAGGAGGAATCATGCGTGGTCGCGAAGTGGTCTGGTTCAATTCCATCGGCCTGACGGACATCCCGCAGGTCGGCGGCAAGAACGCCTCCCTGGGAGAGATGGTGCGCTCGCTCTCGGCGCGCGGCGTGCGAGTACCCAACGGCTTCGCCACCACCGCGGATGCCTACCGCGCGTTCATCGAGGCCAACGGCCTGGAACCGGTGATCCGTGAGCAGCTGGACCGCTACCACTCCGGCGCTGCGTCACTCCGCGAAACCGGCCAGAACCTGCGCGAGGCCTTCCTGGCCGGCGAGTTCCCAGCGGCCATCGCTGAGGACATCCGGGTGTACTACCGCACCCTGTCCAAGGACGCCGAGGTGCCCAACCTGCCCGTCGCCGTGCGCAGCAGCGCCACCGCCGAGGACCTGCCCGACGCCAGCTTCGCGGGCCAGCAGGAGACCTTCCTGAACGTGAGCGGCGAACGCGACCTGCTCGACGCCTGCCGCCGCTGCTACGCGTCGCTGTTCACCGACCGGGCCATCAGCTACCGCGAGGTGAAGAAGTTCGACCATCTCGACGTGGCCCTGTCGATCGGGGTGCAGCGGATGGTGCGCAGCGACCTCGCCGGCTCCGGCGTGATGTTCTCCATCGACACCGACACCGGTTTTCCCGGCGCCGCCGTGATCAGCGCGGCGTGGGGCCTGGGCGAAACGGTGGTGCAGGGCGCCGTCGACCCCGACAAGTACCTGGTCTTCAAGGCACTGCTGGACGAAGAAGACTACGAGCCCATCATCGAGAAGACCCTGGGCCGGAAGGACCGCAAGATGACCTACGCGGAGGGCGGCAGCGCACGCACCCGGGTCATCGACACCCCGGAGCGGGAACGCCGGGCGTTTGTGCTCAGCAACACCGAGATCGTGCAGCTCGGGAGGTGGGCGACCATCGTCGAAGACCACTACGGCCGGGCGATGGACATGGAATGGGCCAAGGACGGCCTCACGGGTGAGCTGTTCCTGGTGCAGGCTCGGCCGGAGACCGTGCACTCGCAGAAGAGCCTGACCCGGTTCTCGGTCAGCCGCCTCACCGAGACCGGACCGCTCCTGGTCTCCGGCGTGGCCATCGGCGACAGCATCGCGTCGGGTACGGCCTGCGTCATCCGGGACCCCGCCGACATCGAGAACTTCCGCGACGGCGCCATCCTTGTCACCGAGATGACCGACCCGGACTGGGTGCCGATCATGACCAGGGCGGCCGGCATCGTCACCGATCACGGCGGCCCCACCAGCCACGCCGCCATCGTCAGCCGCGAACTCGGCGTGCCCGCGGTGGTCGGCACCCGCAATGCCACCGAGGTACTCACCGAGGATTCGCCCATCACCATCTCCTGCGCCGAGGGCGACGAAGGATTTGTCTACGCCGGCATCCTGGCCTCTGAGACCGAACAGATCGACCTGGGCGCCGTGCCGATCACCCGCACCCAGGTGATGGTGAACATCGCCAGCCCGGCGGCGGCCTTCGAATGGTGGAGACTGCCCACCGCCGGTGTGGGGCTGGCGCGGATGGAATTCATCATCAACAACCTCATCAAGATCCACCCGATGGCGCTGGTGCATCCGGAGCGGGTCACCGACCCGGCCGTGCTCCGCCAGATCACCGAGCTCACCCGCGGTTACGCCGACCTCGGCGAGTACTTCGTGAACACCCTGGCTCTGGGTATCGCGAAGCTGGGAGCGCCGTACTACCCGCACCCGGTGATCGTGCGGCTGAGCGACTTCAAGTCGAACGAGTACGCGCACCTCATCGGCGGCGACGTCTTCGAGCAGGCGGAGGAGAACCCCATGCTGGGCTTCCGCGGCGCATCAAGGTACTACGACGCCAAGTACGCCGAGGGTTTCGCGCTGGAGTGCCGGGCGCTCAAGCGCGTGCGCGAGCGGATCGGCTTCAGCAATGTGATCGTGATGGTGCCGTTCTGCCGCACCACCACCGAAGCCGACAGGGTGCTCGCGGTGATGGCGGAGAACGGCCTGGTGCGCGGCGAGAACGGGCTGCAGGTGTACATGATGTGCGAGATCCCGGCGAACGTTATTCTGGCCGAGCAGTTCGCCACCAGGTTCGACGGCTTCTCGATCGGCTCCAACGACCTCACCCAGCTGGTGCTCGGTGTCGACCGGGACTCCGGCGACCTGGCGGCGCTCTTCGATGAACGCAATGAGGCGGTGCTGCGGATGATCAGCGAGGCCATAGACAAGGCTCACGCGGCCGGCATCAAGATCGGTATCTGCGGGCAGGGACCGAGCAACTACCCCGATTTCGCCGAGTTCCTGGTGGGCGAGGGTATCGACTCGATCTCGCTCAACCCGGATTCATTCCTCAAGACCGTGCACCGCATCAAGGAGGCCGAGACGGCGGGGGCGGCCGGCGAATGGCCCCAACCCGCCAGGGTGACGAAGCCAGGCTGACGAGGCCAGGCGGCGAACCTAGTCCAGGTCCTCGTTGCCACGCAGATCCGCACCGTCGAGCACGGCACGTTCGTAGTCGGCCTCTGCGGCGTCGGCGACCTGCCGGGCCGCGATCACACGCTCGCTGATCCGGTGTTCGACGGCCTCGGCCATCGCCACCTCGTCCGGGGAGGCGTTGGCCAGTAGGTCCTCGAGAACGTCGGGATCGCGATGCATGGCCTCGATCGCGGACACCTCGGCACGAGCCACCGCCGCCCGGCTGCGCAGGAAGGTGATCCGCGCCTCCCACCGGCTGTCGGTCAGGCTCGGCTTGGGTCCTGGGTCCGGGTTTTCGCTGTTGTTGTCGCTCACGGCGCCTCCCTTGTCGGTGGGAGCCTAGCGCCGCAATCCGGCCTGCGGAATGGACCGTCAAACCGGACCGGACCCTCAGTCATAGGCACGCAGCAGCTGCCAGCGGCCGCCGCCGTCGTCGTGCTGGATGTCGAAGACGAGCGAGGTGCCGTCCTCGGCGGTGCCCTGGCAGCGCCAGGCGGCCACCGGTTTGGGCGGATGGGTGAGGAAGTACAGCAGCTCGTTGGGCAGCGACACCGACGCCGTCAACGGCGTGGGGGTGTCGGTCACCCTGAACCGGCGGGCACGCCAGACCAGGCGAACCGGAGAACCCTCCGGCGATACCCAGACCGCGACGGTTTCGTTAATCAGACTCATGGCACATCACCTCAACAGTTAGAACATATGTTCGAAGTTTACTCCTCGGGGTCTGACAATGCGAGATCGGGTTGCCTCCGGTGCGAATGACGCTTCGGGTGATCACCGACCCGGCAGGCCGACTCAACTGCGGCTCATAACCGCCGCATAGCCGACTCATAGGGGTGTCCGGCTAGATGGACAACGTTGCGTTACCGATTGTTCATTTGGAGGACACCATGCTGCAGGCCACGATCATCCTGATCGATCTGCTCTTCATCAGCCTGCTCACGTTCGGGCTGTATTTTCCGCGTCACCGGCGCCGGGACCTCGTTGTCGCGTACCTCGTGGTCAATGTCGGCGTGCTGGCCGTGGCCCAGGTGCTCGCGTCCAGCACCGTCGGCGTCGGCCTCGGCCTTGGCCTGTTCGGCGTGCTGTCGATCATCCGCCTGCGCTCGAGCGAGATCGAGCAGCACGAGGTGGCCTACTACTTCGCGGCGCTGGCCCTGGGCCTGCTCGCCGGCCTCAGCGCCGAACCGACGGTGCTCACCGTGGTGCTGATGACCCTGATCCTCGCCGTGGTCTACGTCGGCGACAACCCGCGCCTGTTCCGCAGCTACCGGCAGCAGAGCGTGGTGCTGGATGCCGCGTTCGCCGAGGAGTCCGCTCTCATCGCTCACCTCGAGGGGCTGCTCGGCGCCCGGGTGCACGGGGTGCACGTACGCAGTCTCGACCTCGTGAACGACACCACCCTCGTCGACGTGCGGTACCAGGTGGGTGCGGGGCGTGCCCCGACTGCCACGCCGGCGCCGGTTCTGCAGGAGACGAGCCGATGAGTGCCGTGCCGATGAGTGCCGTGCCGACCGGCGTGGTGCTGGACGTGCCGCTCGCGGGCCTGGGCACCATCGGCCTGGCCGAGCTCACCGACCGGGCCGGTCTGCTCACCCGCATCGACCGCAAGTACGTGGTGCCCCGCTCGGAGCTGGACGCGGTCCTGGGCGACCTGGACCCCGGTGTGCGGGTGCTCGACATCGACGGGGTGCGCTCCAGCGCCTACGAGTCGGTGTACTTCGACACCCCTGATCTCACCAGCTTCCTGATGGCGGCGCATCCGCGCCGGCGCCGCTTCAAGATCCGCACCCGCACCTACGTCGACTCGGCCCAGAGCTACCTCGAGGTGAAGACCCGCGGCGGCCGGGGCGTGACGGTCAAGGACCGCCTGCCGTATCCGATCGGCGACAGGGCAACGCTCACCACCGAGGGGCGCCGGTACACCGACACCGTGCTCGACGAGGCCGACATCACCGGCGCCGAGGGGCAGGACCTCGTGCCGACCCTCACGACCAGGTATCGGCGGACGACCCTGTTCCTCCCGGAATCCAGCAGTCGCGCCACCATCGACACCGGACTGTCGTGGTCGACGGTTCGCCGGGGGAGCACCCCGCAGCTCCGGCTTGACCGGCCGGGGCTGTCGATAGTAGAGACCAAGTCCGGCTCCCGGGCATCCGCCGTTGACCGGATTCTCTGGGCCCACGGCCATCGCCCGGCCACCATCTCGAAGTACGGCACCGGCTTGGCCGCCCTCCGCAGTGACCTGCCCGACAACAAATGGGCGCCGGTGCTTCGCCGGTACTTCCGCTAGCCGGCCCCGCACTCCTTGATCCTGTTCGACCCCACCGATTGTGAGTACCCCATGAAGAAATCTCCCCAGACCCCCTCTCCCCGGACCTCCCACCGGGTGCTGCCGTTCCTCGTCACCGCGGCACTGCTGACCGGCTGTACGGCCGTCACCGCGACCACGGACTCGACGGGAACCACGTCCGCCGGCACCGCCGCGGTCGCGATCGACGAATCCACCACGGCCGCCGAAGTGCTGGCCGCCAACCAGGCGACCCACGCCGACGACGACGACGACGAGTGGGACGCCGCCGACGTGGTGCAGATCACCCTGGCCGGCGACAGCGTGTCGGCAGAAGGCGGTGCCGTGACCGTCGCCGGCAGCACGGTCACCATCACCGCGGCCGGCACCTACGAACTGAGCGGCACCCTGGAGGACGGTCAGATCGTCGTCGCCTCCTCGGGCGAGGGCACCGTGCGCCTGATCCTCAACGGCGTCGAGGTCAGCAACTCCACCGGGGCAGCACTCGTGGTGACCGAGGCCGACGAAGCGATCATCGTTCTCCCCGACGGGTCTGCCAATACCCTGGCCGACACCGACTCCTACGCCGAGGACACCGACGCGAACGCGGCGCTCTACAGCGCGGCCGATCTCACGATCACGGGCAGTGGGTCGCTCGAGGTGACCGGCAACGGCAACGACGGCATCACGAGCACGGATGGCCTGATCATCAGCTCGGGCACCGTCACTGTGACGGCGGTGGACGACGGCATCCGGGGCAAGGACTATCTGGTGGTTGACGGTGGCACCGTCAGGGTGACCGCCGGCGGCGATGGCCTCAAGTCCGACAATGACGAGGACGACAGCCGCGGCTACCTCGCTCTCATCGGCGGCGCCGTCGAGGTGATCGCCGGCGGCGACGGCCTGCAGGCGTTCACCGATGTGGTGTTCGCCGGGGCCACCGTCACGGTCGAATCCGGCGGCGGCCACACCACCGCGGTGTCGGAGGACGCGTCGGCGAAGGGCGTCAAGTCTGGGGTGGTCACTGTCGTCGACGGCGGCACCCTCACCGTCGACGCGGCGGACGACGCGCTGCACTCGGACGGCACCGTGCGGATCGCCTCCGGAACGGTGAGACTCGCGGCCGGTGACGACGGTGTGCACGCAGACACGGCGCTGGACGTCATCGGCGGTGACACCACCATCACGACCTCGGATGAGGGCCTGGAGAGCACCGCCATCAGCATCGGCGGCGGCACGGTCTCGATCACCGCCAGCGACGACGGCATCAACGCGTCCAGCGGCACCGGGACCGGCACCGAGGCACAGGGCGTTGGCGGTATGGACGCCGACGGCGGGGAGACCATCACCATCAGCGGCGGCACCACCACGATCGACGCCGGCGGAGACGGGTTCGACTCCAACGGGTCGGCGACCATGAGCGACGGCATCCTCGTCGTGAACGGGCCGACCGACAACGGCAACGGGGCACTCGACGTGAACGGTAGCTTCACCGTCACCGGCGGCGCCCTGCTGGCCGCGGGCAGTGCCGGAATGGCGGTGTCGCCGGACGCCGGGTCAGCGCAGACCTTCGTGGCGATCGCCCTCGACTCGACGCCGGCTGCCGGCACCGTCGTGCAGCTCGTGGACAGCGCCGGTGACGTGGTGGTGGCCTACCAGTCGGCCAAGGACTTCCAGTCCGTGGTGTTCTCCTCCGACGAACTGGTCGCGGGCGAGACCTACAGCGTCCACGTGGGAGGCACGGCGTCCGGCGAAATCGCCCCGGGCGTTTATGCCGACGGTGATTACGCGTCGGCGACGAACACGACCACCGTCACGGCCGGCGAGGCCGCGACGGGCACCATGGGCGGCGGCGCTGCCGGCGGACCTCGCTGACCGAGACTCTCACCGCAGTGCGACGGCCGGCCCCGCGGGCCGGCCGTTTCGCGGTGCGGAGCCTCCCACAGCAGGTAGAGCAGCCACAGGGCGGCCGGGGATGACGCGGACCCGTGGCGGCGCTACCATCGCGGCATGATTCGCATCCTGCTGCGCGCGCTGGTCTTTCTGCTTTCGGCGGCCCTGGGCCTGTGGGTGGCGTCGCTGGTGCTGCCCGACCTCACCGTCACCCCGAGCGGATTCGTGACCGCGGTGGTCGTCTTCGCGGTGACCCAGAGCGTGCTCTCGCCATTCCTGGCCAAGGTCGTCGCGCGGGGAGCGCCGGCGTTCCTGGGCGGCATCGGCCTGCTGTCGACGTTCGTCGCGCTGTGGATCGCCTCGCTGTTCCCGGGCGGCCTCACCATCGAGGGCTGGCAGACCTGGATCCTGGCCGCGCTGGTGGTCTGGCTGACCACGGCCGTGGCGACTCTCCTGCTTCCGCTGGTGTTCCTGCGTGAGGCGAAGGACAAGCGAGGCACGACCGCGCGCCCGACGCCCTGACAGCATCCTGAAGCCGGCGCTCACCGCTTACGCGCGGCGCAGTCCCACCGCGGTCAGCGCCAGGCAGCCGGCGCACGCGGCGGCTAGCAGCGAGAGCATGGTCGGGTAGTTCGCGAACTCGGTCAGGCTGGCGAAGGCCACCGGGAGCAGGAAGCCCAGGTAGGTGAGGCTGTAGTAGACGCCGGTGATGCCGGCCAGGTCGGTGGCGGTGGAGATCCGCTGGATCTCGACGAGGCCGGCGACGACCGTGATGCCGTAGGCCGCGCCCAGCACGATGCCCGTGATCAGCGCCAGTAGCGGGGAGAGGGTGACTGCTGTTCCCACGGCACTGAGGATGCCCGTGAGCATGAGGCCCATGCCTACCAGGAGAGCCCGGCCGTTGGTGATCGAGTTGAGCCTGGAGACCTGAGGCTGCACCAGGGCTCCGGTGCCCAGGGTGACCACGGTCAGGAGGGTGGCGAAGGCCAGGTTGAGCTCGCCGAGCTGCGACTCCACGAGCTTGGGCATCATGGCGTAGGCGATGCCGGCGGCGCCGAACACCCACGGCGCCGTCGGCAGCACCACCCGCAGGAAGCGGCGGTGGCCGGCCAACGGCACCTGCAGGTCGAGCCACAGCGACCCGTGTGCCCGGCTGTGCGGCACGGTCTCCGGGGTGCGCAGCAGGCGGGGCAGGATCAGCAGGCTCAGCACGATGTGCACGACGTAGGGGAGCAGCGTCGGCATCGGGCCCCACTGTGCCAGGAGGCCGGACACCCCGGCGCCCAGGCCGAAGCCGACGGTCAGGGTGAGCGCGGGACGCCGGGCGCCGGCGGTCGGTCGGGCCACGAGGTCGAACGGGGCGCTCGAGAGTTCCTTGATCCACGCGGTGCCGACCGACATTGCCACGCCCACGCTCAGGCCGGCGAGGAACCGGCCCAGGCAGATGACGACCTCGCTGGAGAACCCGAGCCCCAGCAGGATGCTCGCGGTGATGCCTGCGAGGACCCCGGCGACCATGAGGGGCTTGCGTCCGTGGCGGTCGGAGAGAGCCCCGGCCAGCAGGAGACCGGGAACCAGGCCGACGACGTAGAAGCCGAGGAACAGATCGGCGGTCACCGTGGAGTAGTTGCCGAGGGTCTCGTACATGTGCAGCAACGGGGTGAAGTGGTTTCCGCCCCAGGCCATGACGAACAGGGCGGGTGCGGCGAGGTGCCACGGGGGAGTGGAGCGGGGAGTACGGCGGCTGGTCATGGTTCTTTCCGGTTGTTAGAGCATCCGGGGCAGGCGGTGCCCGGATTCCAGGTGGGCCCGGAGCGCGTGGTCGTAGGCGACGGTGTCGCCCACCCGCAGATGCTCGGCCAGGAGGCGGTGTTCGGCGATGAGCCTGTCGATGCTGTCGGGGTCACGGGCGGCCACCCTGTGCACCAGACGTTCGAGCCGGGGGCCGAGGCGGGCGTAGATCCCGTCGATGACACTGTTGTGGGTCTCGTCGACGATCCGCGCGTGGAAGCGGTGATCGGCGCGGGCGTAGGCCAGGAGGTCGCCGGCGGCGGCGGCATCCGTTTGCGTCTGGATCAGGGCAGTCAGCTCGGCGTCGACGGCGTCGATCTGGCTGGGGCGCTCGCCGAGGAGCTGCACGGCCTTGGTCTCGAGCAGGATGCGCACCTGCAGGAGCTCGGCGGTCTCGGTGTCGTCGACCGCGGTGACGATGGCGCCCTTCTTGGGGAAGAGCCGCAGCAGGCCGACCGACTCCAGTGCGAGAAAGGCCTCTCGGACCGGGGTGCGGCTGAGTCCGAGGGAGGCAGCGACATCACCCTCGGTGATCAGGGCGCTCGCTGCGAGCTCGCCGGAGATGATCGCCTCGGCCACGTGGGTGTACGCGCGGTCCACGGCCGAGGAGCCGACCGGGTGGGAGTGTGCCGATAACTGCATTCCCTCATCGTACCGAGAAACCGGGCTGATAAATGCATCAATAACCTCAACAGGGTTCGGCGGCGGTTCGGCTGCGGCTCGTTTGACGGCGTCCCGGCCGCCCGCAGTAGAGTTCAGGCACTGTGAGTCGACGATGCCTCGCCCCGAAATGAGCGGAAGAGCACCAGATGACCGACCGAACCATTGTGATCACCGGCGCCAGCGACGGCATCGGTGCGGCAGCCGCCCGAGCGTTGGCAGCGACAGGTGAGCGCATCGTGATTGTCGGGCGCTCGCCGCAGAAGACCGAGGCCATCGCCGCCGAGCTCGGTGCAGACCACTTCATCGCCGACTTCGGCCGGCTCGCCGAGGTGCGCACCCTGGCCGCCGAACTCCTGCAGCGCTATCCGCGTATCGACGTGCTCGCCAACAACGCCGGCGGCATCATGGGCAACCGCGAGATCACCGTCGACGGCCACGAGAAGACCTTCCAGGTGAACCACCTGGCGCCGTTCCTGCTGACCACTCTGCTGATGGATCGCCTGCTCTCCAGCCGGGCGTCGGTGATCAACACGTCGAGCACCGCCAACCGGTTCGGTCGAATCGACCTCGACGACCTCGAGAACGACCGCAAGTACTCGCCCAACAACGCCTACGGCGATGCGAAGCTCGCCAACATCCTCTTCACCCGCGAACTGCACCGGCGCTACAGTTCGCGCGGCCTGGTCACGGCGGCGTTCCACCCGGGTGTGGTCGCCACGAGCTTCTCCACCGACTCCACGAGCATCATGCGGCTGGTCTACCAGACCGCGCTCAAGCGCATGCTCATCACGCCGGAGAAGGGCGCGGACACCCTGGTCTGGCTGGCGAGCACGGCCGCCGGCGTCGACTGGCAGTCGGGCGAGTACTACGAGAAGCGCAAGGTGCACTCGACGAACCATCAGGCGACGGATGCCGGCCTCGCGACGGCGCTCTGGGAACGCAGCATCGACATGGTCGCCACCGACCTGCTTCCACAGGGCAGCTGAGCCCGACCGATCCCTGTCCGGCCTAGGCGATCTTGGTCAGGGCCGTGAACGACATGGTCGAGGATTGCCCGTTCTGGCAGGTCTGATAGAGCAGGTCGTAGCCCCGCGGAATGTCGGCGGTGCTGTCCCGGTCGGCGTTGAGCATGACCACGATGCCGTCCACCCGGTAGGTGCCGGCGTGCACCCCGGTGAGGGTGATCACGGTGCCGGCGTCGTCCGGAAAGTCCTTGCCGCCGCACGACCAATGCTCGGCGATGGTGGGAACGTCCTGGTAGTGCGCGGTCACGTCCACGGAGCCGATGCACTGGTCGAGCTCCGGCGTCCAGCCCGTGGCGTGCACATTGTTGGTGTACCTCTCGCGCAGGATCCGGTCTTGCTCGGCCTGCCACTCGGCCATGGCGGCGGTGACGGCCGCCACCGGCACGGCGAGGTCCTCGGCGACGCCGTCGACGCCGTTCGCGGCACCGAAGTCGAACGCGGAAAGGGCGCGGGCGTCATCGCGCACCCCGACGCCCATCTCGAAGAGGGTGGTCGAGGCGGCCGACGATGCAGCGGTGCTCTCCGCCGTCGTGAGCTCCTGGGCGGCCGCGCTCAGGCGCGTGGTCGCGATATCGATGGCGTCGGCCAGCTCGAGTCTGGGTTGTTCGGTGAAGACCTTGCCCTCGCTGGCGGCCAGGGTGGCGATGGCGTCCTCGAGCGCGGTCTCGCCATCGGTGACGGTTCGCACGGCCGCGGCCTGATCGCTCTGGAAGGCGGCAGCGGCGGCATCGTATTCGCTCTGGGCCGCCGCCAGGGAGACCGCCCGTACGACCAGGATGACAGCCAGCACCAGCACGAGGGTGATCGCGGCCACGATCACCCGGGCGCGGTGGCCCGTCGCCCAGCGCGCCGGTGGCAGGCGTGGGCGAGACGTGTGTCGAACATCCCCTGAAATCCGAGCCACCCCCGCTGCGTAGACGTGCCGGTCGTGTCGCCGGACCGTGACTTGAAATACTACAGACCCGGTGTTATGACCGGACCGATGATTCACATCGGTACCTCGGGCTGGAGTTACGACCACTGGGAGAACGTGCTCTATCCCGTCGGCCTGCCCGCAGCGAAGCGGTTGGCGCACTACGTGGCCGCCTTCGACACCGTCGAACTCAATGCGAGCTTCTACCGGTGGCCCCGCACGACGGTGTTCGCGGGCTGGAACCGCCGGTTGCCCCCGGGCTTTCAGATGTCGGTGAAGGCACCCCGGGGCCTGACCCACGCGAAGAAGCTGTATGCGCCGGAGGTCTGGGCAGAACGGATCGGCGCGGGCTGGCACGAGCTGGGCGACCGGCGCGGCGTTCTTCTGGTGCAACTGGGCCCGGGCCAGACCCGCGACGACGCGCGCCTGGACTACTTCCTCGGCTCCCTTCCGCGCTGGATCCGGGTGGCGGTGGAGTTTCGGCACGACAGCTGGCTCACCGACGAGGTCTTCGCCCTGCTGGAGCGGCACGGAGCCGCGTATTGCGTGATGAGCGGGGCGGGGCTGCCCTGCGTGCTGCGGGCGACCGCGCCCGTCGTCTATCTCCGGCTGCACGGCCCCGCGCATGACTCCCTCTACGCGGGGTCGTATTCCGATGCCGACCTGCGGTGGTGGGCAGACCGCATCCGCGAGTGGTCGGCCCAGGGCCGGGAGGTGTTCGCCTACTTCAACAACGACGGTGACGGCAACGCGGTGCGGAATGCCTGGGCGCTGCGCGCGGAACTCGGGGTGTGACGGAACCGGTTCCCCGGGTCACAATGCGCGCACAAGGCCCCTAGCGCCCGCGGCGAGGGTGAGATATGCAAAGCGGTGTCTACGCCCAGAATTACCGGACCGGCTTCGCCAAAGCGCCGGTCACGGTGAAATCACCTGCATAGAATTGTGGCCCCGGGCGCGGTCTGACGAGTGAGCGCGTCGATGAGGCACCGGTCGACGGTGCGATTCCAGCAGAGGTATTCATGACCGAGACCCACGTCGCGTCCACAGTTGTCACCGAGCTCTCCGCCGTGCTCACCGCCGCGCAGATCGTGACGGGTCCCAGCACCGAGAGCAACCGTCGGGACCAGTCCGAAGGAACCTTCAGCGGCGAGCCGCTGGCCGTTGTCTTTCCGGCCAGCACCGAAGAGGTCGCGGCAGTCGTCACCATCGCAGCCGCCCACCGCATCCCGATCGTGCCGCAGGGAGCTCGCACCGGGCTGGCCGGCGGGGCGAACGCCATCGACGGCGCCATCGTGCTGAGCACCACCCGGCTCAAGAAGATCTTGGCCGTCGATGCTGCAAACCAGACCGCCACGGTGCAGGCCGGCGTGCGCACCATCGCGCTGGCCCGTGCGGCCGAGGCTGTTGACCTGTTCTACCCGCCGGACCCCGGCTCGTGGCGCGCCTCGACCATCGGGGGCAATGTGGCCACCAACGCCGGCGGGATGCTCTGCGTCAAGTACGGCGTCACCGGCAACTTCGTGCGCCAACTCACCGTGGTGCTCGCCGACGGGTCGATCGTGCGCACCGGACAGCGCACCATCAAGGGCGTCGCCGGTTACAACCTCACCGCGTTGCTGGTGGGCTCGGAAGGAACCCTGGGCATCATCACCGAGATCACCGTGGGCCTGTTGCCCAAACCCGGCAGCCCCTCCGGCGTGGCGGCGACCTTCGCCAACACCGCGGACGCGCTGGCGGCCGCCAACACGATCGTTGCCGGCGACCGCCGGCCGAGCGTTGTCGAGTTCCTCGACGGTGCCTGCATCGCCGCCATCAACGCGTTCGATCCGGCCTCGACTCTGCCGACCGGGGCGGGCGCGCTGCTGCTCGTTCAGTCGGACCAGATCGGCCAGGCCCACGACGACGTCGAGGTCTACGCCGAGGTGCTGCGAACCGCCGGAGCCGGCGAGGTCACCATCGCGCACGATGCCGAGTCGCTCGAGCGGCTGATGAGCGCACGGCGTCTGCTGCACCCGGCCGTGCAGGCCGTGCGTGGCGGCTGCCTGAACGAGGACATCACGGTGCCACGCTCCCAACTCGGCGCCCTGCTGCAGGGGCTGGCCGAGATATCCCGGGAACTCGACGTGCCCATCAGCACCGGCGGCCACGTCGGCGACGGCAACCTGCACCCGGTGATCGGCTACGACCCCGATGCACCGGGTGAGATCGACAAGGCGCACGCGGCGTTCGCCAGGGTGATCGACCTGGCGATCTCGCTCGACGGGTCGGCGTCGGGGGAGCACGGAATCGGTGTGCTCAAGCGGGCACACCTCGATGACGAGCTCGGCCCGGTGCTGCGCGACCTGCAGTTGCGGGTGAAGGCCGCCTTCGACCCGCACTCGATCCTCAACCCCGGCAAGAAGCTCTAGGGCGTCGGCCCGCGCGCGAGGTCCGAGCGCTGGTCGGGCGCTGCAGTGTTCCATCCCCGCTTGTCGTGCCTGTCGATTTCGCGGTGACCATGCCGGATTCGAACCCGAGTGCCTACCTTGAGTGCGCGCCCATCCCGTCGGTCGAGCGTGTCGAGACCGTCGCTGCCCGTCCCTTTTGGCCCAGAACTGTGTTCGATATTTGCTCAAGCTCTTGTTGACAATTCCTCGCATATAGGTGCGATTCGTGAGAGAATGGGGGTATGGACGACGAGCTGGATAGTGGCTCCACCGCACCGACGGGAACTTCTCCCACCGGGTCGAACGTGCACGACTGGAACA
>NZ_JAXCHV010000006.1:0-156390 GCF_035984795.1 Cryobacterium sp. MP_3.1 | reverse complement strand
ACCGGCGGCGAACCTCACGCGGAAACCCTGCCGAACCATTCATCGCCAACACCTCAATCACTCAGGTGTTGCAACGACCCTTTGAACCCAAGGGGCACAATTGTCCGATTGGGCAACAGTCGCTGCCTAAAAGCTGTCGATTCCCCACTCCGCGGCGAAGACCTCTGGCCTGAATTCGTTCAGCTCGCGGCGCACCGTCTCCAGCATGGAGTCGGCCGGCTGCGAGTTGTTCTACCCGGAGCGGTAGACCTCGCGCCCATCGGCCCTCACCCGGATCACCAGGTCGGCGACCGCCGGTCCGATCGGGGTGTCACCCATGCCGAGCAGGCTGACCGCTAACGATGCCACGGTGCCGGCGAGCATCCCTGGCCGCCGTGCCATGGTGACCCCGCGCAGTTCCAGGTCGACCGTGTACAGCTCGGCAGCGTTCATCGGTCCCCGTCGGTCCGGTCGGTCAGGCCGGGCGGCGAACCGGGTTGGTGAGCACGCCGAGGCCCGGGATCTCGATGCTCGCGGTATCGCCGTGCGACACGCGCCGTGCGGCGCTGGACGAGCCGGTGAGGATCACATCGCCGGGCAACAGGGTGAACGAGTGCGAGAGGAACGAGACGATTTCCGCCATCGAGAACGCCAGCAGCGACACCTCTCCGCTCTGGAACTCCACCTCGTTGACCCGGCCGAGCACGCGGCCGTCCGTGGGGTCGAACTCGGTGTCGATGACCGGGCCGAGCGGGCAGAACGAGTCGAAGCTCTTGGCCCTGGCCCCGTGGCCACTGCCCTCGGCCAGGTCGACGGCGGTGACGTCGTTGGCGATCGTGTAGCCGAAGATGGCCCCGGGAGCGTCGGCGACGCTGAGGTTCTTGGCGACCCGGCCTATGACAATGGCCAGCTCACCCTCGACGCGTACATCGTCGGAGGCCGCGGGCAGCACGATCGGGTCGTTGGGTCCCACGACGGTGGTGTTGGGCTTGAGGAAAAAGCGCGGCTCGGCGGGCTCCCCCGGCGCGGCAAGCGCCGCGGCCTTCTCCGCGGCATCCGCGAAGTAGGCGCCGGCCAGGCCGACGACCTTGGAGCGCGGAATAACCGGCGCGAGCAGTGCCACATCCACCAGCGGCAGGCGCGCGCCGGTGGGGTTGTAACCGGCGAACATCGGGTCGCCGGTCAGGACGACCAGTTCGTCGTCATCGATGATGCCGAACGCGATGGTTCCGGCGTGGCTGAACCTGGCGATCTTCACGCTGTCACCTCCGCGTCCAGACGCAGCAACCAGCCGTGCCGGTCGGGCAGACGGCCGTACTGGATGTCGGTGAGCTCCTGACGGAGCGCCAGGGTGATCTCCCCCGCGGCAGCGTCGGCGTCGCCGATGGTGAAACCGACGGCCTTGAGCTGGGCGATCGGGGTGACCACGGCGGCGGTGCCGCAGGCGAACACCTCGGTGATCTCGCCGGATGCCACGCCGTCGCGCCACTCGTCCACCGTCACGTCGCGCTCGATCACGGTCATGCCGCGGTCACGGGCGAGCTGGATGATGCTGTCGCGGGTGACGCCCTCGAGGATGGTGCCGGTGAGGCGGGGGGTGACGAGGGTGTCGGTGCCGTGCACGAAGAACACGTTCATGCCGCCGAGTTCGTCGATGTGGGTGCCGGTCTCCCCGTCGAGGAAGAGCACCTGGGCGCAGCCGTTGTCGTAGGCCTCCTGCTGGGGCAGCAGGGAGGCCGCGTAGTTGCCACCGCACTTGGCGGCTCCGGTGCCGCCGCGACCGGCGCGGGAGTACTCGGTGGACAGCCAGATCTTCACCGGGGCGACGCCGTCGGTGAAATAGGCGCCGGCGGGGCTGGCGATCACGTAGTAGCCCACCTTGTGCGCGGCCCGCACGCCGAGGAAGCTCTCGTTGGCGATCATGAACGGGCGCAGGTACAGGCTGGTCTCCGGGGCGTCGGGCACCCAGGAGCCGTCGACGGCGACCATCTGCTTGACGGATTCGATGAAGTCGGCCACTGAAAGTTCGGGCAGCGCCAACCGGCGGGCGGAGCTCTGCAGGCGTTCGGCGTTCTTCTCCGGCCGGAACGTCCAGATGGAGCCGTCGGCGTGACGGTACGCCTTCATGCCCTCGAAGATCTCCTGGCCGTAGTGCAGCACCGAGGAGGCGGGGTCGAGCAGCAGCGGCCCGTAAGGGGTGACCCTGGCGTCATGCCAGCCCTTCTCGATGGTCCAGTCGATGGTGACCATGTGGTCGGTGAAGTGCTTGCCGAAGCCGGGGTCGGCGAGGATCGTTTCGCGCTCAGCGATGCTGCGGGCGGTCTGTGACGGCGTGCGCTCGAACTCGAGCGGGAAGGTGGTGGTCTGCTGGCTCATGGGAGTCCCTTGTGTTTAGACGGGAGTGCGGTTAGGCGGGAGTGCCGGTCAGGCGGGACACGATGGCATCGCCGACGGCGCTGGTGGATCGTGGCTCCGCTGCGACGCTGCGGGCGATGATGTCGGCCGTGACGGCCGCGCTCACCCTGGCCGACGCATCCGCCAGACCGAGGTGGTTCAGGAGGAGCGCGACAGAGAGGATCGCCGCCGTGGGATCGGCCAACTGCCGGCCCGCGATGTCGGGTGCCGAACCGTGCACGGGTTCGAACATGCTGGGGAAGCGACCTTCCGGATTGATATTTCCGGATGCCGCCAGGCCGATGCCGCCGCTGATTGCCGCTGCCAGGTCAGTGAGAATATCGCCGAAGAGGTTGTCCGTGACGATGACGTCAAATCTACTCGGATTCGTGACCAGGAAAATCGTTGCCGCGTCCACGTGCAGGTAATCCACGGTCACGTCAGGGTATTCGGCGGCGACCTCGGTGACGATGCGCTGCCACAGGCTGCCCGCGAAGACGAGAACGTTGGTCTTGTGCACCAGGGTGAGCTTCTTGCGCGGGCGGTTCTGGGCCGCTTCGAAGGCGTAGCGCACGACCCGTTCCACGCCGAACGCCGTGTTGACCGAGACCTCGTTGGCGACCTCGTTCGGTGTGCCCTGACGGATGGCGCCGCCGTTGCCGACGTAGGGACCCTCGGTGCCTTCGCGCACGACGACGAAGTCGACCTCGCCGGGGGCGCCGAGCGGGCTGGGCACACCGGGGTAGAGGACGCTGGGTCGCAGGTTCACGTAGTGGTCGAGGGAGAAACGCAGTTTGAGCAGCAGCCCGCGCTCGATGTTGGCGTTCTTCAGCCGCGGGTCGCCAGGCAGACCGCCGACGGCGCCGAGCAGGATGGCGTCGTGGGCGCTGATCGCGGCCAGGTCATCGTCGGTGAGCACGTCGCCGGTCGCGAGGAACCGGGTGGCACCGAGCGAGAAGTGGGTGAGCTCGAACTCGACGGGGTCGGCGTGGGTCACGGCGTCGAGCACCTTCAGCGCTTCGGCGACGACCTCCGGGCCGATGCCGTCTCCGGCGATGACTGCGAGCTTGACTGAGCGGGACATGCGGCTCCGATTACGGTGAGGCAGCCGGTGGGCTGGCGATATTGGCGCGATATTGGCTTGGAGATACCCTGCAAATCAACCCTACTGTGCGCATTTGGCTGTCTATGCTTGAGAACCCTGACCGTGCGCGTCGCCGACGTGCATGTGCCACTGAAGAAGAAAGCAGTTACCTATGAGTATCGGATTGGGAATCTTCCTCTTCGTCGTCGGCGCCATCCTCGTGTGGGCCCTGAACATCCAGGTCGACTGGGTCGACCTCGACCTGGTCGGCTACATCCTGATGGGGGCCGGTGCCCTCATCTTCGTGCTCGGCCTGGTGTTGCTCACCCGCCGCCGCAGCAGCATCAGCACCACTCGCAGCGCCGTCGACCCGGTCAGCGGAGAGCGCGTCGTGCAGCGGGAGCGCTCGATCGACGACGTGTAACCCTCGCTTCACCACCGCTCCATCCACAAGAAAGCCCCGGATTCGCATCCGGGGCTTTCTTGTGTGTGTGCGGCTTGTGCGGCAGCGCGACCTATTCGGTGATGTCGATGGCGACCATCACGTCGGCCGTGATGGCTTCACGCACCGAGGCGAGCAGACTGGCCGGCACCGGCGAGTCGACGGTCAGGACGCTCAGCGCGGGGCCGCCGGCCTCGTGCCGCGCGATCTGCATGCCGGCGATGTTGATCTCGGCCTCGCCGAACTCACGGCCGTAGACCGCGACGATCCCGGGACGGTCGGTGTACAGCATGACGATGAGGTGCTCGGCGAAGGGCACCTCCACGTCGTAGCCGTTCACCTCGACGATCTTCTCGATCTGCTTGGGGCCCACCAGGGTGCCGGACACCGAGACCTGCGAACCGTCGGCGAGGGCGCCGCGGAGGGTGATCAGGTTGCGGTACTCGGGTGATTCGGCCTCGGTGATCAGGCGCACCGCGACACCGCGCTGCTCGGCGAGCAGGGGCGCGTTCACGTACGAGACGGTTTCGCTGACCACGTTGGTGAAGATGCCCTTGAGCGCGGCGAGCTTGAGCACCGAGACGTCGAACTCGACGATCTCACCACGCACCTCGATGTCGACGCTGGTGAGCGGGCTGTGCGCTGCGAGTCCGGAGAACACCTGGCCGAGCTTCTCGACCAGCGGGATGCCGGGGCGGACCGTCGGGTCGATGATGCCACCGGCGACGTTGACGGCGTCGGGCACGAGTTCTCCCGACAGCGCGAGCCGCACCGACTTGGCGACCGAGACGCCGGCCTTTTCCTGGGCTTCGTCGGTGGACGCGCCCAGGTGCGGGGTGCTGATCAGGTTGTCGAGGCCGAGCAGCGGTGATCCGGTCGGCGGCTCGTTGACGAAGACGTCGAGGCCGGCACCGGCGATGGTCCCGTCGACGAGGGCCGTGTACAGGTCGGCTTCGTCGATGAGTCCGCCGCGGGCGACGTTGACGACGTACGCGGTGGGCTTCATCAGCTTGAGCTGCGGGGCGCTGATCATGCCCGTGGTCTCGGGGGTCTTCGGCATGTGGATGGTGACGAAGTCGGACTGCGCGAGCAGTTCGTCCAGGCTCACCGGGTGCACGCCCAGCTGCTGGGCGCGGGCCGAGGTGATGTACGGGTCGAACGCGATGATGTTCACGCCGAAGGCCTGCAGACGGGCGGCCACCAGGGCGCCGATGCGGCCGAGGCCGATGATGCCGACGGTCTTTTCGTACAGCTCGATGCCGGTGTACTTGGAGCGCTTCCACTGACCCTGAGCGAGGGCGCCGTGGGCCGGCGGGATGTGGCGGGCCAGGCTGAGGATGTGGCCGACGGTGAGTTCGGCGGCGGAGATGATGTTGGAGGTGGGGGCGTTGACGACCATGACACCGGCCGCGGTCGCGGCCTTGATGTCGACGTTGTCGAGGCCGACACCGGCACGGGCGATGACCTTCAGGTTCGGTGCGGCGGCAAGGGCCTCGGCGTCGACCTTGGTCGCGGAGCGGACCAGGATGGCGTTGGCGGAAGCCAGGGCGGAGAGCAGTGCGGCACGGTCAGTGCCGTCGACGTTGACAACGTCGAAGTCGGGCCCGAGGGCATCGACAGTGGCAGGCGAGAGTTCTTCGGCGATTAATACGACGGGCTTCGACACGAAAACAGATCCTTAGAAAGCGTCGGGCGAGGGAAGCTCGCGCCTCGACGGTGGGGCGCCAGATACCACAACACCTTACTGGCACCACAATGGAGCCATGAGCCCCGAGTCAGTGACCTACGTCCTAACCGCGCTGAGAATCGTCCTGGCGGTGGTCTTCGTCGTCGCCGGGATCAGTCATTTCGTGCCCGCGGTTCAACGCACGATGTCGGCAATGATCCCGCCACGACTGCGCGTGCGGGGCCTGTTGGCCCCGCGGAACCTCGTGATTTTCACCGGTCTGTGCGAGATTGCCGGCGGCATCGGGCTTCTTCTCGAATCCACCCGTGTTACGTCCGGTGTCGCTCTGGCCGTGTTCCTCGTGGCCGTCTTCCCCGCCAACGTTTACGCCGCCCGGCACAAGGACCGGTTCGGCGCTGTCGCGATTCCGTTGGTTCCGCGGCTGCTCGGCCAGCTGGTGCTGATCGGTCTGGTGCTCGTGGCGGGCCTGGCCGGCTGAGCCGGCCCGGTCGGCGTTAGACGATCAGGCTGCCGAGACCGAACACGAAGATGTCGAGCGAGATCGCCGAGACCAGGGCCAGCCCGGCCAGCAGCAGAAGCGCCTGCGGACCGGCTTCCCGGCGGCGACCGAGCCAGAACGCGATCCCGAAGACCACGATCGGGACGAGCACACCCGCCAACAACAGGCCCCAGCCGAAGCCGCTCAGGGTGGTGTCGAGCGACTGGGCGGCACTGTTGAGGCCCAGCAGGTTGCCCAGGCCCGACCACGCGCTGTACGCGTAGAACAGCCCGAACAGGATGGCGATGGTCGCGGAGAGCCACGCCGGCGTGCGACGGGTGCGATTGGGTGCGGTGGTTGCAGTGCTCATCAGAGTCCCCCGGTTCCGGCGATGAAGGGCAGGGGGGCCAGCAGCACGACGCCCAGGATGAGCCAGGTCCAGCGCAGACGCGGCATGCCGCGGGTGAGCCAGTACGAGGCGGCGAACCACACGAGCGGTGCGGCCACGGCCAGCCAGGTGCCCAGTGAGAACATGAACTGAGACAGCGGGTCGGTCAGCGGGTTCTCGATGCGCCCCACTCCGATGAACCAGCCGATCGTGTAGAGCAGGTAGACGCCCGCGAGGATGCCCAGGCCAACGAGGGCCGGCGACGACAGGGCCGCCTTGCCCGCGGGTGCATCGACGTAGCCACCCGGTGATCCGGTGACGGCCCAGCCCTCGGGGAGGTCGGCAGCAGGCGCATCCGTGGGCTCGGGTGGGTTGGTGCTGCCGGACACGAGGGTGGGGTCGTCGTCGCCGGCCCAGCCGAGCGCGTCGTCATCCCGGGAAGAAGTCATGCGCTCAGCCTATTAGTTCAGTGGCTGATCAGCACCTTGAGCGCGTGGGTTTCGGCGGCGCGGGAGAACGTGTCGTAGGCGTCTTCCACATGGTCGAAGTCGAAGGTGTGGGTGGCCAGCCGGCCTGCGGGGATCTTGTGCTGGGCCACCAGCTTGAGCAGCATCGGCGTGGTGTTGGTGTTCACCAGGCCCATGCTGATGCTGATGTTCTGGATCCACAGGTTTTCTACGTGCAGCGGCACGGGTTTGCCGTGCACCCCCACATTCGCCAGGTGTCCGCCGGGCCGCACGATCTCGGTGGCCATGGTGAAGGTCTCCGGGATGCCGACGGCCTCGATGGCCACGTCGACACCGGCGCCGTCGGTGGCGGCGAGCACCTCGTCCCGCCACTCCGGTCGTCCGGATCGCACGGTGTGGGTGGCCCCGAAGGTCTTGGCCTGTTCGAGCCGGTTCTCGTCGATGTCGACGGCCACGATCGCCCCGGCGCCGTAGAGTCCCGCGGTCGCGATGGCGGCCAGGCCCACCGGACCGGCGCCGATCACGGCGACGACGTCGCCGGGTGCCACCTGGCCGTACTGCACGCCGATCTCGAACCCGGTGGGCAGGATGTCCGAGAGCATCACGGCCTCGGCGTCGGTGACGGAGTCGGGCAGCGGGTAGAGCGAGTTGTCGGCGTAGGGCACCCGCACCAGCTCGGCCTGGGTGCCGTCGATGAGGTGGCCGAAAACCCAACCGATGCCCGACCGGCCCTCGTCGCCGAGGCAGTGGGAGTACAGGCCCGTCTTGCAGTTCGCGCAGTGCCCGCAGGACTTGATGCAGGAGATCAGCACCCGCTGGCCCACGACGATGGACTCCACCGACTCCCCCACCGCGACGACGGTGCCTACCCCTTCGTGACCCAGGATGCGCCCCGGCATCACGGCGGGCACGTCGCCCTTGAGGATGTGCAGGTCGGTGCCGCAAATGGTGGTGGTGTCGATGTGCACGATCGCATCGGTCGACCGCAGGATCCGTGGGTCCGGCACGTCGGTCCAGGATTTCACGCCCGGGCCGCCGTAAACGAGTGCTTTCACGATGACGCTCCTTCGAGTCGGATGTGCGCTGCCCCCGCTGATGCGCGCCATAGTACTCGCGGGGTAGTCTGGTGGGCTCGTTCGACCCCGGGCGAAAACAGGTTGATCATGCAACACCATCTCGATACCAACCGCGCGAACTGGGACGATCGGGCCGCGGCCCACGCGGTGCGCACCGGGTTCGGTTACGGAGTGCAGCGGTACGTCGACGATCCCGCGCTCCTGTCGGATGTCGTCCGCTTCGACCGCGAGCGGCTGGGCGATATCGCCGGGCTGACGACGGTGCACCTGCAATGTCACATCGGAACCGACACGCTCTCGCTGGCCCGGTTGGGCGCCCGGGTCACCGGGCTGGACTTCTCATCGGTGGCTCTTGCCGAGGCCCGCGGCCTGGTCGCCGAAACCGGGGACTCCGTCGATTTCGTCGAGTCCGATGTGTACGCGGCCCTCGCGGTTCTTCCGCAGGCCGGCTTCGACCTGGTCTACACGGGCATCGGCGCCCTGTGCTGGCTGCCGAGCGTCGAGCGGTGGGCGGCCGTCGTCGCCGGGCTGCTGGTACCGGGCGGTCGCCTGTTCATTCGTGAGGGTCACCCGATCCTGTGGACCATGGACGAGCGACTCGCCGATGACCTGCACCTGCGTTTCCCCTACTTCGAGCAGCAGGAACCGTTGGAGTGGGACGACGATTCCAGCTACGTCGTGACAGATCGGCCGATCACCAACACGAAGACCTACGAGTGGAACCACGGGATCGGCGAGATCGTCACGGCGCTTTTGAACGCCGGCCTCACCCTGACGATGCTCGTCGAACACGACAGCGTGCCGTGGGAGGCCCTGCCCGGCCAGATGATCGAGCGACCCGACGGCGAGTTCGCGCTCGGCGAGCGGGCCGGGGTCGCACCGCTCAGCTACACGATCCAGGCCGTGAAGCCGCTCGGCTGACGGGCACCGCGGCGACTCAGCGGCGCCGCACGGCCCTGACCACGGCAATGCTCACCGCGATGACCCAACCCAGCACCCCGGCCAGGCAGACCCGCTCGGCCAGGCCCAGTAGGCCGGGGGCGATCGCGGCGGTGACGCCCAGCGACACCAGGCCGACGGCGGCGACCCCGGTGAGCCACGCGGCGGCCGGATACGCGCGCGGCAGCTCGCTGCCGCGGAGCCACCCCGTCAGCAAGGCGAACGCCACCAGCGCGGCGACGAAACCCGCGGCCGCGACGATCAGGTGCGCGGCGCCCAGAGCCGTGGTCGGGGCGAGCCCCGGGGCATCGGCGGGTGGGATGTCGGTGGGCAGGAATGCCAGCGCGGCGGAGCACACCCCGGCGAACAGCATCAGGGCCAGGCCGGCCTGCCGCAGCCGCGACCGCGGGCCGAACGAGGAGAGCGCGGCGACGGCGCAGAGCGTCACCACTCCCCTGGCCAGGAAGTTCAGGTTCATGATCCAGCCGTACGGCCCCACCGCGAGGTTGCTCTCGGCCTCCGAGATCAGGCTGTAGTGCGGCGGTAACAGCTGCAACACCACGTCCACCAGAACGTAGAGGACCGCGCCCACGAGGGCGACGGTCGCCAGCAGTCGGGTCCCGGGCCGGCCGGTGAACCGGGCCGGGACCGAGCTCTCGCCTCCGGCATTCATAGCGTTCACCTGCGGAAGCCTATCGGTCTGCCGGGGACGCTCGTAGACTTCCGCCATGGCTCGAGACGAGTCCCCCGGCGTCCCCTTCGCCATCCCTGGTGCTCCGGCCCCGACCGTGGGCCGGCACCACGTGAACGGATGCCGCCTGTAGGCCGAGGTGCGCGGCGCCGGCCCGCCGCTGCTGATCATCGGCGCCGCCAGCGACGACGCCGAGATGTTCCGGCCGATCGCCGAGCGGCTGGCCGGGCTCACCGGCGTCGCCGGGCTCACCGTTGTGACCTGGGATCCCCGCGGCACCCGACGGAGCACTAGGGCGGGCTGGCCATGCGATTCGTATACCCACGCCGACGATGCCGCCGCGCTGCTCCAGGACCTCGGGCTCGTTCCCGCCGCGATCTTCGGCGCCAGCGCCGGTGGGATCGTGGCGCTTCGGCTCGCCGTGCGGCATCCGGACCTGGTGCGACAGGTTCTCGTGTACGAACCGGGCTTCTTCCGCAGCACGGATTCGGGCACCGCGCTGCTGGCCCGCACCACCGACGCCGTGCGAAAGCACCTGCGGGAGCGCACCGACGACTGGGCCGGCGCCCTCGCCGTGGTGGCGCGCACGGCGGGGCGGGACCCGGCCGCCCGGCTGAACAGCCCCGACGACTCCGCAGGCCGGGGTCCGCTCGACGCCCCGCCCGGGCTCGAGTGGTACACCGAGCGCGGGGCGGCCCTGGCCGAGAACTTCATTCGGGACGACCTGCCGCGCACCGGGGAGACCGTCGACCCCGCCCTCCTGCGCGCAACCGGCAGCGATATCCGTTTCGCGTTCGGCACCGACTCCGCGCCGGTGTTCCGGGAGATCGCCCAGACGCTCACCCGCGCCCGCCAACGCACCGGCGCAGATCCGCACCTGCCGGACGCGATCAATGGAGCCGCCCACCTCGTCTATCTCACCCCGGACCCGGTCGCACGCTACATCCGCGCACGGTGCCTGCCCGAACAAGAGGTCGACTAGCTCGCCGAGTCGCCGCAAACACCCCCTTCGGGGGCTCTGAGGGGGAAGGATGCCGCAACTCGACGCAAGGCCGTTTCCGTGAGTTGCCAGTTCGTGCCCCCTGAGAGCGAGCGAAGTGGCGTCAAGAGGCAACTCACATCCGGCCCGGTCGGCGACTTGCCAGTTGGCGCCCCGTCATGGCGTCCGAAGGGGCTTCAATTGGCAACTGACGGCGCATTCACCCTGTGAGCGGCGCCGGGGCACGCCGAAGGGGCCGGTCGAATGACCGGCCCCTTCGGGTGAAACGGGAGTTAGCGGGCAGCTTCGCCGTCGACGTAGTCGTCGTCGTTCGAGGCGTTCCAGGCGAACAGCTTGCGCAGCTCGCGACCGGTGGCCTCGATCGGGTGCTCTTCGCCCTTTTTGCGCAGGGCCAGGAACTCGGGAGCTCCGGCATCCTGGTCGTTGATGAAGCGCTCGGCGAATGCGCCGTTCTGGATGTCGGCGAGAACGGCCTTCATGTTCTCCTTGACGCTCGGGTCGATGACGCGCGGGCCGGAGACGTAGTCGCCGTACTCTGCGGTGTCGGAGACGCTCCAACGCTGCTTGGCGATGCCGCCCTCCCACATCAGGTCGACGATGAGCTTGAGCTCGTGCAGCACCTCGAAGTAGGCAACCTGCGGCTGGTAGCCGGCCTCGGTGAGAACCTCGAAGCCGTACTGGATCAGCTGCGACGCGCCACCGCAGAGAACGGCCTGCTCACCGAACAGGTCGGTCTCGGTCTCTTCGGTGAAGGTGGTCTTGATGCCGGCGGCGCGCAGGCCACCGATCGCCTTGGCGTAGCTGAGGGTCAGCGGCCAGGCGTTGCCCGACGCGTCCTTCTCGACGGCGACGATGACGGGAACGCCACGGCCGGCCTCGAATTCGCGACGCACGGTGTGACCCGGGCCCTTGGGGGCGACCATGACCACGTCGACGCCCGCGGGCGCCTCGATGTAGCCGAAGCGGATGTTGAAGCCGTGGCCGAAGACCAGGGCCTTGCCGTCAGCGAGGTTGGGGAGGATGTCGTCCTTGTACAGGTGACGCTGCACCTGGTCGGGTGCGAGGACCACGATGACGTCGGCCCAGGCGGATGCCTCGGCGGCGCTGAGGACGGTGAAGCCGACCTCTTCGGCCTTGGCGCGAGACTTCGAGCCCTCCTTGAGTCCGATGACGACCTCGACGCCGGAGTCGCGCAGGTTCTGCGCGTGGGCGTGGCCCTGCGAGCCGTAGCCGATGACGGCGACCTTCTTGCCCTGGATCAGGGACAGGTCGGCGTCTTTGTCGTAGAAGATTTCAGACAATGTGGGTTCTCCTTGGTTGTTGTATTTGTCGAGAAAAGTTTTGTTGGTCGAGGGTCGAGCTTGTTGAGACCTAGAGACTCGGATTTAGTTTTTGAAGACGCGTTCGGTGATCGACTTGGATCCCCGACCGATGGCGAGGAGGCCCGACTGGGCGATCTCCTTGATGCCGTATGGCTCGAGCACCCGCAGGAACGCCTGGGTCTTGCCGGAGTCGCCGGTCACCTCGATGACGACGGCATCCGTGGACACGTCGACGACCCGGGCACGGAACAGGGTGACCGCTTCGAGGACCTGGGAGCGGGTGGTGTTGTCCGCCCGCACCTTGACGAGCAGGTGCTCGCGCTGGACCGACTGGCTCGGGTCGAGCTCGACGATCTTGATGACGTTGATCAGCTTGTTGAGCTGCTTGGTCACTTGCTCCAGCGGGGCGTCCTCGACATCGACGAGGATCGTGATGCGCGACAGGCCGGGGATTTCGCTGTGGCCGACGGCGAGGCTCTCGATGTTGAAGCCGCGCCGGGCGAACAGGCCTGCGACGCGGGTCAGCAGTCCGGGCTTGTCCTCGACGAGGAGGCTGAGAACGTGGGTACTCATCGGTTACTCCTCTTCCCAGGTGGGGGCGTGGTCCTTGGCGTACTGCACAAAGCTGTTGCTGACGCCCTGCGGCACCATCGGCCACACCATGGCGTCGCGGCTGACGATGAAGTCGATCACCACGGGCCGGTCGTTGGTGGCCAACGCGAGCTTGATCGCGTCGTCGACCTGGTCGGCGCGGGTGACCCGGATGCCCAGGGCACCGTACGCATCGGCCATCTTCACGAAGTCGGGCACCATCGCGGTGCCGTGACCGGTGTTGAGGTCGGTGAAGGAGTGCCGGCCGTCGTAGAACAGCGACTGCCACTGACGCACCATGCCGAGCGACGAGTTGTTGATGATCGCCACCTTGATCGGAATGTTGTTGATCGTGCAGGTGGCGAGTTCCTGGTTGGTCATCTGGAAGCAGCCGTCACCGTCGATGGACCAGACCGTGCGGTCGGGTTCGGCGACCTTGGCGCCCATCGCCGCGGGCACCGAGTAGCCCATGGTGCCGGCGCCGCCCGAGTTGAGCCAGGAGTTCGGCCGCTCGTACTTGATGAACTGTGCCGCCCACATCTGGTGCTGGCCGACGCCGGCGGCGTAGACGCCCTCCGGCCCGGTGAGCTCGCCGATGCGCTTGATCACGTATTGCGGGGCGAGCAGGCCGTCGGCCGGTTCGCTGTAGCCCAGCGGGAACTTCTCCCGGAGGCCCTTGAGGTAGGTCCACCACTCGGAGATGTCGGGGGTCGTCGTCGTGATCGCCTCGCGGTAGGCCACGGTGAGGTCGGCGATGACGTCCTTGGCGTCACCCACGATCGGCACGTCGGCGGCGCGGATCTTGCCGATCTCGGCCGGGTCCACGTCCACGTGCACGATGGTGGCGTGGGGCGCGAACTCGGAGGCCTTGCCGGTGACCCTGTCGTCGAAACGGGCGCCGAGAGCGATGATGAGGTCGGATTCCTGCAACGCCAGCACAGCAGCGACGGTTCCGTGCATGCCGGGCATACCCAGGTGCTGGTCGTGCGAGTCGGGGAACGCACCGCGGGCCATCAGGGTGGTGACGACGGGGGTGCCGGTCAGTTCGGCCAACTCGAGCAGCTCGGGTGATGCCTGGGCGCGGATGACGCCGCCGCCGACGTAGAAGACGGGCTTGCTGGCGCCGGCCAGCAGCGCCGCCGCGGCCTGAACCTGCTTGCCGTGCGCCTTGGTGATCGGCCGGTAGCCGGGCAGGTCCAGCTTGGGCGGCCAGATGAACGGTGCCTTCATCTGCTGGGCGTCCTTGGTGATGTCCACCAGCACCGGACCGGGACGGCCGGTGTTGCAGATCAGGAACGCCGAGGCGATGGCGGCGGGGATGTCTTCGGGCCGCTTCACCAGGAACGAGTGCTTGGTGATCGGCATGGTGATGCCGACGATGTCGGCCTCCTGGAAGGCATCCGTGCCCATCAGCGTGGAGAACACCTGGCCGGTGATGGCCAGCAGCGGCACCGAGTCCATGTAGGCGTCGGCGATGGCCGTGACCAGGTTGGTCGCGCCGGGGCCGGAGGTGGCGATGGCCACCCCGACCCGGTTGCTCGAGGACGCGTAGCCCTCGGCGGCGTGGCCGGCGCCCTGTTCGTGGCGTACCAGGATGTGGCGGATGTCGTCCTGGTTCATCAGCTCGTCGTAGAGCGGGATGACGGCGCCGCCGGGCAGCCCGAAGACGTCGGTGACGCCGAGCATCTTGAGGCTGCGCAGAATAGCGCCGGAACCGGTGAGGATTTCAGGCGTTCCCGACACGGCGTCGGCGGACGGCGCGCTGGGGGTCGGGGCGGATGGCACGGGCAAAGGTTCCGTGGTCATGAGAGCAAATCCCTAATTCGAATGACGGATGGTGTCGATTATCCCGTGGTCGCACCCAGGGCCGCGGACTGCACGAGCTTGGAGTACTTGGCGAGAACGCCACGGGTGTAACGGGGAGGAAGTGGAGCCCAGCCTTCTCGGCGGGCGGCCAGCTCTGCGGGGTCGACCAGTAGGTCAAGCGAGCGAGCTGCGATATCGACCCGTATCAGATCACCATCGCGCACGAAGGCGATCGGACCTGCGTCCACCGCTTCGGGTGCTATATGGCCGATACACAGTCCGGTTGTGCCGCCTGAGAATCGACCATCAGTCAATAGTAGTACATCGGCTCCGAGCCCAGCGCCCTTGATGGCCGCGGTGATCGAGAGCATCTCGCGCATACCCGGGCCGCCCTTGGGGCCTTCGTAGCGGATGACGACGACGTCGCCCTTGAGGATCTCCCCCGCGGTGAGGGCGTCCATGGCCGCGCGTTCACGCTCGAAGACCCGGGCGGGGCCCTCGAAGATGTCGCTGTCGAAGCCGGCGGTCTTGACGACGGCGCCCTCGGGGGCGATGGAGCCCTTGAGGATGGTGATGCCGCCGGAGGCGTGGATCGGGTTGTCCAGGGTGCGCAAGACGGTGCCGTCGAGCTCGGGCGGGTCGATCTCGGCGAGGTTCTCCGCCACGGTCTTACCGGTGACGGTGAGCGCGTCGCCGTGGATGAGACCGGCCTCGAGCAGGGCGCGCATCACGGCGGGCACGCCGCCGTGACGGTCGACGTCGTTCATGACGTACTTGCCGAAGGGCTTGAGGTCACCGATGTGCGGCACGGTGTCGCCGATGCGGTTGAAGTCGTCGAGGGTGAGCTCGACCTCGGCCTCCTGCGCGATGGCGAGCAGGTGCAACACCACGTTGGTGGAACCGCCGAAGGCCATGGCCACGGCGATGGCGTTCTCGAACGCCTTCTTGGTGAGGATGTCGCGGGCGGTGATGCCCAAGCGCAGCAGGTTGACCACGGCCTCGCCGGAGCGGTGCGCGTAGTAGTCGCGGCGGCGGTCGGCGGAGGCGGGCGACGCGGAGCCGGGCAGGCTCATGCCCAGGGCCTCGGCGACGCTGGCCATGGTGTTGGCGGTGTACATGCCGCCGCAGGCGCCCTCGCCGGGGGCGAAGGCGCACTCGATGCGCTTGGCGTCTTCCACGCTCATGCGGCCGGCCTTGACGGCGCCGACGGCTTCGAACGAGTCGATGATGGTGATGTCTTTTTCGGTTCCGTCACTCAGCTTCACCCAGCCGGGTGCGATGGACCCGGCGTAGAGGAAGACGCTGGCGAGGTCCAGGCGCGCGGCGGCCATGAGCATCCCGGGCAGCGACTTGTCGCAGCCTGCCAGTAGCACCGAACCGTCGAGGCGTTCGGCCTGCATGACGACCTCGACGGAGTCGGCGATGACCTCACGGGAGACCAGGGAGAAGTGCATGCCCTCGTGGCCCATCGAGATGCCGTCGGAGACCGAGATGGTGCCGAACTGCAGCGGGTAGCCGCCGCCGGAGTGCACACCCTCCTTGGACGCCTGCGCGAGGCGGTCCAGGGACAGATTGCACGGGGTGATCTCGTTCCAGGAGCTGGCGATGCCGATCTGGGGCTTCTCCCAGTCCGCGTCGCCCATTCCCACAGCTCGGAGCATGCCGCGTGAGGTGGTGGCCTCGATGCCATCGGTGACGTCGCGGCTACGGGGCTTCATATCGAACTCAGACATGCACCGAGTCTAGAACGTCGCGGGCGGCACACCGGTCATGACGACCGGTGGCACGCCCGCGACGCGGGACCTACTGCTGCTGTGTGGCGGCGGCGCGGAAGTCGGCCAGGAGCGCCAGCACCTGGGTGACCTCCTTCGGGCCCCGCACCCGATAGCCGGCCTGGGTCGCGCCCGGGCCGATCTTGAGGCCCAGGTCGCCCTCGCCCAGCACCGTGAAGGCGTCTTCGTCGGTGACATCGTCACCGGCATAGAGCACCCTGTCGGCGCCGGTGTGCGCGCGCAGGCGTTCGAGGGCGTCGCCCTTGGTGCTGGAGCGCACCGAGAATTCGAGCACGTTCTTGCCCTCGCGCACGGTGAGGGCCGGCAGCAGCTCGGCCAGCTGGTCGCGGGCCTCGCGCTGCACGGCCTGGCCGTCCTGCGCGGTGGCCAGGCGGGTGTGCAGGGCCAGGCCGGCCGGCTTCTGCTCGATCCAGGTGCCGAACACCGGGCCGGAGATGCGCTCGAGCACCCGGGTGAGGGTGTCGAGCTTCTCCACCTCTTCGGGTACCAGACCCAGCTCGATGCCGTTTGCGTCCAGCTGCACCTCGATACCGTGCGATCCGGTGAGCAAAACCTCGCTCTGCGGTTCGGCCACATGCTTGAGGCTCACCAGGGCCCGGCCGGAGACGAACGCGACACGCACGCCGGGCAGGTCGAGCAGCCGCTGCACCACGTCGTGGGTGCCGTCGACCGCGCGGGCGTCCTCGGGTTCGTCCACGTGCGGCGCCAGGGTGCCGTCGAAGTCGAGGGCCACCAGGATGGTCTCGGCCGAGCTGATGTCCTTCAGCGCTGACACGAGGTTCTCCGGCACGCCGCTGGGCACGGCGGCCCCGCCGGTGAGAGTCTGCAGGAACGAGGCGGACCAGGTGGCCACGTCGTTGTCGAAGACCTTGCGGCGGAGGGCCCGCATGCGCCTCGTGCGTTCACGCTTGGGCATGGTGATGGCCTTCATGATCGACGCCTTCATGCCGTCGATGTCATGCGGGTTGATCAGCACGGCCTGCTTGAGTTCGTCGGCAGCGCCGGCGAATTCGCTGAGCACGAGCACGCCGTCGCCGTCGTAGCGCACCGCGACGTACTCCTTGGCGACGAGGTTCATGCCGTCGCGGAGGGCCGTAACGAGCATCACGTCGGCGGCCAGGTAGAGCGCCACCATTTCTTCTCGCGGGTAGCCGTGGTGGTGGTAGCTGATGGCGGTGTGGCTGATGGTGGAGTAGTCGCCGTTGACGCGGCCGACGGCGAGTTCGATCTCGTCGCGCAACTGCATGTAGGTGGCCACGCGTTCGCGGGACGGGCTGGCGACCTGCACGAGCGTGACGTCCTCGACGCTCAGCGTGCCGTCGGCGAGCAGCTCACCGAAGGCCTTGATGCGGTGGCCGATGCCCTTGGTGTAGTCCAGTCGGTCGACGCCGAGCATGATCGTCTTGGGATTGCCGAGGTCCTCGCGGATCTGGCGGGCGCGTTCCTGAATCTCCGGTCGCTTGGCCATTTCCTCGTAGGCTTCGGCGTCGATCGAGATCGGGAAGTGCTTGGCGATGACCCGGCGGTGCTGGCCGTTCTGGCTGGGCACGTCCACGGCGACACCGCGGGTGGCGTAGCCGAACAGGCGGCGCACGGCACGGGAGAAGTTGCCGGCATCCGCCAGCCGCTGGAAGCCGATCAGGTCGGCGCCGAGCAGGCCGTCGAGGATCTGTTTGCGCCAGGGCAGCTGGGCGAAGATGCCGTACGGCGGGAACGGGATGTGGTTGAAGAAGCCGATCACCAGGTCGGGGCGGGCGTCGCGGAGCATCCGCGGCACCAGCTGCAGCTGGTAGTCGTGCACCCAGACCGTGGCGCCGGGCGCTGCGGATGCCGCGGCCGCGGTGGCGAACCGGCGGTTGACCTGCACATAGGCGTCCCACCATTCGCGGTGGTAGCTGGGCGAGGCGATCACGTCGTGGTAGAGCGGCCACAGGGTGTCGTTGGAGAAGCCCTCGTAATAGAGCTCGAGGTCTTCGGTGCTCAGGCGTACGGGCACGATCGAGATGCCGTCGTTTTCGAAGGGCTCGAATTCGCGGTCGGCCACGCCGGGCCAGCCCACCCAGGCGCCGTCGGAGGCGCGCATCATCGGTTCGAGGGCGGTGACCAGGCCGCCGGGCGACGTGCGCCAGCTTTCGGTGCCGTCCTCGGCTACTTCGTAGTCGACCGGAAGCCGGTTGGAGACCACGACCAGGTCGAAGTGACCGGGCGCGACCGAATCGGGGCCGAGCTCTGCGCCGGCCTCTCCGGTGGGGTCGGGTGCGGTGACAGATGCGGTGGTGTCTGCTGCGGTTTCGATGACTCATCCATTCCGGTGCCCGCCTGTGCGGCGCACCTGGCTGCACCTCGAGGTTACCAGCGAAGGCTATGCTGACGCCGTGATTCGCATCGGCATGAGCTCCACCTGCGTGTACCCGCTGGGGTTGGAAGACTCGTTCAGGTTGGCGAAGCAGGCCGGGTTCGACGGCGTTGAGATCATGGTCACCCGTGACGAGGCCACCCAGGATGCGGCGGCGCTGACCGCGCTATCCGAGCGGTACAGCCTGCCGATCTTCTCGATCCACGCACCGGTACTGTTGCTCACCCACTTCGTCTGGGGTCGGGACCCCCGGGTGAAGTTGGAGAGGTCCGCCGAGCTCGCCGGGCTGGTCGGCGCATCGACGGTGGTGGTGCATCCGCCGTTTCGCTGGCAGGCCGGTTATGCGGAGGACTTTCTCGACATCGTGCGGGAGTTGAGCGCGGGCACCGGCCTTCAGATCGCCGTCGAGAACATGTTCCCGTGGAAGATCGGCGGGCGCGGGGTCAAGGCGTACTCCCCCGGTTGGGACCCCACGGTGATGGACTGCGCCGCGGTGACCCTCGACTTCTCGCACTGTGCGCTGAGCGGACAGGACAGCCTCGTGATGGCCACGGCCCTGGGCGAGCGTCTGCGCCACGTGCACCTCTGCGACGGTACGGGCTCCCTCGACGAGGGCCGGGTCTTCGACGAACACCTGTTGCCCGGCCGCGGCACCGAGCCGGTGGCAGAGGTGCTGCGGAACCTCGCCGCGGTGAACTGGGACGGCACCATCGTGGCCGAGGTGAACACCCGGACCGCCCGCACCGAGCCGGAGCGCCTGGCCCTGCTCACCGAAACCCTCACCTTCGCCCGCGACCACACCCGCGAGCTGTGACGTGAGCACCTAAAACTCGAGTCTTTTTGGGGCTTTTCTCTCAGTTCGCGGGTTGTCGGCTAGCGTGTAGCCATGCGAAAGTTCTTGTTCAACACCGCAATGATCAGCGTCGTCGTCGGCGGCTGGCACATTCTGCAGGCCACCAAGAACGGTCCGAGGGACTGGCGCCTGGTGCTCACCTGGATCGGCTGGGGACTCAGCGTCGCGGTCGCCGTCGGCAACGTGGTGAAGGACGCCGACGAGAAATCCGTGCCGGGCGCCACTGCCGTGAAGGTCAATTAGCGGGCATCCCCCCGCCAGTCCCCGTTCTGCGGCGTGTCCCCCGTGATTTCGGGGTAGAGAAGACGAAACTGGTCTTCTCGCGTTGTTAGTAGGAAGGGGCTCACGATGTTCGGTCGTCGACGTCGCACCGCACCCGTCATCCAGGCCCCGGTTGCTCCCGCTCCGGCAGAACTCAGCCGCGCCGAGGTCTTCAAACACCTCCACGCCGCGCTGGCCGATCTCGTCGGCGCCGAGGGCGACTGGACCCTGGTCCCCCGCCGCTCCGATGACACCGATGTGATCTTCCACGGGCTCAAGGCCCACCAGATCGCCGAGACCCTCACCGAGCTCCTGGCCGCCGAGACCATGCGCCTGCGCACCGACACCCCGGCAGCGCCCCGTAACATCGCCGAGCCCCGCACCGACACCCCGGTGGACGGGATCACGGCCGTCACCACCGGCGCCCTCCTGGTGTCCTCCGGTGCGGAACCGACCGCTCTGCCCTGGAACCCGGCTCCGATCTCGGTGTGGGCCGAACCGACGTCCGGCGCCCGCGCCGGATCGGCCACGATCAGTCGCCTCGTCGCCTAAGCACCACACGCGCTGCAGGTCAGGTCGAGCTGCTACTCCCGCGGTTGCGGGTGGCCGCACCGTAGATGAGCAGCACGATTATCGACCCGAGAATGGCGATCACCCAGGTGCGCAGGTCGAAGAACGACCCCATGTCGACCCCGAAGATCAGGCCGGCCAGCCAGCCGCCCAGCAACGCGCCGACCACACCGAGCAGCAGGGTCACGAACCATCCGCCACCCTGCGTTCCGGGGAGGATCAGCTTGGCCAGGGCGCCGGCCAAGAGGCCGAGCAGGAGAAATCCGAAGAAACCCATGAGAACTGCCTTCCGTGTCCCGGCATCGGTGAACTCTCCGTCCGGCTGCGACGATCATAAAACCGCACCGGTTCGACGGATAGGCGTGCCGATGGCAGCGGGAAACCGGACCGGAGGCCCCGGCCGGGACCCACGACCAGCGTTCCGCCGGATTCTTTGTAGGTATTCCACTGCGGCGCCCTGCCGGGGAAATCTAGATTGAAAACCATGACAGCCCCCACCGTTCCCGCCCGGAGAGTCACGGCCCGCCTCAGCGTGCGCGACCTCGCTCAGATCGCCATTTTCGCCGCCCTCATCGCCGCCCTCGGGTTCCCCGGCGCGCTTTCCCTGGGTGCCAGCACCGTGCCGATCACGTTCCAGACCCTCGGCGTGATGCTGGCCGGCGCGATCCTCGGCGCGCGCAAGGGTTTCTTGGCCGTGTTGTTGTTGCTGGTCCTCGCCGCAGCCGGGCTTCCCCTGCTCTCGGGTGGGCGCGGCGGCCTGGTCTGGTTCACCACCTCCCCCTCCGCCGGCTACCCCTACGGATGGCTGCTGGGCGTCGTCGTGATCGGCGCTCTCACCGCGTGGCTGCTGCCGCGCTACCCGTTCTGGCCGGCACTGGGCGCCACCGCTCTCGGCGGCATCGTGGTCGTCTACCTGATCGGGGTGCCCGTCACCGCCATCAACCTGGGCCTGCCGCTGTGGGCCGCCGCCGTCGACAGTACGAAGTTCCTGCCCGGCGACCTGGTGAAGGTGGTCGTGACGGTCCTCGTCGCCAAGCAGGTGCACCGGGCGTACCCGGGCCTGATCGCCCCGCGCCGCACGGTTCCGGTCTCCGCGCCCGTCGACGCCCGGGCGTGAGCGTGAGCGCAGCCGGCATCCGTTTCGAGGACGTCTCGCACGGCTTCGACGACCGGCCGGTGCTGCGCGGCATCGACCTGCACCTCACCGAACGCCGGATCGGCATCGTCGGCGCCAACGGCAGCGGCAAGTCGACGCTGGCGCGCATGATCAACGGCCTGGTCACCCCCACCAGTGGCACCGTCACGGTGAACGGCCTCGACGTGCGCCGGCAGGCCAAACTCGTGCGGCGCGAGGTGGGCTTCATCTTCACCAACCCCGACAACCAGATCGTGATGCCCACCGTGCAGGAGGATGTGGCCTTCACCCTGCGGCGCCGGGGTCTGGCCGCCGACGAAATCACGGCCCGCACGGCGGAGGCGCTCGACAGGTTCGGTCTCACCGCCCTCGCCGAACGCCCCGCGCACCGTCTGTCCGGCGGTCAGAAGCAGCTGCTGGCCCTGGCTGCGGTGCTGGTGGCCGGTCCCAGCATCGTGGTGGCCGACGAACCGACCACCCTGCTGGATGCCCGCAACACCCGTCTGATCACCGGGCTGCTGGTGTCGCTGACCCAGCAGGTGATCGTGGTGACCCACGACCTGGAGGTGCTGGACGGGTTCGACAGGGTGATCGTGATCGACGAGGGCCGGGTCGTCGCCGACGACGTGCCCGCCACCGCCCTCACCGCGTACCTGAGCCTGCTGTCATGACCGGGCCGACATGATCGGGCTGTACCGGCCGGGGACCTCGCTGCTGCACCGCGCGCCGGCGGTGCTCAAGCTGGCCGTGCTCGCTGTCGCCATGGTGCTGGTCGGCCTGGCGGCCGATCCGCTGGTGCTGGCGGGCGAACTGGTGGCCGTGGTCGCCCTGTACACGCTGGCCGGCATTCCGCCCACGGCGGCCTGGCCGCAGATCGGTCCGGTCCTGTGGATCCTGGTCTTCGCCGTGCCGGTGCAGGTGCTGGTCGCCGGGGGTTCGGCGGAGGGCTGGACCACGGCCGGTCTGATGGCCGGCCGGCTGCTGGTGGCCGTGGCCCTCGCCGCCCTCTTCACCCTCACCACCACGGTCACCGCGGTGCTCGAGGCGTTCCAGCTGCTGTTGCGGCCGTTCCGGCGCTGGGTGGATGCCGACAGAGTGGGGCTGCTCGTGGCCCTGACCATCCGGTGCATCCCGCTGGTGGCGGAGATCGTGCGGGAGGTGCTCGACGCCCGGCGGGCCCGCGGCGCACAGGGGTCGGTCATCGCCCTGGCCGTCCCCGTCGTCGTACGCTCGTTGTACGCCGCCGATGCGATCGGAGAGGCCCTCGCCGCACGCGGATTGGACGACTGATCGAATTGACCACTGACAGCACCCCTCGAACCGCTCTGCGTACCCGCATCAGATTCGCCGGCTGGACCGCGCTCACCGCGCTGGCCCTCGGGATCGTTGCTGTCCTGTTCTGGACCCAGCTCGTGATGCCCGCCGACCGCACGGCCGCCCAGGCGGTGTTCGACGACCCCGCCGTCACGGTGACCGACACCGACGTCTCCGTCGTGATCACCCCGGCCGAGGAACGCTCGGTCGCCGGCCTGGTCTTCATTCCCGGCGCCAAGGTCGACCCGTACGCGTACCTCGCCACCCTGGCTCCCACCGTGGCAGAGACGGGGATGACCGTGGTCATCACCAAACCGGTGCTGAACCTCGCCTTCTTCGACCAGCGTCCGCTGGACACCTTCACGGCCACCGCGCCCGATGTGGCGGCGTGGTTCGTGGGCGGCCACTCGCTCGGCGGCGTGCGGGCCTGCATGTACGCCGAAGACAACGAGGTCGCCGGCCTGGTGCTGTTCGGCAGCTACTGCGCCTCGGCCGTCGACGATGAGCTGCCGGTACTGAGCATCAGCGGGAGCGAGGACGGCTTGAGCACCCCGGCCAAGATCGACGACACCGCCGACCTGCTGCCCGCCGACACGACCTTCGTGCGGATCGAGGGCGCCAACCACGCCTCCTTCGGAGCGTACGGTGCTCAGCCCGGCGACGGCGAGGCCACGCTGACCCGGGCGGAATCGGAGCGGGCCATCACCGAGGCGCTGTCGAACTTCACCGCGCCGCGAGGTCCGCAGTCGGAGTGACCCCGCAGTCGCAATGACCCGGCAATCGCAGTGACCCGCGGGACCTGTTGCTCTTGTCGGTCGCCGGGGCCGGGGCCACTATGACTCGTGTCGGCCAACGTCGCCGCGACCCGGGAGGACTCATGCACGCAGTCGTCGTCTATGACACGAACTATGGCAACACCCGCACCATCGCCGAGGTGATCGCCACCGAATTGGGCCAGGGCACCACCACCCTCAGCGTGTCCGACATCACCGAGGCAAGCCTCGACGGCGTCGACGTCCTGGTGGTGGGATGCCCGATCAACGGCTGGAAGCCGACCGATCGGATGCGCCGGTTCCTGCGCACCCTCGCACCGGGCTCCCTCGCCGGTGTGCGGGCCGCCGCGTTCGACACCCGCATCAAGCTCTTCATCCACGGGGATGCGGCGGCCAAGATCTCGCACGCCCTGCACGCCGCCGGCGCGACTATCGTGGCCAAGCCGCACGGCTTCGTCGTCGACGGCACCGAGGGACCGCTGGCCGCCGGCGAGACCGGCAAGGCCGGTGCCTGGGCGGCGTACATCGGCGCCGAACTGCGCGCCAGCGTCTGAGACGACCGCGCCGGAGACGACACAGAAACGGCCCGTGCCGAGGCACGGGCCGTTCACGGTTGGGGCAGTCGACTACGCGGTGAGCGAGTCCACGTACTCCTGGTTGTCTTCGATCCACTTCGCGACGATGGGGCCGTAGTCCTGGCCGTCGTAGTCAACGAACATGGCGGCTTCGAGCGACTGGAGCTTGTCGAGGTCCATGGTGTAGTCGGCAATCCACTCGGTGGCCTGCGGGAAGTCGGTGGAGAAATCCTTCTTGCCGTAGGCGTGGATGGTCTCCGAGGCGCCGAGGGTGCCTTCGGGGTCTTCGAGGTTCTTCAGGTCGAAGGTGTCGTAGGCCCAGTGCGGCGCCCACAGGGTGACGGCGATGTTCTCGCCGGACTTCTCCGCAGCGGTCAGCTCGGTGAGCATCGCTGCGGTCGAGGAGGTCTGGTAGTCCATGTCCTCGAGGCCGTAGGTGGGAATGGTGTTGTCGGTCACGGCCTCGGTGAGACCGGCGCCGGGCTCGATGCCCACGAGACGGTTGTCGAACAGGTCGGCGTTGTCGGCCAGCTCGGCGAGGGTGTCGATCGGTGCATCCGCGTTCACGGCGATGGTGTTCTTGGCCTCGTCGTTCCAGGCCCCGAGTTCGGTGATGTCGTCGCCGTACTCCTCGAGGTAGGACTTGTGCGTGTTCGGCAGCCAGACGTCGAGGTTGAGGTCGTAGTCACCGGTGGAGAGCCCGGCGTAGACCGGTGCAACGTCGGCGTACTCGAGTTCGACGTTGTAGCCCTTCTCGTCGAGGATGGCCTTCCACAGCTCTGATGCCGCGATGCCCTCGTCCCAGCCGTTGAACACGGCGATGGTGAGGTCCTTGTTGTCCGCGTTGCCGTCGCCGACGGTCTCGGCTTCGGCCGCGGTGCAGCCGGCCAGGGCGAGCATGCCGATGGCACCGGTGGCGAGGATCTTGAGTGAACGGTTCTTCATGTGTCTGCCTTTCGTGTCACCTGCTGGTGGTGACCGGGGTTGAAGCTACGGGTGGAGCTAGACGCGGGACGGCTCGCGCTCGGCGGCCTGCGTCGGTGTCACGGCCGGGGCCACGGTCGGCTCCACGGCGACGGCCGCGGCCGGGGCGTGGACCGGGTGGGCGCGGCGCTTGCGAGCGGCGAGCACCCTGCTGATCGGGGTGTTCCCGTTGCCGAGAGCCGCGGTGAGACGGTCCAGGAAGATCGCGAGGATCACCACGGAGAGGCCGGCCTCGAAGCCGAGCGACACGTCGATGCGGTTCAGGCTGGCCACGACCTGCTGGCCGAGACCGCCGGCGCCGACCATGCCGGCGATGACGACCATCGAGAGCGACAGCATGATCACCTGGTTGATACCGGCCATGATGGTGGGCATCGCCAGGGGCAGCTGAATCTGACGCAAGATGCGCCACGGTGACGCACCGAAGGCCTGGCCGGCTTCGACCACCTCGCTGTCGACGCTGCGGATGCCGAGTTCGGTGAGCCGAACGCCGGGAGCCATGGCGAAGATGATCGTCGCCACGATGCCGGGAACAACACCGACGCGGAACAGGATCAGCGCGGGGATCAGGTACACGAAGGCCGGCATGGTCTGCATGAAGTCGAGGATCGGGCGGATGATGCTGGACGCCACGCCGGACTTGGCCGACAGGATGCCCAGCGGCACACTGAACAGGATCGCCAGGACGCTCGCGACGAGCACCAGGGCGAGCGAATCCATCGCGTTCTCCCACTGGTCGACGCCGACGATGACAACGAGGCCGACGACGGTGCCCACGGCGAACTTCCAGCCGCGGATCATCAGTGCCAACGCCGCGGCCACCAGGATGATCACCCAGAACGGCGGTGTGGCCAGAATGAGGTCGACGAGGTCGTAGGCGCCGCTGAAGATGGCTCGCACGAAGTCGAAGAAGAACCCGAAGGTGTCGGTGATGAAGTCGATGAAGGTATCGGCCCAGGAGCCGAGGGGAATCCGGAAGTCGTTCACGGCTGTACTCCTTCCGACGCGGTTTCGCGCAGGGTTTCGGTGATGATGCTCATCGAGATAGTGGCCGGCGGTTCCATCACCGGCAGCTCACCGGTCGTCGGACTGACATTGCCGAGGGCCGCGAGCAGGGTCACCCGGGGGATCACGCCGAGCAGGCGGTTGCGGTCGTCGACCACGGCGATGGGCAGGTCGCTCTCCACGGCCAGTTCGACGAGGTCGACCAGGGCGGTGTCGGCGGCCACCGCGGTGGCGTCCAGGATGATGGCCCGCAGGTCGCCGTCGCCGGCCTTGACCTGGTTGAGCACGTCGCGGTCGCGCACGACCCCGGCGAAGCTGCGGTCGCGGCGCAACACGAACGTGGCCGAGGTCTGCAGGTCGCGCATGGTGCGGAGAGCCGCACGCGGGCCGGCGGTGACGGTGACCACCGAACGCGCCGGCTCCATGACGCTGCCGGCGGTGAGCACCCGCGCCCTGTCGACATCCTGCACGAACTGGGCGACGTAGTCGTTGGCCGGGTCGGTGAGGATCTCTTCGGGCGTGCCGATCTGCACGATCCGGCCGTCGCGCATCACGGCGATGCGGTCGCCGAGGAACATGGCCTCGTTGAGGTCGTGGGTGATGAAGATGATGGTCTTGCCGAGTTCGGCCTGCAGCTCGATGAGCTGTTCCTGCATTTCGCGGCGGATCAGCGGATCGAGGGCGGAGAACGCCTCATCCATCAGGAGAACGTCGGTGTCGGCGGCCAGGGCCCGGCCGAGGCCGACGCGCTGCTGCATGCCACCGGAGAGTTCGGAGGGCAGATTGTCGGCCCAGCCGTCCAGTCCGACCAGGCGGATGATGGTGCGCGCCTTGGCGAGGCGCTCCTCACGGGGAATGCCCTGCACCTCGAGGCCGTAGGCGACGTTGTCGATCACCGTGCGGTGCGGCAGCAGTGCGAAGTGCTGGAAGACCATCGAGATGCTCTGACGGCGCACGTCCCTCAGCTTGGCTGCCGGGATGCCGGTGATCGGGGTGTCTCCGACGGTGACAGTGCCGCTGGTGGCCTCGAGTAGGCCGTTGAGCATGCGGATGAGGGTGGACTTGCCCGAGCCGGAGAGGCCCATCACCACGAAGATCTCACCACGCTGCACCTCGAAGGAAGCGTCGATGACGGCGGCCGTTCCCAGGTGCGCGAGCTCGTCACGGCTCGCGCCGCTCTGAAGTTTCTTGACGATGTCGTGGGGTTTACGGCCGAAGGCCTTGTAGAGCCTGTCCGCCTTGACGGCGATTCCCGGTGCTGCTGCTGCTGCTGCAGTTTCGGTCTGCTCCGCCTCGCTGGCGGGTACTTCTGCCTTGACGGCGATGATTTCGGTCACGGATTCTCCGGAGCACGCCGAATAGACCGCCTGAGCGGTCGACAACACGGGGCTCGCTGTGTCGGACGGGTAGGCCGAGACCGGCCTCGACACCGAGAAACGGCGTGGGCTGGAGCGACCATGGGATCGCGTCCGTCTGGGCCTCACCGTACGCACACGGCCGTCCCAGTCGAGCTGGGGGCTACGCGTTCGCGTCCTGGTGAAGGGTCGGAAGACCGTCACCGAGCCTACCACGGTAGGGCACTCCAGTCCCCTGGACCCCCGACTCACCGACCCACAACGCGCACTCTCAAGTGCTGGTCAGACCGGATAAACCGCCGCGACGCAGATCAGCACGCCAGGGGCACCGGCCCCGGCGCGGCGGTCTGGGCGTACGTTCTCCCTAGAGGTCAGGATGGTCACGACGACGTGGCCCCGTGATGCGGCCGGGAAAGGATGGGTGCGAACGATGCACGGGTGGAGCATTACACGCCGGCTGTTCGTCGCTCACTCTGTGTTCATAGTGTCTTTGGCCGTGTTCGTGAGCACTGCAGCCTTCGTCGATGCCAGGGATCGCGGCTATGCCGAGCGGGCCGACCGGCTGCTGGCGGTGGCGGCCGCGATCGCCGACAGCCCGTTCGTGGTGAGGGCGTCGACATCGCCGGATCCGACAGCGGCACTGCAGCCGTACACGCTCGAGGTCAGCCGGGACGCCGCACTGGACTTCATCACGATCATGAGCCCGGCGGGCGTCAGGTGGACGCACCCGGACCCCGCCGAAATCGGCCGACAGTACGTGGGCCGCACGGGCCCCGCCACGGCCGGCATGTCGTTCACCGACGTCACCCCGGGCAGCCCCGGCCCGTCGGTGCGCGCCGTGGTACCGATCCTCGACTCCGACGGCGAGGTGGTGGGCATGGTGGCAGCAGGCGTGAGAACCAGCACTCTGCAGATCGCCCTCGACGCCCGGCTGCCCGCCATCCTGGCCGTAACGCTCACCCTGCTCCTGGCGGGAACGCTGGCCACCTGGGTGCTGCGACGCTACCTGCGCCGGGTCACCCTGGGCTGGGGGCCCGAAGAGCTCGCCCGGCTGTTCGTCTCCAACGACTCCGTGGTCAATTCGGTGCCCGAGGGGCTGATTCTCGTCGACGGTGCCGGTGATCTGGTGCTCTACAACGATCGAGCCGCCGAGCTGCTCGGACTGCCGCCGCGGCCCGCCTCCCGCGCTGCGGGCGCCTTCTCGCCGGGTATCGATGAGCTGGACCTGCCGCCCAGCCTCGCCGACCTGTTACGGAGCGGCCGCACCGTGGTAGACGAGATCCACCTGTCCGGGTCCCGGGTACTGGTGGTGAGCCAGAACCCGGCAGAGCCGACCCCCAGCCGGCTGGGTACGCGGGCGGCACCGGTGGGAACCGTGGCGACGCTCAGGGAACGCTGAGCCCCGTCAGCGCAGGCGCCGCGCCCGCACCACGACGTCCTCGGTGTGGTGGGCACCGGCACCGGTGGCCACGTGGCGGGGCCGGGTTTCGTCGACCTCGATCCGCCAGCTGTCGTCCAACATGGCCGCGACCTGGGCCGGGCTCACGTACAGGTCGGGATCAAAACCGTGCGCGGCGGCCTCAGCGGCGGTCGGCGTGGGGTGGTGCACGATGAGCAGTACACCCCCGGGCGCGACGGCATCCAGCAGGGCGCGCTCCGCGATGTTCTCCTCGGTGCGCAACAGGGCAGGGTACTGCGCGGAAACCAGGTCGAAGCTCGCCGCCGGCAGGGCCGCCTCGACGAGTCCGGAGTGCAGCCAACGCACCGTGCCGCCCACCAGGTCGGCCCGCACAAGCTCGGCCTGGCGAGCGGCGCGCTCGAGTGCCACTCGCGAGACATCCAGCGCCGTCACGTCCCAGCCCTGTGCCGCCAGCCAGAGGGCATCCGCGCCCTCGCCGCAGCCGACGTCGAGGGCCCGCCCCGGCCGCAGGTAGTGCGTCTCGCTGACCAGCGCGGCGTTGGGCCGGCCGCTCCACAGGGTCGCATTTCCGGCGTAGCGCTGATCCCAGAATTCTCCTATGGCGTCGGGCTCCTGGGGTTCGCGGGCGGTGTCGTTGGTGTGCATGACTGCATCCTCCCTCGTCGGCGGCACAGCGACAAACTGGCTTGCCGAACCGGCAACCGGCCTGCGCCCCGGGGACGCGTCGAGACGATAGCCTCATCGCATGACAGCTGAGCCGGGGCGCCGTGCACGTGCCTGCTGAGAGCCGAGCGGCGCTTACGAAGGCCGATGTGCCCGCGGCCCGCCACACCCTGCAGATCCTCACCCACCTGGCCGCCCAGCGCGGGCCGGTGCCGGCGTCGACCATCGCGCAGACGCTCGGGCTCCCCCGGTCGACCGTCTACAGGCTGCTCGGCGTGCTCACCGAGCTCGGCTTCGTGCTGCACTTTCCCGAGGCCCGTCGGTACGGCATCGGCCTGGCCGCCTTCGAGCTGAGCAGCGGCTTTGCCCGGCAGGAGCCCCTGGCCAGGCTGGGCCGGCCGATCCTGGCCTCGCTCGTCGACACCATCGGCGAGAGCGCCCATCTGGCCGTGCTGCACGGTCGCGATGTGATCTACCTCGTGGAGGAGCGTGCTCCCCGCCGCCCCGCCCTGGTGACAGATGTCGGGGTGCGCCTGCCCAGCCACCTCACGGCCAGCGGCCGGGCGCTGCTCGCGACACTGCCGGTCGCGCAGGTGCGGGCCCTGTTCCCCGACCCGTCCGCCTTCGTGCAGCGCGACGGCGGCGACACCCCGGCGCCGGGCGGCGTGAGCAGCTATCGCGAGCTGAGCCGGCTCCTGGCCGAGGTGCGCGCGCAGGGCTACGCGGCGGAGGACGGCGACGTCACCCTGGGTCTCGCATCCGTCGCGGTGGCCGTTCGCGACCACAGCGGCTGGCCCGCCGCCGGCATCGCCGTGACCTTCGCCCGGTCCAGCGTGCCGCCGGAACGCTGGCCGGAGCTCGCCGCCGCCGTGGAGCACGCCGCGGCCGAGTTGGGCCGCCGGATCAGCGGTCGAACCGGCTAGTTTCTCGAAAAAGTGAACCGGTCTGAACCTTTTGGCCTGCCGTCTCGTTGTACAGAGTGGATGACCGCCATCCGCTCGCCAAGTACACGCGAAGACCATGAACGAGGGTGACATGCAAAAGAAGACGAAGATCGGGCTGTGGATTGCGGGCGGAGTTGTCGTCATCGGCGGTGCCGCCCTGGCTTTCGGGCCCGCGGTCTATGCCGACTACGCCAACAGCACCGTCGAGGCGGCCCCCACCATCGCCGCCGGCACCCCGGGCACGACGGATGCCGGCGCGGCCACCGAGGTCAACGCGGACGACCTCTCCGGCACCTGGAGCGTGGCCGCGGACTCCTTCGCGGGCTACCGCGTCGACGAGGTGCTGCAGGGCAACGACGTGACCGTGACCGGTCGCACGACCGACGTCACCGGTGAGCTCACCGTCGACAACCTCTCGCTCACCGCCGCCACGATCACGGTGGACGTGGCGAGCATCGCCACCGACGAAGGCGCCAGGGATGCCTACTTCCGGGACTCCGCGATGGAAGCCGACGCCTTCCCCACCGCCACCTTCACGCTCACCGCACCGGTCACCCTCGAGGCCCCCGTGGCCGGTGTCGCGCAGACCCTGAGCGCCACCGGCGAACTCACCCTGCACGGCGTCACCCAGCCGGTCACGGTGGAGCTGCAGGCCGCGCTCACCGAGACCGGCGGCCAGGTTGTCGGCAGCATCCCGATCACCTTCAGCGACTACGGCGTCGACGCCCCCGACCTCGGCTTCGTCTCGGTCGAAGACGCCGGCTCCGTCGAATTCGAACTCTTCGTCGCGCAGAATTAGTCCAGCAGAGCCGTGTTCATCGTGGGCATCGGGCAGACCGGGAGGTGACCGTGGCAGAGCCACACGCGGAACTCCTGCGGGCGCTGCACGACGCCCACGGGCCGGCTCTGTTTCGGTACGTGGTGCGTCTGACCGGGGATTACGGGTTCGCGCAGGACGTGGTGCAGGAGACCCTGCTCCGCGCCTGGACGCGCCCGGCGTTGCTGGACCGGGATGACGACGCCGCTCGCGCCTGGCTGTTCACGGTGGCCCGCAACCTCGTCATCGACGACAGGCGGAGCGCTCGGTACGCCCGTGAGATCGCGACCGATGACCTGCCGGAGAGAGCGTCGACCGACGCCACCGAGGCCATCCTGGATCGCTGGCTGCTCACGGATGCCCTCACCGCGCTCACTCCCGAGCACCGCACCGTGCTGGTGAGCGCCTACTACCTCGGGCAGTCGATCGCGGAAATCGCCCTCCTCCAACAGGTGCCGGAGGGCACCGTGAAGTCCCGCCTGCACTACGCCCTGCGAGCGATGCGGCTCGCCCTACAGGAAAGAGGGGTCACCGAATGACCTCCGACCGCTTCCGCGAGTGGGACGCCGCCTACCTGCTCGGCGCGCTCAGCCCCGAAGACCGGCACGCCTTCGAACGCCACCTGCCGACCTGCCCCGCCTGCGCCGGCGCCGTCGCCGAACTCGCCGGGCTGCCCGGCATCCTGGCGGCCCTGCCCGCGGCGGAGGCCGTGGCGCTCACCGAAGATGCTTCCGCGGATGCTTCCGCCACCGTTCTTGCCACCGATGCCGCGCATCTTCGTGGCGCGCAGCACCAGCCGGGCTCGGTGCAGCGGCTCGCCGGGGCGGCCGTCGCCCGCACGCGGCGCAACCGGCTGCGACTGGCCGTGGCCGGCACGGCCGTCGCTGCCGGTCTCGCCCTGGGCGGCGGGTTCCTCGGCGCCACCCTCGGCACGCCGGCGACTCTCGAGGCCGCACCGCCCGCATCCGCATCCGCCGACCCGGCCCCGACGATGGTCGTTGCCATGGAGCCCGTGGAGGCAGACGCCCTCACCGCGGCCCTCACCATCACCGACACCGACTGGGGCACCCGGTTCGACTGGTCGTGCGTGTACCTCAATCAGCTCTGGAAGGACAACGGACCCCAGGACTACGACATGGTGATGACCGATCAGGACGGCACCGCGACGGTGCTCGCGACCTGGACGGCGACCAGCCCGAGCACCGAGAACCTCGCCGCGTCGACCGATGTGCCCCTCGACCAGATTCGGAGCGTCGAGATCCGGGCCGGCCTCAGCGGCCTGCCGCTGGCGCACACGGACCTGTAGGGCCGTTTAAAGGGTCAGACCGTGAGCGGCCGCAGTGTCCACTCAGCCTGAACGCGCACCGCCGCCGATACGGCGTCCAGGAGCGGCGACGACAGGTTCCAGCGCTGCCAGTAGAGCGGCACGTCCACCGGATGCGCCGCCGCCAGCTCCACCAGACGGCCGTCGGCGATCTCGTCCAGGCACTGCTGCTCGGGCAGCACTCCCCAGCCCATGCCCAGCAGCACTGCGCGGGCGAAGTCATGGGAGGTGGGGATGACGTGACGGGGTGGGGCACCGGGGCCGCCGGCGTGCGCCCGCAGGAAGGAGTCCTGCAGGTCGTCGTTGCTGTCGAAGGTGACCACGGGCGCCGCCGGCAACGCGGCGAGTCCGCGGGCGAGCCAGCGGGTCACGAAGGCCGGCGTGGCGACGGCACGGTAGCGCACCCGGCCCAGTGGCTCGGTGACACAGCCCTGGATCGATTCGCGGTCTGAGGTGACCGCGGCCATCACGGCGCCGGAGCGCAGCAGCGAGATCGTGTGCTCCTGGTCTTCGCGGTGCAAGTCAAAGGTAATGTCGAGTTCGTCGGCCACCCCGGCGAGCGCGCCGAGGAACCAGGTGGCCAGGCTGTCCGCGTTCACGGCGAGGGAGATTTGCACGGAACGTTCGGCGGACCCGTTCTCGCGCAGCGCTCGCTCGGTGTCGGCCTCCAGGAGTTCGACCTGGCGGGCGTAGCGCAGCACCACCGCACCGGCGGCCGTGAGGCGGACAGGGGTGGTGCGCTGCACGAGGACCCGGCCGCAGGACTGCTCCATGGCCTTGACCCGCTGCGAGACCGCCGACGCCGTGACGTGCAGCCGGCGGGCGGCCTTCTCGAAGGTGCCGTCCTGAACCAGGGCGCGCAGGGTCTCCAGCTGGTCGAGGGTGAAGCGTTGCATAAGCCCAGCTTACGCATCCTAAGAAAACGTAGCTGGACTGAACCTCCGTGACTCCCTAGCGTGGGAGGCATGACACCTGCGACAACCCTCCTCCCCGCGCTGTTGGGCCTGGTCACGGGTCTGTCCCTCATTATCGCCATCGGCGCCCAGAACGCGTTCGTGTTGCGGCTGGGCATCGAGGGCCGCACCCGGGTGATCGCGCCGGTGGTGGCCATTGCCGCTCTGTCCGATGCGGCGCTCATCCTCGCCGGCGTGCTCGGAATGGGGGCCCTGGTGGCGGCGGCACCGACGGTCATGGTGGTCGTGCGACTGGTCGGGGCCGCTTTCCTGGTCGGTTACGGCCTGTGGGCGGCGCGGCGGGCCATCCGTCCGGGCGCGCTTCTGGTGACCGGGTCCTCGGGCAACACCGGGATGCGGGTCGCCGTGGGCACGGTTCTCGCCCTTACCTGGCTCAACCCGCACGTTTACCTGGACACCGTGGTGTTCCTCGGCGCCGTGGCCAGCCAACAGGACCCCGCCGAGCGGTGGTGGTGGGCCGGCGGCGCCATCACGGCAAGCATCCTGTGGTTCACCGGGCTCGGCTTCGGGGCTCGCCTTCTGCGCCCGATCTTCGCGCGCCCCGGTGCCTGGCGGGTGCTCGACGGCGCTATCGCTGTGCTTATGCTGGCCCTTGGCGCCCGGCTCGCGTTCGACCTCTGACCCCGGTCGGCCGGCGGAGCCGCGGTACGCTTGCCCCGTGCTTTCCAAGGACCTGATCCGCCTCTACCCCGAGCTGTACCACGTGGCAGCGGATGGGTCGTGGCCGTCGATCGAGCGGCACGGACTGCTCAGCACGGCCGCGCTGGTCACCCGATGGGGCGTGCGGCAGGGGGCACCGCAGGCCGCGATCCTCACCAAGCGGCGTGGCGAGTCGCTGGAGCTGGAACATCCGGACTACGGCACCGCCGTCATCCGGCACCAGAAGGCGATTCACGAGTCCTCGCTGGCGGCCGCGCTGGAAGACCTCTCCCCCAGCGAGTGGTACACGATGCTCAACGACCGGGTGTTCTTCTTCCTGCAGAAGCCGCGGCTGAACGAGCTGCTCGCCGCGCGCTCCTACCGGGACGACGCCCACACCGTGATCACGGTGGACACCCGCAGCCTGGTCACCGCGCACGAGGCCGACATCGAGCTCACCAGCGTGAACACCGGCTTCGCGCAGCGATTCAGCGCCGAGCCGCGCGGACGGGACAGCTTCCAGTCGATCGAGGAATTCGCGCATCCGACCCGGTCGCACGCCTCGACCAAGGTGGTGGATGTTGCCGAACTCGCCGTGTATCGCGGGGTGCGCGACATCACCAAGCACGTGAAGCGCGTCGAGCGCATGCGCGAGGGCACGGTGCTCGAGCGCTTCGTCTAGCCGCGCGGCATCCCGCCTGACTGTTCCCGTTCCGGACAATTGCGCCCGGCGCACCGGGCACAATTGTCCGCATCGGCAACAGTTGCAGGGCAGGTCAGGCGGCGGGGGCGACCGACGGCTCCAGGCCGTTGCGGCGGGCGACCTCGCCGAGCCAGCTGGCGCTGGGCTTGGGGGTACGCGCGAAGGTCTGCTTGTCCCAGCCGATCAGGCCGAAGGTGGGTGCGAAGCCGGAGGCCCACTCGTAGTTGTCCAGCGCCGACCAGTGCAGGTAGCCGAGCAGGTCGATGCCGTCCTCGATGCAGGAGTGCAGGCCCTCGAGGGCGCCCTGGGTGTAGGCGATGCGGCGGCTGTCGTCCTGGGTGGCGATGCCGTTCTCGGTGACCATCACGGGCACGTGGTCGGTCAGCTCCCAGGCGGCGCGCACACCGATGCCGGCGGCCGGCGGGAAGAACTCCCAGCCGGTGAGGGTGGTCTCCACGCCCTGGGCGACGGGCCGGGGGCCCTCCGGTCCGATGAAGGTGCGGGTGTACGCCTGCACGCCCACGAAGTCGTCACCCTTCACGTTCTCCAGGTACCAGTCCTCGCGCGGGTGGCCGTACTCCGCGAGCTTCTCCGCTGCGCCCTCCTCGTCCACGGCCACGAAGGCCTGGGTGGCGACGGTCCAGCCGGTCTTGAGGTGCGGTACCTGGCTGAGCACCTCGCGGGAGCGCTGGTGCGAGAGCAGCAGGGCATCCGCCACCTGCAGGTCAGGGTTGGCGAGGCCGTGCGCCACCAGGTTGGCGGCGTCCTCTCCGCCGGCGAGCATCGCGGCGATATTGGGCTCGTTGATGGTGCAGACGTAGTTGACGCCCGCGGCCACGACGGGCAGGGCGAGCTCGGTGTACCGGGCGAACAGGTCGGCGGCATCGGGAGCCCGCCAGAAGCCGTCGTTCTCGAACCAGCGCGGCACCGTGAAGTGCATCAGGGTCACGATCGGCTCGATGCCGAACTCGTGGCAGGTATCGACCATCCGACGGTAGTGGTCCACGGCCGAGCGGGACGCGAAGCCGCGCTCCGGCTCGATGCGGGACCACTCGATGCTGAACCGGTAGGAATCCAGGCCCAGGTCGGCGAGCAGCTTGATGTCCTCGCGGTAGCGGTGGAAGCTGTCGGCGGCGTCACCGGACGGTTCGACCATGGTGGTGCCATGAGCGTGTTCCTTGGGCCACCAGTTGCTGTTGACGTTGTTGCCCTCGATCTGGTGGGCGGCGGTCGCGGCGCCCCAGAGGAAGCCGTGGGGGAAAGTGAGCATGGAGGATCTCCTTGGGTAGCGGTGGTGCGGTGTAAAAGACGAAAGATCAGCTGGTGGATGCCCAGAAATCGTTGAGCATCGCGGCGGTGAAGCCGGGATTGTCGAGGTTGGGCAGGTGCCCGGCCTGCGGGATCACCCGGTACTGAGCGCCGAGTTGCTCGGCCATCAGTCGCTGCGACGGAATCGGCCAGGCGTCGTCGCTGTCGCCGTGCGCGACCAGGGTGGGCACCGCGCTGGCCCGCACGGCGTCGGTGGTGTCGGGGGTGCTGTCCAGGATGCGGGCACCGCCGAGGATGTTGTCGACCGAGGAGGCGATCAGGCGGTCGCGCACGAAGACGTCGTCCGCGGTGAGCGGGCTGCCCTCCGGGTGGTCGAGCGCCCAGACCGCCAGGGTGCCGTGCTCGGCCACCAGGGCGGCATTCGCCGCATGCACCCCGGCCCGGCCGCCGGGACCGGAGCAGAGCATGGTGAGGTCGGCGAACTGGGCCGCGCTCTGCTCCTGGGAGATGCTGTGCAGCAGCGCGGCCCGGGCGACGAGGCCGCCCAGGCTGTGGCCGACCAGGTGCACCGCACCGCCCGCGCCGATCTCGTGCGCGACCGTGACGGCATCCGCCGCGAAGTCCTCGAGCCGGTAGTTCTCGATGCCCGCCGGCGCGGCCGAGTCGGCCTGGCCGCGCTGGCTGTAGCTCACGGCCTCCCAGCCGTGCGCCGCGATCAGCGGCAGCAGCAGCCTGAAGTCCTCCTTGGAGCCGGTGAAGCCGGGCACCAGCAGGGCCACGCCGCGGCGCGGGCCCGCGGGCAGCACCCGGAACGCCGTGAGTGGCCCGGCCGCGGTGTCGACGGTGAAGTGCTCGAGCTCGGGAGCCAGGGCGAGGGTACCGAAGGGAGCGGTCACGCGACGACCTTGCGCGGGTTGGGGATCGCATCCAGCAGCCGGATCGTGTAGTCGTCCTGCGGGTTGCGCAGCACGTCGGCCGTGTTGCCGGTCTCGACCACCGCTCCCCCGTTGAGCACCATGATGTTGTCGGTGACCACCCGGGCCGAGAGCAGGTCGTGGGTGATGTAGAGCAGGCTCACCCCCCACTGTTCGCGCAGGTCCTCGAGCAGGGCGAGCACGCCGGCGCGCAGCGACACGTCGAGCATCGAGACGGGCTCGTCGGCGATGATCACCTGGGGGTCGCTGGCCAGCGCCCTGGCGATGACCACACGCTGGCGCTGCCCGCCGGAGAGCTGGTGCGGCAGCTTGGCCGCGAACTCCTCCACCGGGCTCAGGCCCACGATGTCGAGCAGTTCCAGCACCCGGCGGCGGGCGTCGGTGCCGTGCAGCCCGGTGAAGTTGATCACCGGCCGGGTGAGCGCGTACTCCACGGTGTGCAGCGGGTTCAGGGCGGAGTACGGGTCCTGGAACACCATCTGCACGTCGCGGTGCAGCCGGCGGAAGTGCCGCCGGTTCAGCGAGCCCACGTCGAGGTCACCGAAACGGATGCGGCCGCTGGTGGGCTTCTCCACCGCCGTGATGAGCTTGGCGATGGTGGATTTGCCCGAGCCGGAGGCCCCGACCAGCGCCAGCGCGGCACCGGGTTCGAGGGTGAACGACACGTTGTCAACGGCGCGCACCGGCGCCTCGCCGCGGCGCGGGGCCGGGTAGATCTTCGAGACGTTCTCGACGATCATGGCGTGCTGGTCGGCCCGACGGGTGCGCGGCGAGACCGTGGGCGTGTGGGTGGCAGCCTCCGTGCGCGAAGCCCCCTCCGCCTTGCGCTGCTGCCGGTCGGCGAAACCGGGCAGCTCTACCACCTCGGCCCGCGGGTCGGCGTAGTGCGAGAGCAGCATCCGGGTGTAGTCGGCCTGCGGGTTCTCCAGGATCTGCCGGGCCGGGGCATCCTCGACGATGCGGCCCTCGTGCATCACCATCACCCGCTGGGCGGATTCGAGAACGATGCCCAGGTCGTGGCTGATCAGGATGGCGGTGAAGTTCTCGCTCTTCTGCAGCTCGATGATGGTGTTCATCACGGCGTGCTGCACCAGGACATCGAGCGCCGTGGTGGGCTCGTCGAACACCATCAGTTCGGGTTCCAGCGAGAGCGCCAGGGCGATGGAGACCCGCTGGCGCATGCCACCGGAGAGCTCGCCCGGGAACCTGTCGAGCACCTGCGGGGTCAGTTCGACCTTGCCGATCAGCTCGGTGGCCCGGGCGGTCCAGCGGGAGCGGTCGACGTGCCCGTGGGCGCGGAAGATGTCGACGAAGTGATTGCGGATGCTGCGCACGGGGTTCAGCGCGTTCATGCCGGACTGCAGCACCATGGCGATGCCGCCGTGGCGTTGCTCGCGCAGCTGCTCGGCGTCCAGGCTGGCGATGTCCTTGCCTCCGAAGAGGATGCGGCCCTTCTCTATGTGCGCCGGCGGCCTGCTCAGCCCGGTGAGCGCGAAGCCGAGGGTGGACTTGCCCGAGCCGGACTCCCCCACCAGGCCGACGAACTCGCCGTGGGCCAGGCGGAAGGACACGTTCTGCACGGCCTTGGTGGCGCCGGCGCCGTAGCCGTAGTGCACCGACAGGTCGTGCACCTCGAGCAGGGTCGTGTTGGCGGCGGGCGGGGTCTGTGCGTACGGTGCGGGGGTCATCGCTTGGTTCCTTCCCGGAGGCGCGGATTGCTGATGCCGTCGACGCCGAAGTTGATGAGGGTGAGGGAGGTGGCCAGCAGCGCGATGCAGAGGCCGGGGGCGAACAGCAGTGCCCACTGGCCGGTGAGCAGGGCGTTGGAGTTCTGGGCCCAGAAGAGCATCGTGCCCCAGCTCACCACCGTGGAGTCGCCCAGGCCGAGGAATTCGAGGCCGGCTTCGGCGAGGATCGCCGCGGTGGCGGCGCCGAAGAAGTTGCCCACGATGAGTGAGGTCATGTTCGGCAGGATCTCCCGGAACACGATGCGGAACGGCCGTTCGCCGCTGAATACCGCCGCCGTGACGAAGTCGCGGGAGCGCAGCGACTGGGTCTGGCTGCGTAGCACCCGGGCGCCCCATGCCCAGCCGGTGATCACGACGACCACGATGATCATGCCGATGCCGCCGCCGGAGAGGTACGCGGCGATGACGATCATCAGCGGCAGGCCGGGGATGACGAGGAACAGGTTGACGATGAAGTTGATCACGTCGGCGCCGAACCCGCGCACGTAGCCCCAGCTGAGCCCGATCAGCACGGCGATGATGGTGGAGAGCAGGCCGGCGACGAGGCCGACGAAGATACTCACCTGGGCGCCGTAGAGCAGCTGGCTCAGCACGTCTTCACCGGCGGCGGTGGTGCCCAGCCAGTGCGCGGCGCTGCCGTCTGCGCTGCGCTCGAAGCCCGTCTCGCTGGCACCGTACGGCGCGATCAGCGGGGCGAAGATCGCGAGCAGCACGAAAAGGGCGAGCATGACGAGGCCGATGCGGGCCTTGCCGTTGCTCCACACCGTGGAGGCGACGCGGACGACGACCTTCCAGGCGGAGGGGGCCTCGCCGATCGATGTGATCGGTGCGCGAATGGCAGCGGTTGTGGGGGGCAGTGAGGTTGTCATCGTCGGGTCCTCGGGTCCAGCACGCCGTACAAAATGTCGACGAGGAAGTTGGCGATGAGCACGCTCACGGTGATCATCAGGAAGAGTGCCTGCATGAGCGGGTAGTCCTGGTTGGTGACGGCGTTGAAGAGCAGGTAGCCGATACCGGGGTAGCCGAAGACCTGTTCCACCAGGATCGAGCCGCCCACGACACCGCCGAGGGCCAGGCCGAAGGAGGTGAGGTTGGGCAGGATGGCGTTTCGCGCCGCGTAGCGGAGGGCGATGGTGCGGGGCTTGAGCCCGTTCGCCTCCGCGAAGGTCACGTAGTCGTCGCCGAGGGTGGAGATCATGGTGTTGCGCATACCGAGGATCCAGCCGCCGAGTGAGGTGATCAGGATCGTCAGCGCCGGCAGCACCCCGTGGTAGAGCGCATCGCCGAGGAACTCGAACGAGAGGTTCGGCTCGGCCGTGGGGCCGTAAGCGCCGGAGGTTGGGAAGAGCCTCAGCACGTAGCCGGCAAAGAAGAGCAGCAGGAGAGCCGTCCAGAAGTACGGGAAGGCGCTCATGAACGAGCCCACCAGGGTGGGCACGCTGTCGAGCCAGGTGCCGCGCTTCCACGCCGCCAGCACGCCGAGCAGGGTGCCGAGGACGAACGCGACCACGGTCACCAGGCCCACCAACACGAGCGTGTACGGCAGCGCGGCCGAGACCAGCTCCCCGACGCTCTGCGGGTAGAAGGTGTACGAGATGCCGAAGTCCAGCGTGACCACCTGATGCAGGTAGGCCAGGTACTGCTCGAAGATGTTGCCGGTGGGCACACCGAGCTGGGCCTCGATGGCGGCCTTGGTGGCCTCGGAGACGGGGCCGTTCTGGGCGAGCTTGGCCAGCGCGGCATCCGCCGGCGTGCCGGGCATCAGCCGCGGCAGCAGGAAGTTGACCGTGACGGCCGCCCACAGGGTGAGGGCGAACAGGCCGAGCTTGCGGGCCACGAAGCCCAGGGACGTGGCCAACGGGTTCGGCGCGTGCGCCGCAGCCGTGGGGCCGGGCCCCGTTGGAGTGCGGCTCTCGGCGCCGCGGGGCGCCGCCGTGGTGCTAGTCATCATTGACCTTCTTCAGATTTGTGAGAACGAGAAGCGGAGTGGACTCGTAGGTCTTGGGCGAGGCGTACGGTTCGTCGGCGCTGGGCCAACCGGTGAATTTCGCGTTGCTGAACAGGCCCCAGGAGCCGCCGTAGTAGAGGCTGATGGAGGGGATCTGGTCGTAGACGACCTGCTGCAGCTGGTTGGCCAGGTCGGCCTGCACCACGGGGTCCAGCGCCACCTTGTAGTCGGCGAGGATCTCGTCGACTGCCGGGTCACTGAAGCGCTCGAAGTTGTTGCTGGCCTCCTCGCCGACGGGCTTGACCCATTCGCTGGAGAGCAGGTTGTTGAAGTCGCGGAAGGTGTTGCCGGTGCCGCCGGTGCCGCCCATGGCGAAGTCGTACTCGCCGTTGCGGAGAGCCAGGGTGTAGGCGGCCGGCTGCGGGGACTCGACCTTGACATCGACGCCGATCGCGCCCCACTGCTTCTGCACCTCCTGCACACCCTTGAGCCAGTCGTTGTAGTAGGCCGCGGTGGTGATGGTCAGGCTGAGCTGGGCGCCGGAGGCGTCGAGCAGCTTGCCGCCCTGCTGGGTGTAGCCGGCGGCGGCGAAGTACTCCAGTGCCTTGGCGGTGTCCTGGGTGATCAGGCCGGAGTCGGGGATCTCGGGGTTGAGCACATCGGCCTGGTTGGGCAGCAGGATGTTGGTCTGGCCGGCCGGGTCCATGTAGCCCTCGGCGGCGGCGTCACCGACCATGCCGCGGTCCAGCGCCGTGGACAGCCCCTGGCGCACGTTGACGTCGTTGAACGGCGCCTTGGTGAGGTTGGGGAACAGGGCGATGGTGCCGCCCGGCGGGAACCAGTAGGTGTTCTGGTTGCCGGCATCCACCCAGGCGCCCTCGACATCGCTGATGAAGGAGTAGGCCCAGTCGTAGCCCTTGGTGGCCACATCGAGCTGGGTGTTCGTGGCCGGCAGGATCAGGTGCTCGGCCGCGACGGTGTCGGCCTGCCAGTAGTCCTGGTTCTTGTCCACGGCGTACTGCTGCGGCGCGAAGTTGCCCAGCGTGTACGGGCCGGTGCCGACGGGGTCGGGGTTCCGCCAGGTGGTGGGGTCCTCCACGTCCGCCCAGATGTGCTCGGGCACGATCAGGGTGGTCGAGGCGATCAGCTGGGCGGCGGGCACATCCGGTGCGGCGAGGTGCACGGTCACGGTGTCCTCGCCTACCTCGAAGGTGTCGATGTAGCTCCAGATACCCTGCAGGTCCAGGGACGGGTTGTCCTTGAGGAGCTGGAAGGTGAAGCCCACGTCGGCGGCGGTGAAGGCCTCGCCGTCGGACCAGGTCACGCCCTGGCGGATGTCGAAGACGATCGTGGACGGGTCCGGCTGGGTGTAGCCGGTGGAGAGCCACGGGTGCTCTTCGGCGTTGAGGTTGTCGAGCACGATCAGCGGCTCGTACATGTAGAACGCCGCGACCCGTTTGTTGATCATGAACGGGTTGAAGTTCTTCTCGAACAGCGGTGAACCGTTGTCGGCCGCGACGAGCATGGTGTCGTCGGGAATGGACGGGTCCGGCGCGCTCTGGATCTGGATACTGCAGGCTGCGAGGGTGGAGGCCGCGACCGCAAGAGCCACTGCGGCGATCGTTCGGCGGAGAGGCCCTGATCGGGGCCGAGAACGAGTGGGTTGCATCATTACTACCGGGTTTCCTCAGTCATCGTTGAGCTGATCGCGTCGGGGAGGCGCGAGATCTGACTAGAGTGTATGCGCATACATTGCGGGAAAGCAAGCACCGGTTTTTCTCGCGGCGATGCCCGGCCCGGTCAGACGCGAGGGCAACTCTCCCGCAGCACGACCTCGACCGGCAGGGTGAACGCCTGCGGTTCCAGGTTCGGGTCGTCGAGCCTGGCCGTGATGGCATGCACGGCCGCACGGCCCAGCTCCACCATCGGCTGGTGCACCGTGGTCAGCCTCGGCCGGGAATGCCGGCCGGCCGTGATGCCGTCAAAGCCCGTGACCAGCACATCCTCCGGCACCCTGATGCCGCGCTGTTCGAGCACGTCCAACACGCCCAGGGCGGTTTCGTCATTGGAGCAGAGGATCGCGCGGGGCCGTTCCGCGGCGAGGATCCGCGCGGCCGTGGCCCGGCCGCCGTCCCGGGTGAAGTCGCTGCGCAGGATGCGCACGCTGCCTTCGGCGACCCCGGAGTCGGCGAGGGCGTTGCGGAACCCGGTCAGCCGTTCCGCGTCGTCGGGGGAATCGGTGGGTCCGGCGATGTAGACCACGTCGCGCACGCCATGGTCCTGCAGCACGTAGTTGGCCAGGGTGCGCATCCCGGGGCCGTTGCTCGCGCTCACGTGGTCGAAGTCGTCGGCGCGCTGGGCACCGGCCAGAATCACCACGGGGATGCGGCGGGCCACGTAGGCGAGCAGCTCGTCGGGCACGGTACGGGCGAGCACGGCGAGGCCGTCCACCCGGCCGGCGATGTCGGTGACCAGGGCTTCGCGGCTCGAGCCGCGCCCCGCGGCCACCATCAGGGCGAAGCCGCGGCGCCAGGCCTCGATCTCGGCACCGCGGAGCACCTCGTCGAAGTAGAGGTTCTCGGTGTCGGAGGCGGTGTCGGAGTCGTCGTCGACGATCGGCACGGTGTCTCCGCGCACCGAGTCGACGGGCTGGTCCGGCACGGTCTCGTCATGGCCGGGGAAGAACAGTCCGATCACGTTGGTACGCCGGGCGGCCAGGCCCCTGGCCGCGGCGCTGGGCACGTAGCCGAGTTCCGTCACGGCGGCGAGCACGCGCTCCCTGGTGTGCTCGCGCACCGCAGCCGGCGAGCGCAGCACACGGGAGACCGTCGCGATCGAGACGCCGGAGCGTTCGGCGACGTCGTAGACGGTGGGTGCTTTCGCCACGTCGTCGTCTCCTCGCGTCCGTCCCGCTGCGGTGCCGCCGCTGCTGCGGGGCGTCCTGCCATCGTACGGCGGCTCTTGTTCCCGTTACGGACAATTGCGCCCGGCGCACCGGGCACAATTGTCCGCTTGGGCAACAGTTGCAGCCGCGGAGGCGACTCAGACGCCCTCCCGGGCCTCCAGCCAGCCGGTGTGCACGGCTTCGAGGAAGGCCTCGTAGTCCTTCTCGTTCTGGTCGGCATACCGGTTGGAGAAGTCGGTGACCGCGCGGTCGAACGTGTCGCTCTTTCCGAGGTACGCCGCGATCGCGACGGGGTCGCCCGACCTGGCGTGGGCCCGGGCCAGGGTCCAGCCGCAGGCATGCGCGTAGAAAGTCATCCCCATCGGCACCATCGCCTCCACGATCGCCGAGCCCTTCATGTCACGCAGCTGACGCCAGTACAGGTACCGGTCGGCCTGCACTCCCTTGGTCCAGCCCAGGAAGATGTCGCTGGCGGCCTGCATCATCCGCTGCCCCTGCACCACCCGCTCCCCCGGCTGCTCGTAGACGCTCTTGGGCAGGTGGTCCTCGAGCACGGATGCCGTGGCCTCCTTCACCTGCAGGAACAACGGGTCCTGCTCGTCGCGGCCCTGCAGCAGGGCGATGAACGCCCGGTTGCCGACGCTGCCGACGCCCACCACCTTGTGGGCCACATCCACCACCTCGAAGCGTTCGAGCAGCCGGCGCCGGTCGTCCTGCAGGCTCTCGCGGTACGACCTGAGCTGTTCCAGGACGGCCGCCTGCACATCGTCCGATGACAGGCCGAGGGACTCCGCGAGATCGCGGACCGGAATGACGATCGGCGGTTGGCTGATGATCCGGTACTGGCCGTCGACGAGCTCGGCGAGCTTGGACAGAGCCTGCATGCTGTCGCGGGAGCGTGCTTTCGCGGCGTTCTTCAGCGCGGTCTTCTCCAGCCCCTTGGCCGCCTTCCGCGCCGCCTTGTCCGTCTGGGTGGCCCTGGCCATGTCCATGGCCTTGAGCATCTCCTGCTCGGTCATCCGGGCATACCAGATGTCCATGGTGCGCATCGCGGCGAACTGAGCCATCCCCTCCCGATACGAGCGCACGGCTTCCAGCGTCACGCTCCGGATGTCCGCGGCGCTGAACCCGTTGTTGCGGGCCGCGATCGTGAAGCTCGCCGTCATGCGCAGTACGTCGTATTCGAAGGGACCGGGCAGGGTCTCATCGAAGTCGTTGAGGTCGAAGAGCAGGTTGCGCTCCGGCGACGCGAACACGCCGAAGTTGGAGAGATGGGCGTCACCGCAGAGCTGGACGATGAGTCCGGCGCGCGGGGTGTCTTTGAGGTCGGTCGCCATGATCTTGGCGGCACCGCGGTAGAAGGTGAACGGCGAGACCATCATCCGCCCGTGCCGCACCGGCACCAGATCGGGCACCCGGGTGCGATTCTGCTCCTCGATCAGAGCGACGGGGTCGGGGCGGTCGGCGGCCGGCTCCCACCCGTTGTGGCTGGCGCGGGGGGTCTCGGCTCGGGCCGCCTTGCCTCGTGCGGCGCGGGCGACCACGTTCGGGTGCTCGACGATGTGGGGCGCGTCGGTCCGGCGCTCGGCGCTGGAACGCGTGGTGGACGGCTTCTTGGCGGGCGCTTTCTTGACGGGCGCTTTCTTCGCGGTCGGCTTCTTCGCGGTCGCGTTCCTGACGGGCGCCTTCTTCGTGGTCGGTTTCTTCGCGAGCGCTGCCTTGACGGGCGCTTTCTTCGCAGGCGCTTTCTTCGCGGGCGCTTTGTTTGCCATGGTGGCGGCTCCTCTGTGGACGACGCTGGAGCCCTCGCGAGCGGCGAAACCCACCGGCGGGCGGAGAGACCCTGTGAAGGGTCCACGATTGCCCGGGCGTCCGCGGCTGTCAATGCCCGTCGAGGCGAAAAGTGGTCAGCCGGTGGGCCTCCCCACTATGACGGCAGGGGCTCGACGGTGGCGCCCTCGCCGGGGATACCGACGTCCCGCAGCACTGGATGCTTCGCGCCGGCCGGCCACTCCCGGTAGCGCCGAAAGGCCAGCGGCAGACCTCGCGCGACAGACAGGTCCGGGCTGTCCATCACCTGCAGATGCAGGTGCGGTTGGGTCGAGTTGCCGGAATTCCCGCATTCGGCCAGAGGGTGCCCCGGGGCTACGGTGTCTCCCGGACGAACGCGAACGGAACCGGCCCGCAGATGCACGAGAGCCAGAAACCCGGCACCCCCGACCAGTTCGATGACGATGTGATTGCCCGCGATGGCTCCCACGCCGGCCCGGAGCCGCGCCGCCTGGCCCAGGGCGTATGGCACGAGCGCCAGCTGGGATCGCCGGGCGGGGTGGTCGACCTCGCCGTCGAACGCCTCGACGACGACGCCGGCGGCCGGTGCCAGGATCGCCCGACCGAAGGCGAAGAACCGCTCCGGCGGTTCGGTGCCCACGTAGGTGCCCCAGTCGCGGTGGGCGGCCGTGCGCCCGCGATCATCCACCCCGGTGAAGTCGATCGCGTAGCGCTCGCCGAGCAGGTCGGTGCCATGGCTCGGCACCCGTCGGGCCGGGCTGTTGCCCGCCAGCCACCGGCCCGCGAACGGCAGGGCGAGAACGACCGAGCCGCGCGCCGGTGGCTGGTTAGCTGGCGGCCTGCTCACGGCGCGGCAGGACCCAGCCCGGCCGCACGAAGTGGCAGGTGTAGCCGTTGGGGTAGTTCTGCAGGTAGTCCTGGTGCTCGGGCTCGGCCAACCAGAAGTCGCCGACCGGCTCCACCTCGGTCACGACGGGGCCGGGCCAGATACCGGATGCGTCGACATCCGCGATGGTGTCGCGGGCGACGCGCTCCTGCTCGGCATCCGCGAAGAAGATCGCCGAACGGTAGCTGCGGCCACGGTCGTTGCCCTGGCGGTCCTTCGTCGACGGGTCGTGGATCTGGAAGAAGAACTCCAGCAGCTCCCGGAAGCTGGTGCGCTCGGGGTCGAAGGTGATCTCGATCGCCTCGGCGTGGTCGCCGTGGTTGCGGTAGGTGGCGTTGGGGGTGTCGCCGCCGGTGTAGCCCACCCGGGTGGAGAGAACGCCCTCGCGCTTCCGCACGAGTTCCTCGACGCCCCAGAAACAGCCGCCGGCCAGTGTCGCCTTCTCAGTGGTTGTGCTCATCGTGTGGCCTCCTGTTCGTGAAACTAGCTGCGGAGAGTCTCCGAGCCTTCTGTCCGGATCGTCGACCGCGAGAATCGCGACGCGCCCGAGCTTATGGGTCAACACCACCGCGCTCGGTACTGTTCCCCCCTCCAAGGTACACACGGCGCGCTCACAGGCGGGCGACCGTGGCGACTGCGTGAGGCCCACAGTCCCTCCGGAACCGATTGACCGGCGTCAGACATGAGAGATAGTCTTCCCAAGACATCATTCGTCTGACGTCATACGATTGACGGTTCAGTGCATCACCCGACGCTCTGCAGGAGAGGCAAAAAATGACAGACATTCGGTACGGCTTAGTGGGGAGCGGCTACTTCGGCCGGGCCCTTGGACTGGCCCTCGAGGCATTGCCCGGGTCAACGGTCACAACGGTTTTCGATCCCGCGAACGCCGGGCCGGTCTGCGTGGAGCTCAATGCCCGCGAAGCCTCGTCGATCGCAGAGCTCTGCGCGAGCAGCGATGTCGACGCCGTCATCATCGCGTCACCGAATTGGGCGCACGCGGAGCCAGTTCTTGAAGCCGCACGAAACGGAAAACACGTCTTCTGTGAGAAGCCCATCGCGCTCTCATACGAGGAATGCTCGCGCATGATCGACGCGACCCAGGCATCCAACGTGCTGTTCATGGCGGGTCACGTGATGAACTTCATGACCGGCGTTCGCTCGGTCAAAGCGCTCATTACCGACGGGGTGATCGGTGACGTCCTATTCGCGCGCGCCGCGCGCACCGGGTGGGCGCAGCCGCAGTCCGAGATCTCCTGGAAGAACCAACGGAAACTCTCCGGCGGACATCTCTACCATCACATCCACGAGCTGGACCTCATCCAGTCGATCATGGGCCCGGCGGTCGAGGTGACCATGGTTGGGGGAAACGTCGCCCACCACGCCCCCGGCTTCGGCGACGAGGACGATCTGCTCCTCGTGGCCCTCGAATTCGGAAACCAGACCTTCGCCGTCCTCGAATACGGTTCGGCGTTCCGCTGGCCCGAGCATCATGTGCTGATCGAGGGCACCCTGGGCGCGATCCGGATCGACCTGCAGGAGGCCCACGTCACGGTACGTGTCGACGGCGAGGACGAGCGCTTACTGCTGCACCGCTCCGCGGCAGAGGACGCCGACCGCGCCCGCGTCTATCGCGACGGCACGACCGACGGTGCCATCACCTACGGCAACCCGCAATCCAGCCCTCCGCTCTGGCTCAGGGGAATCATCGAGGAAGAACTCGGGTACTTTCATTCCTTGCTGAGCGGCGCCGATCCCATTGAAGAGTTCGCCGCACTCACCGATGGCACAGCGGCGACCGCGTCCATCGCGACAGCGGATGCCCTGACCCGGTCGCTCGCGGAAAAGCGCAAGGTATTGGTATCCGAGATCACCACAGAAGGCGCCCGATGACACAGGCACTCCCGACGGCGTAGGCACACGACGGACACAAAAAACCCCTCTCATCTATGAACTACCTGATGAGAGGGGTTAGTGGTGCACCCCCCCGGACTTGAACCGGGAACCCGCTGATTAAGAGTCAGCTGCTCTGCCAATTGAGCTAGAGGTGCGTATTTTTGTGCATATTGTTCAGGCGGGGCATCCCCGCCGACATGAGACATTACCATCAGTTTCTGCGCTCGCGCCAATCGAGAGCTGACATCGGCGTGTCGCGCCCCAGTCACTATTCTGGGGAGGGTGACCGAGACCCTGCCGCCCACCCTCGCCGATGATCTCACGCTGGCCCTCGAGCTGGCCGATGCGGCCGACGCGATCTCGATGGCCCGATTCGAAGCCCTCGACCTTGTTGTCACCACCAAGCCGGACCGCACCCCGGTAACGGATGCCGACCAGGCGGTCGAGCGCGCCATCCGCGCGCTCCTGGCCGAGAGGCGCCCCGGCGACGGAATCCTCGGTGAGGAATTCGGCACGGCGGGGTCGACGACCCGGCAGTGGATCATCGACCCGATCGACGGCACGGCCGGCTTTTTGCGGGGCATCAGCATCTGGGGCACCCTGATCGCCCTCGCGATCGACGGGGTGCCGGTGCTCGGTGTGGTCAGCTCCCCCGCCCTGGGCAAGCGGTGGTGGGCCGCGACCGGCGGCGGCGCCTGGTCGACCGATGCCCGCCGTCCCGAGGCCGCGCCCACCCGTCTGCACGTCTCCGGCGTCGAGACCCTCGCGGACGCGTCGCTCAGCTACGGCAGCATCCAGCAGTGGGATGCGGCCGGACGGCTTGACGGGCTCGTGTCGCTGACCCGGCAGGTCTGGCGCACCAGGGCCTACGGCGACATGTGGTCATACATGCTGCTCGCCGAGGGACACCTTGACATCGCGGGCGAATTCGACCTGCAGCCGTACGATATGGCGGCCCTCGTGCCCATCGTGCAGGAGGCCGGTGGCGTGTTCACCTCGGCCGATGGAGCGGCCGGCCCGTGGCACGGCAGCGCCCTGGCCACCAACGGCTTGCTGCACCAGCCGGCGCTGGACGCCATCGCCCCGCCGGTTCGCTGAGCCGACCACACCGGGTAAACGGCGCCAAGAGCCCGGCCCTACGGCCCCGGGGTGTCGGCTCGATCGACGGCGCCGGCCGTCTGCCAGAGCTCGTATTGCAGCAACAGCGCCAACTCGCGCAACAACACCAGGTCAACGTCCTCCTGCGAGCGGGGGTTCTGGTCGTATACGCAGAGCGCGCCGATGCGTTCGCCCGATGGTGATTCGATCGGGAAACCGGCGTAAAAGCGCAACCGGGGACCGGAGACGACCAGGGGATTGTTCCGGAATCTCGGGTCAAGCCGCGCATCGGGAACAACCAGGGCGGCCGACTCGAGCACCGTGACGGTGCAGAACGACTCGCTCCGGGGAATGTCGAACACCGCGAGGCCCACCGTCGCCTTGTGCCATTGCCTGTCACCGTCGATCACCGTGAACGCGGCCGCGCTGGTGCCCAGCGACGAGCGGGCGAGCGCCACAATCCGGTCGAACCGCTCCTCCGGTGCGGTGTCGAGCAGGTTCAGCGCCATCAGCGCCCGGTGCCTGGCCTGCTCGATCTCCTCGGGCGTGCGGCCCTGTACCTCGGGTGCCGGCACCCCATCGGTGTGTCGCAGGGGCTCCAGCGGGCCGGCCATCGGCTGGGCCAGCACCTCCGCCCAGAGGTCGTAGTCGCTCGCGGACCGGAACCGGCCGGACCTGGCGACCGGCGTGCCGGGCAGCCTCACGAAGGTCAGCCGGTCCACGGCGGCACAGACGTCTTCGCTCACAGCGTTCAGCTCCATCGCCTGCCGGCCGGCCAGTGCGCCGAAGGGGCCGCTGAAGGCCGGAATCAACGCCACCGGGGCGATCCCGGCGACGAAGACCTCGGTGCCGAGGGAGCTCGAGTGCTGGATCTGCTCAACCAGACCGGCGAGGTCTCGGCGCCAGGCCCGTGTGGACGTGAGCCGGCCCGCGTCGAACAGGCCGAGAGTGAGCACCACGGCGTCGTATCGCCACAGGTTGGCGAAGTCGATGTGCTCTGGCGCGTTGCGCGGCGTCATGTTCGACCGGGCGATCACGTCGACGTCCACGCCGCGACCGGTGCGGGCCGTGAGCGCCCTGGCCAGCGCGCCCGGCAGTGCGAGGGTGTGGCTGAGTACACCCCAGCCGACGGCCGGTCCGCCGCCGACGATGAGGATGCGGTCGCTGTCGATTCCCGGCGAGTGCGCCTGGGGAGCGTCGTCCGGCACCGGGATGCCGCGGAACTTGCGCTCGAGAGTGGCCAGCCACGCGAGCATCACGGGCACCATCGCGCACCGCAGGGCTTCGCGCACGGGACCCTCCAACTCGACGTTGTTGGTACTGGACGGTCGTAGGCGTACATTGCATACAACTGGGTCTCATCATACGCATCCGCCCGTGTCATAAGATTCTGTAGTGTCCCCTGTTACAGATCCCCTGCGTATCGCCCTGGTTTCCCTGCACACCTCCCCCGGTGCCGAGCCCGGTTCGGGGGACGCCGGCGGCATGAATGTCGTGGTGCGGCACCAGGCCGAGGCCATGGCCGCGCTGGGCCACCGGGTGGAGATCCTGACCCGACGGTCCTCCCCCGAGATGCCCGCCGCCCGGAGCCTGGGCGCCGGCGTCACCCTGCGATACCTCGATGCCGGACCGCTGCGCTCGGTGCCCAAGGGCGACCACGAGGGGTTCATCGACGAATTCCGCGCGCAGGCCGCCGCGCTGGGCCCGTGGGACGTCATCCACTCCCACCACTGGTTCTCCGGCATGGCGATGCTGCCCCTGGCCCGCGAGCTGGGTGTGCCGCACGTGCAGAGCTTCCACTCCATCGCGGCCGACGAGGCCACACCGCTGTCGGCGGGCGAGCGGCCCGAATCCGGTGGGCGGATGGCCGGCGAAGCGTGGCTGGCCCGGGAATCGGACCTGATCGTGGCCGTGAGCGCCGCCGAGGCCGACACCGTCGTGCGTCGGCTCGGCGGGTCGATGGACCGCATCGCGATAGTCCCGCCGGGCGTGGACGGGTCTCTCTTCCATCCCGTCGCACCCGCAGCAGCCGGAGCGGACCAGGCCACGGCCACTGACCGCGGCTATGCGGTGGTCGCCGGGCGCCTGCAGCCGCTCAAAGGCCTCGACCTGGCCATCGAGGCCATCGCTGCCGTGCCGGCTCCCCTGCGGCCGGAACTCGTGATCGCGGGTGACGCCTCGGCCGACTACGACGGCTACATCGATGAGCTCAACCGGCTCGCGGCCCGGCACGGCATCGAGAACGGGGTGCGCTTCGTCGGTCCACGGTCCCGCGTCGACCTGGCGGCCCTGCTCCGCGGCGCCCGGGTGGTGCTGGTTCCCTCACACTCCGAGACCTTCGGCCTGGTGGCCCTGGAGGCCGCGGCCAGCGGTGTTCCCGTCGTCGCCCAGGGCACGGGCGGACTGCGCGAAGCTGTGCTCGACGGCGACACCGGTCTGCTCATCGAGTCGCGCGACCCGCAGGTCTGGGCGGATGCGCTCACCGGCGTGCTCTCGGACCCCGCCCTGGCACGGCGCCTGTCGCTGGCGGCCCGCGCGCGCGCCGAGACCTTCGACTGGTCGCGCTCCGCCGCGTCCCTGCTCGACGTTTACTGCGCCCTGCTGCCTGTATCGGTCTGCGCGTGAGCCTGCTCGATGGCCAGGGGTCGGTGCTGTTCGTGCATGCCCACCCCGACGATGAGACCATCTCCACCGGCGCGCTCATCGCCGAGTTCGTCGCCAGGGGCAGCCGGGTAATCCTGCTCACCTGCTCGCGGGGCGAACGCGGCGGGGTCGTCGACGGTCCGCTCGCGGCCCTGGCCGGCACCGAGGGGCTGGCGCGCGAACGGGAACTGGAGCTCGAACGGGCCACCGGCATCCTGGGCATCACCGAGCGGTTCTGGCTCGGTGAGCCGCCCGCCAGGGTCGACGGCCTCGAGCCCCGCCGCTACCGCGACTCCGGCATGGTCTGGGTTCGCCCCGGCCTGGCCGGGCCGGCGGACGACGCCACCGCCGACGCCCTCTCGGTGGCACCGCTGGCCGAGGTCACCGCCGACATCGCGGCCCTGATTGTGCGGCTGCGACCGTCCCTGGTGATCAGCTACGACGACGGCGGCGGGTACGGCCATCCCGACCACGTGCGCGCCCACGATGCCGCCCGCGCCGCGACCACGGCCACCGGCACCGCCTTCGCCGAGGTGCTCGAGGCGCCCGAGGGTGACGAAGAATGGTTCGATCTGCCCCAGCACCTCGCGGTGGTGACGGATGCGCTGCGCGCGCACGCAAGCCAGCTCACCGTGCACGGCACCGAGATCGTGCACTCCGGCGGTCAGCGCGAGGCGATCGGCACCTCGGCCGGGCTGCGCCTGCATCCACACCCCGCCGTGTGACCGTGGCGGGCGTCCTCAGCCGAGGATCGCTCCAGCGGCCACCGTCACCCTCTCGGCGCGCCGAGCCGGGGTCATCGTCCTGGTGAGCAGCCGGCGCAGCTCGGGCCGGCCGCCCCGGCTGAAGGCGGCACGCTGCTGTGCCGCACCGGTGCCGTCGACCCTGAGCCGGGCCACCGCCTCTCGCACCAGTTCGACGTCGCCCAGTTCGACGAGCTCGGGCTCGAGCATCCGCACGAATCGGCGGAGGCAGCCATGAGCCGGGGCCAGCCCGCCGCGCAACGGATCGAAAACCTGCCGGTCCATCCCGTGATGGGCCGAGTGCAGCAGGGCAGCGGAGAGGAGTTCGGACGGCATCTGGGCGGATGCGCTCGCGGCGGCGGCCTGCGCGGCCGGCACCCCGAGTGAGTGCGCCACGAACGCCCGGCACAGCGCGGTGATGAACAGCGTGGTCTGCGCGTCGAGCTGTGCATCTGCCACCCGGAACTCGATCGTGGGCAGGTGCTCCGAGAGCCGCACATCCCACATGATCACACCCAGGTCGACGGTGCCGCCGATGCCCAGCAGCCGTGCAATGCGTCGGTCGTAGTCCGCGGCGTCGAGGAAGGCCGGCGGGCAGCCCGAGGTCGTCCACCGGCGCAGCAACACCGTGCGCCAGCTGTCATGCCCGGTGTCCTGCCCCCGCCACAGAGGCGAGTTCGCGGCGATCGCCGTGAAGAGCGGCAACCAGGGCCGCACCGCATTCAGGACGATCACCCCGGCCTCCCGGCTCGGGATGCCGACGTGCACGTGCAGACCACTCACCTGATGGTCGGCGATCACGGCGTCCATGGTGCGCACGATGCGTTGGTAGCGCTCGGTGTCGGTGATCGTGGGGAACGCCGTCGTGTCGGGCGGGGTGCCGACACTCGCCACGATCACACCGAGTTCGGCCGCCTGCTCGGCGACCGCGCGTCGAAAGCCCGTCATGGCCGTGTGAGCGTCGTCCATCTTTTCGAATACCGCCGAAGCGTGCTCGATCTGGGAGGCCAGGAACTCCCGGTGCGTGACGCCCTGCCACTCGGGCATCGTCGACAGGCGCTCGAACGCCCGGGCGCCCACATCCACGGGGAACAGGGTGTCAGGATCGAGGAATTGGAACTCCTCTTCGATGCCAAACGTAGACACGTTGACCTCTTCCGTCGCCGTCGGATCACGGCAGTGTGAACCGTCTGCGACGAGTGTGACCTGTAGCCGGATGGCGGTCAAGGGTCTTGCATCACCGGGATGCGGGAACCGGACCGCCCTGGGAGGACGGGTGCACAATGGTCGCGTGCGCGCCACCGCGGCGGTGCCGGATGGGAGATGGACGGATGTGCAGATGGCTGGCGTACCTCGGGGAACCGCTGCAACCCTCGACGATCGTGCTCGACGCTAAGCACTCGATAGTCGCGCAATCGCTGAACTCCCCGCTCGGGGCCGAGACCGTGAACGGGGATGGCTTCGGCTTCGGCTGGTACCCCACGGGAGCCCCGAAGGGCACCACACCGGCGCTTTTCCACAGCATTGAACCCGCCTGGAACGACGCGAACCTGAGCGAACTCACCAGGGCTCTCACCAGCCCGCTCTTCTTCACCCATGTTCGCGCGGCAACCGCACCGCCGATCCAGCAGACGAACTGCCATCCGTATCGCTATGAGAACTGGATGTTCATGCACAACGGCGCCATCGCTGGGTGGCGCGAGCTCAGGCGCGACCTGACGTTGGCGATCGACCCCTCGCTGTACCCGAACGTGCTCGGCACCACGGACTCAGAGGTGCTTTTTCACCTCGCGTTGACCTACGGGCTCCGTGACGACCCGATCGATGCCATCGGGCGCGCCATTCGCACCGTCGAGTCTGTCGGCCACGATCACGACGTGCCTTTTCCCTGGCAGGGCACCGTCGCGGTCTCCGACGGCACCACCCTGTGGGCCTTCCGCTACTCGACCCAGGGACGCACACGCACGCTGTTTCATTCGGCGGACATCCGCACGCTCCGCCAGATGTACCCCGACCAGGAGCGTTTGTCCAGGTTTGGCGATCATGCGAAGGTCGTGGTCTCGGAACCGCTCAATGATCTGCCCGGCGCCTTCGTGGAGGTGCCGGAATCGTCCGCACTCATCCTGGAAATGGACGGGTACCGGCATCAGCCCTTCCTGGTCGACTGACCGCGCCGGCCCGGCCGTCCTGGATACACAAAACGCCACCTCGAGGGGTGGCGTTTTGTGTGTTGGTGGTCAACAGCGTGTGGCAACAACCCAATGGTGGAGATGCGGGGAATTGAACCCCGGTCCATTGCTGTGGTCATGTTTCTTCTACGGGTGTATCCAGTGAAGGCGTTCTACTCGGCTCCGGAACTTGCCACTGGCAGCTGATCCGACGAGCCCAGCCCTCGTTTAAGTCCCCCTATACCCCGAGGCTCAGGATAGGAGCAATCTCTCTAAATGACGTCAGGATCCGAGTAGAGAGCATTCCCGGTCTGACGGTCTCAATGTGGTTCTACTTAGGCCGCGAGGGCGAAAGCGGAACGCGAGACAGTGCGGTTTGAATTGGCACTTATTGTTTTGCAGAGATCGTTTACGAGATAACCCTGCATCCTCGACCCGCTTCTCACAGTTACGCAGGCAATGTCGAAACCGATCATCCCCATGTTCACGTGCTGCCGACTCGAATGAGTTGCGCAGAACGCGGTTGTTGTCACACGCTGTTGAGTTACCAATCCTGTTTCCAGAACCGCAGTGGCGAACATTGCAGCTCACCACCACGGCCTTTCAGGATACAACACTTTCGGGCCACCCTGGTAGCGACGGATGCCGCATGCTGTCATCGACACCGCGCCGTCTTGCGAAAATGCTTCCGATATTCGGCCTAGCAATTTCTGAGATATTCTCGTATACGTCTTCGATTCATGAGATAATGGGCGTATGGTCGACGAGCTGGATCCAGGCTCCACCGCACCGACGGGAACTTCTCCCGCCGGGTCCAATCTCCACGACTGGAACACCGGCCTGGCCGGCCCGGCACCGGATGCCGGCAGCGTGAGCGGCGCCGCCGACACTCGGTTCGGCGGTGAGGGCAAGCCGGAGTGGCGGGATCCGTCGGAGATCCCGGGGGGTGCAGCGCGCGTTCACCGGCGCCTTCGGTGAGAAGCTCCGGGTTCTCGCGGATGCCGCGGGGATGGTGCAGGCCGTTCTGGAGTCGACCGACCTCGACGCGCTCAGTGACGCGGAGGTGGTGGCGTTCACCCAGACGGTCGAGAATGCCGGTCGGCCCGTGGACGCGGCCCGGGTCGGCGCGGCGACCGTTGTCGGATACCGGTCCCGCCCCGGGTTGGGCCGGGATTCGATGGCGTGGCGGTTGGGGGCGTCGCATCAAAGCGACCTGCTCACCCGCCTCACCTTGGCGTCTCGGCAGGAGATGAAACGGCGTCTGGCGCTGGGTGAGAAGGTGGCCCAGAGGATGCTGGCCGGCCAGGTGCTGGAGCCGGAGTTCCCCGCGGTGGCGGCCGCGATGCGCGCCGGGGAATTGGGGATCGATGCGGCGGAGACGATCGTGAAGGGGCTGACCGACTATAAGGTGCACGGCCGCTTCGATGCCGACCAGGCCGACGTCGAATCCGCCGAGCTCGGCCTCGTCGAGCGGGCGACGGGGTCGGTCTTCGATCGCACCCGCGGCCCCGGCGACAGCGACAGCGAGATCCGATGCACCGGTCCGATCCTGCGGCGTGGCGATTCGGAGGGGTTCACCTATCCGGCCGATGATCTGCGGTCCCTGGCGGCACGGATGCAGGCGCTACTGAACCCCGACGGGGCCGCGCCGAACGCGACCACGGTTGAAGCGAAATCCACCATATCCTTCGGCGAGCTCACCCGGGGCCTCTACCCGCTGCGTGGCGGCGTGACCCCGGACCTCACGGGTGTCATCCAGAACCTGTTCAACACCTTCCAATCCGCCCGCTCCGCGCCGCGGTTCCCGTCCGCCCAGGAACAGCAACGCATAGATGCCGGCGAACTCGTGCCAGGCGAGCTGATCGACGAACGCACCGGCGGGGAGAAGCGCGCCGATATTCTCCGCGGCATCCTGGTGCAGGTCGCCCAAGACCCCCGCACCCCGACCATGGGCGGCATACCACCGACGGTCATGGTGCATGTGAACGCGGCCGACCTCCTCAAGGACGCCGGCGTCGGCTGGATCGACGGCGTCGACGGGCCGGTCTCGATGAAAACCATTACGCAGATGATCGACAACGGCGGCTTCCAGCCCGTCTTCTTCGGCAGTGCCGGTGCCGTCCTCGGCCTGGGCTCCAAGGCCCGCTGTTTCTCCCCGATGCAACGCAAAATGATCACCGCCCGAGACGCAGGCTGCATCATCCCGGGCTGCGACTGCCCACCCCAGTGGACCGAAGTGCACCATGTGGTGCCGTGGCAGGTCGGTGGGAAAACCCATGCTTCCAACGGGGTATTGCTGTGCTGGTACCACCACCACACCATCGACAGCGGCGGGTGGAGAATCCGGATGGTCGGCGGGCGCCCGCGAGTGATGGCCCCGCACTGGATCGACCCGTCCGGGACATGGCGCACACCCGAGAAACACCGGGCGCACGGCCCTAAGACCAGACACGACGAGTAGTGGCCGGATCGAGTCCGCGACCCGGTTCAGGGCGGAGCGGAGCGGGGCTGGCTAGTCGCCGAGATTACGGCGGGCGGAGATGGCTCGGTCGGACTCGCGCTTGTCCTGGCGTTCGCGCAGGGTCTGCCGCTTGTCGTATTCCTTCTTACCCTTGGCCACCGCGATCTCGACCTTGGCCTTGCCGTCGCTGAAGTAGATCTTCAACGGAATCAGGGTGTAGCCACCCTCTTTGGTCTTGTGGCTGATCTTGACGATCTCCGCCTTGTGCAGCAGCAGCTTGCGCTTGCGACGGGGCGGGTGGTTCGTCCAGGTGCCGGCGGTGTACTCCGGAATGTGCACGGCATCCAGCCAGGCCTCCCCGGACTCGATGAACGCGTAGCCGTCGACGAGGGATGCCCGGCCGGCTCGGAGGGACTTCACCTCGGTGCCGCTGAGCACCATTCCGGCCTCGTACGTATCCTCGATGAGGTAGTCGTGGCGCGCCTTGCGATTGGTCGCGACGACCTTCTCGCCTTTTTCCCTGGGCACGGCATTCTCCTCGATCGGTTCAGTGAAGCGGCCAGGCATCCGCCGGGCAGCCCATCAGTCTAGTGGATCTGATCAGACCTTCAGATAGCGGGTGATCGCGAAGTTGGCCGACGCCGCGGCCAGCGCCGCACCGAGCACCAGCAGGATCGGCACCACGGTGAACGCGTCATCGAGGCCGACCAGCGCGAAGCCGGTGAGACTGGCACCCAGGTAGCCCTGCACGAAGTAGTGCACGATCGCCACGATCGCACCACCGGCCAGCAGTGAACCCAGCAGCGCCGCGAAGACACCCTCCAGGATGAACGGCGTTTGGATGAACCGGTTCGACGCACCCACCAGTCGCATGATGCCCAACTCCTTGCGCCTGGAGAACGCCGACAGCCGGATGGTCGTGGCAATCAGCAGGGCCGCCGCCACCAGCATCAACGAGGCGATGCCGATGGCTGTATAGCTGGCCACGTTCAGCACCGAGAAGATCTGATCGAGGTACTTGCGTTGATCGGCGACATTCTCGACCCCGGCGACGCCGGACAGGCTCTCGACCAGCACCTCGGAGTCCTCGGGGTTGTTGAGGTTGACCCAGAACGTCTGGTTGAGCTGTTCGGCCGTCACGTAGTCGGCCACGGGGTTGCCCGCGAACTGCGTCTTGAAGTTCTCGAACGCCTGCTCGTGCGTCTCGAAGTAGTACTTGTCGATGAAGGTCGCCAGGGTCGGGGACTCCAGCTGCGCCTCCACCGAGTCGATCTGCTCCTGGGAGGCTTCGCCTGCGGTGCAGGTCTCCCCCGGCGAGATGGCGGTGCACATGTAAATGCCCACCTGTGCGCGGTCGTACCAGAAGTTCTTCATCTGGCCGATCTGCATCTGCATCAGGATCGCCGCGCCCACGAAGGTGAGCGAGATGAAGGTGACCAGCACGACCGAGACGACCATGGAGGCGTTGCGGCGCAGGCCGTTGGATGCTTCGGAAAGCACAAGTCCGAGTCTCATCGGGTGGGTCCTACGTTCTGCTCACTGGTGGGATCGGCCTTTTCGCCCGGAGCCCGCAGGCCGAGCTTCTCGGCCAAGGTGAGCTGTTCTGGTTCGTCGTGCTGGGTGACCGGGAGCACCGGCCTGGACATCGTGGAGGTCGGTTGCTCGACCGGCGGCGCAGTGGCCTGCTGGTCGGGTTCCGGCTGAGGGGTTTCCGGCTGACGGTCAACCGCTGCGGGCTGCTCCGCCATGACCGGGACCGGCGGTGTGGGCGCTAGGACAGGGACCGGCGGGGTGGGCGCCACGACGGGCTCGGCCCGTTCGATCACCGGTGCCGGTTCGGGCGTCGGCTCCACCGGCAGTGCGGTGCTCACCGCAACGGCGGCGGCCTCGACCTCGGCCGATGCCACCTCCTGGGGCAGCACCTCCGGCGCGGGGTGGGTCGCGGGGTAGGTCAGCGGCGTGGCCGGGGCTGCGCCCGTGGCCGGCATCCGCGAGGACCGCGACGCGGCCCGCTCGCCGGGGGGAAGCACCATCGGGATGGCCGCCGTGGCGTAGCCGCCCTGACGCTCGTCGCGCACGATCTGGCCCGCGGAGAGTTCGATCACGCGGCGCTTCATCTTGTCGACGATGCCGGCCTCGTGCGTGGCCATGATCACGGTGGTTCCGCCGGCGTTGATCCGGGCCAGCAGCGACATGATCTCGGCGCTGGTGGTGGGGTCGAGGTTTCCGGTCGGTTCGTCGGCGAGAACGATCTGCGGTTTGTTCACGATCGCTCGGGCGATCGCCACGCGCTGCTGCTCACCACCGGAGAGTTCGTGTGGCAGACGCTGCGCCTTTTCGGCCAGGCCCACCATCTGCAGGGTGTCGGGAACGGCCTCCTGGATGTACCCACGGGACTTACCGATGACCTGCAGGCTGAACGCGACGTTGTCGTAGACGGTCTTGTTCGGCAGCAGACGGAAGTCCTGGAAGACCACCCCGAGGTTGCGACGGAAGTAGGGCACCTTGCGGTTGGAGATGGAGCGCAGGTCCTGGCCGAGCACGTGAATGCTTCCGCTGGACGGCTTCTCCTCCTTCAACATCAGGCGAAGGCAGCTCGACTTTCCCGAGCCCGAAGCCCCGACCAGGAAGACAAACTCGCCGCGAAGAATTTCGACGTCGATTGAGTTCAGGGCCGGTCGGTTCGTACCGGGATATTTCTTGGTGATGTGATCAAATCGGATCATGGCGTTTCGAGCCTAGGCAGCCATCCGGGATTTACCTACTTGCGACATACCTCAAGCAGCAAGTCCAAAGGTTGGCTCACCTAGTCGGTGGGGGTCTTGCGCCAGCGGATGCCCGCGGCGATGAATCCGTCCAGGTCACCGTCGAACACGTTGGACGGGTTGTTGACCTCGTACTCGGTGCGCAGGTCCTTGACCATTTGATACGGCGCGAGCACGTAGCTTCGCATCTGGTCACCCCAGCTGGCGGTGATGATTCCGGCGAACTCCTTCTTGGTGGCCGCTTCCTGCTCACGCTGCAGCAACAGCAGCCTGGACGCCAGCACCCGCATCGCCGCCGCGCGGTTCTGGATCTGGCTCTTCTCGTTCTGGCAGCTCACCACCAGTCCGGTGGGCAGGTGGGTGATGCGCACGGCGGAGTCTGTGGTGTTCACCGACTGCCCGCCGGGGCCGCTGGAGCGGAACACGTCGACGCGGATGTCGTTGTCGGGAATCTCCACGGCCTCGGCCTGGGCGATCAGCGGGACCACCTCGACGGCGGCGAAGGAGGTCTGGCGCTTGCCCGCGGAGTTGAACGGGCTCATCCGGACCAGGCGGTGCGTGCCGGCTTCGACGCTGAGGGTGCCGAACGCGTACGGCGCGTTCACCTCGAACGTGGCGGACTTGATGCCGGCCTCTTCGGCGTAACTCACGTCGAGAACGTTGGTGGTGTAAGCGTGCTGCTCGGCCCACCGCAGGTACATGCGCAACAGCATCTCGGCAAAGTCGGCGGCGTCCACGCCACCGGCCCCCGCCCGGATGGTGATCACGGCCGGGTTCGGGTCGAACTCACCGTTGAGCAGGGTGTGCACCTCGAGGTCGCCGAGGACCTTCTGCACGCTGCGCAGTTCGGCCGTGGCCTCATCGGCCGATTCCTGGTCGCCCTCGGCGTTGGCCAGCTCCACGAGCACCTCGAGGTCGTCGAGGCGGGACTCGATGCTGTCGATGCGCTTGAGCTCGCTCTGGCGGTGGCTGAGCTCGCTGGTCACCTTTTGGGCGTGCTCGGAGTCGTTCCATAGGTCGGGGGCGCCCGCCTGGTCGCTCAACTCGGCAATGTCCAGCTTCAGCCTGTCGATGTCGATCACCGACCGGATGTCGTCAAACGTGGCCCGCAGCGCGGCGATCTGCTCAGAGAAATCCAGCTCAATCATTGTGGAATCCAGCCTACCGGGCGAGAGGTAACATCGAACGGATGAGCACCGAGCGCCCCTTCAGCCTCCGGGGAGTGGCTCTGGCCGCGTTTCTCCCCACGCTGCTCTTCTCCATCGGCGAGGGTGCGATGATCCCGCTCATCCCCCTGGTGGCCGACGGCCTCGGCGCGTCGCTGGCCTTCGCCGGCTTCATCGCGGCCATGGTCATGGTCGGTGAACTCGTCGGCGACATCCCCAGCGGGGCGATAGTGTCCCGCATCGGCGAACGCAACTCGATGATCGGGGCATCGCTGCTGGCGATCATCGCCGTGCTGGTCTGCATCGTTGCCCCCAACCCGGTCGTGCTGCTGGTGGGCATCTTCCTGATCGGCCTGGCCACGGCCGTGTTCGCTCTGGCCCGGCACGCCTTCATGACCAGCTACGTGCCCGTGGCCTACCGGGCCAGGGCGCTGTCGACCCTCGGCGGCGTCTTCCGCGCCGGCTGGTTCGTCGGACCGTTCCTGGCCGCCGGGGTCATCCACCTCACCGGCAGCACCACCGCCGTTTTCTGGGTGTTCATCGTCTGCTGCGTGGCCGCCGCCGTCGTGCTGATGCTGCTGCCGGATCCGACGGTGACGTTCGCGAAGCCCGCTCCCGTCGCCGCCGTGGAGACCGCGGGGCTGTTCAGCACCATCTGGCGCTACCGGGGTGTGCTGCTCCGGCTGGGCACCGGCGCGGGACTGGTCGGTGCGATGCGGGCCACCCGCACGGTGCTGCTGCCGCTCTGGGCGGTCAGCATCGGCATCAACGAACCCGACACCGCCCTGATCATCGGCATCGCAGGCGGCATCGACTTCGCGCTCTTCTATGCCAGCGGCCAGATCATGGACCGCTTCGGGCGCATGTGGACCGCGATCCCGTCGATGATCGGACTGGGTGTCGGCATGCTCGCCCTCGCGTTCACCCACGATCTGCCGGAGAACGTGGCGTGGTTCATCGCCGTGGCGATGTTCCTGTCCGTGGCCAACGGCATCGGGAGCGGATTGCTGATGACCCTGGGCGCCGACCTGGCGCCGGCCGGCGGCCCGGCCCCGTTCCTGGGCGCCTGGCGGTTCACCGCCGACTTCGGCAGCGCCGCCGCTCCCCTGGCCGTCGCCGGCATAATCGCACTGTTGTCGCTGTCGGTGGCCAGTGCTGTGATGGGAATGGTTGGCCTGGTGGGAGCCGGCGTGCTCTGGCGCTACATTCCGCGGTACGCCCCGCGCCACCCCCGTTTTCCCCCGAGAGAAAGATAGCCAGCATGCCCCTGCACGGAGAGTACGAGCCCAGCCCCGAGAAGTGGGTCCGCGACCAGGTCGAACTGTACGAGACCTCCGGCGGCACCAAGGGCACCACCATGCGCGGGATGCCCGTGATCGTCCTGAGCACCCTCGGCGCCAAATCCGGCAAGATCCGCAAGGCTCCGCTCATGCGCGTCGAACACGACGGCCGTTACGCAGCCGTGGCATCGCTCGGCGGCAGCCCGAAGAACCCGGTCTGGTACGCCAACGTGCTCGCCCATCCGCTCGTCGAGGTGCAGGACGGTCCGGTGCGACGCGACATGATCGCCCGGGAGATCACCGGCGACGAAAAGGCCCTCTGGTGGGAGCGGGCCGTTCTGGCGTACCCCGACTACGCCGATTACCAGGTCAAGACCGACCGGGTCATCCCGGTATTCCTGCTCGAACCCGTCGCCGAGCCGGCTTCCTAGTGGCCAAGCCACCGGGCCGGTCGAAGCGGCGCGGACCCCAGCTGGACCGGATTATCCTCGACAACCTGCTCGACAACGACGGCACGCTGGTGGGCCGCGGGGACGACCGTGAGGCCGAACGCTACAGCAGGGTGGACTTCTCCGGCCGGGACTTCACCGGCACCCGGTTCGCGGAGTGTGAGTTCCGCGGCGTCGACCTGAATACCACGGTGCTGCGCGGCAGCACCTGGAACGAGTGCGTCGCCACCGAACTGCACGCGGCCGTGTTCAGCGCGCCACGATCGAGCTGGCGGGACGTGCGCATCGAGCACTCCAGGCTCGGCTCGGTCGAGCTCTACGACTCGAGCCTGCGCAGCGTTCAGCTGGACGGGTCGAAGCTGGACTTCATCAACCTGCGCAACGCCACCCTCACCGATGTGCTGATCTCCAACTGCATCATCGACGAGCTCGACCTCTCCGGCGCCACCGTGCAACGGCTCGAACTGCGCGACTGCCGGATCGGCACCCTCGACGTGGCCGGCGCCCGGCTGACCGACGTGGACCTGCGCTCGAGCGACTTCTCGGCCATCCACAGCCTGGAAGGGCTCAAGGGTGCCACCATCGACGACGCCCAGCTCGCGCTGCTCGCTCCGTTGCTCGCGGCGCAGCTGGGCATCATCGTTGAATAGGAGTAGTGCTTTCTAGAGCCACTTCTCCGCAAGGTGCTCGGCCACGACCCGGCGGATGGTGCCGGTGCTGCCGCGCAACACGATGCTCTCGGTGCGGATCTTCGGCCCCATCTTGCGCACCCCGCCGACCAGTTGGCCGTCGGTGACGCCGGTGGCGACGAAATAGGTGTTGTCGCTGGTGACGAGGTCGTTCACGCCCAGGATCCGGTCGAGGTCGTGGCCGGCGTCGATGGCCCGCTGGGCCTCGTCGTCGTCCTTGGGGTGCAGCTTCGCCTGGATGAAACCGCCCAACGCCTTCAACGCGCAGGCGGTGATGATGCCCTCCGGGGTGCCGCCGATGCCGACGCACATGTCGATCCGGGTCTCGGTGATGGCCGCGTTGATGCCGCCGGCCACGTCGCCGTCGAGCATCAACCGGGTACCGGCGCCGGCGGCGCGCACCTCTTCGATCAGGCCGGCGTGCCGCGGCCGGTCCAGGATGGCGATGGTCATGTCGGACACATCCTTGCCCTTGGCCTTGGCCAGGGCACGAATGTTCTCGCCGATCGGCAGGCGCAGGTCCACGACGTTGTGGCCCTCCCATCCGGTGACGATCTTGTCCATGTAGAACACCGCGCTGGGGTCGTACATGCTGCCGCGGTCGGCGACCGCGATCATGCTCAGTGCGTTCTGACGCCCGTTGGCGGTCAGTGAGGTGCCGTCGATGGGGTCCACCGCGATGTCGCAGGAGGGCCCGCGCCCGCTGCCGACGTGCTCGCCGCTGTAGAGCATCGGTGCGTCATCCTTCTCGCCCTCGCCGATGACGACGACGCCGTCGAAATCGACAGTGCCGAGGAATTTGCGCATCGCGTCGACGGCGGCACCGTCTGCGGCGTTCTTGTCGCCGCGGCCGATGAACGGCACGGCGCGGATGGCGGCGGCTTCGGTGGCCCGCACCAGCTCCATGCCGAGGCTGCGGTCGGGGTGGAGGTAGAGAGAATCGTGTTCAGTAGTCACTGTGTGTTGGTGTCCTTCGAGGTCGTATGTGGGTTGCTGAGGGACTGAGCCGGAACTACGCCGGTACGTGGCCAGCATACCCAGCGTGCCCAGAGCGGGACCTTGTACCCCGAGCGCTCACACAGAAGCCCTCGCTAGACTTGACGGACACCCCCGCTCGATTTCGAGGAGAAGCAATGCCCATCGCAACCCCAGACCAATACGCCGAAATGCTGAACAAGGCCAAGTCGAAGGGGTTCGCGTACCCCGCATTCAACGTCTCCTCCTCGCAGTCCATCAACGCCGTTCTCCAGGGCCTGACCGAAGCCGGCTCTGACGGCATCATCCAGGTCACCACCGGTGGCGCCGACTACTTCGCCGGTCACACCGTCAAGAACCGTGCCGCCGGCGCCCTCGCGTTCGCCAAGTTCGCGCACGCCGTTGCTGACAACTACCCCGTCACCGTGGCCCTGCACACCGACCACTGCCCCAAGGGTGCGCTGGACGACTTCGTCCTGCCCCTCATCTCGGCCTCCGAGACCGCCGTCGCCGATGGCTTCAACCCGATCTTCCAGTCGCACATGTGGGACGGCTCTGCCATCGCGCTCGACGAGAACCTCGAGATCGCCAAGGGCATCATCACCCGCACCAAGGCGATCAACGCCATCCTCGAGGTCGAGATCGGCGCCGTCGGCGGCGAAGAAGACGGCGTTGAGGGCGACATCAACGACAACCTGTACACGACCTTCGACGACACCGTCAAGATGATCGAGGCCCTCGGCCTCGGCGAACAGGGCCGCTACATGGCCGCCCTCACCTTCGGCAACGTGCACGGCGTCTACAAGCCCGGCAACGTCAAGCTGCGTCCGGAGCTCCTTGCGGAGATCCAGGCCAGCGTCGCCGCCAAGTACGGCACCAGCGCACTGCCCCTCGACCTCGTCTTCCACGGTGGCTCGGGCTCGACCGATGCCGAGATCGCCGAAGCCGTAAAGAACGGTGTCGTGAAGATGAACGTCGACACCGACACCCAGTACGCGTTCACCCGCGCCATCGCCGACTACATGCTGAAGAACTACGACGGCGTGCTCAAGGTCGACGGTGAGGTCGGAAACAAGAAGCTGTACGACCCGCGCGCCTGGGGCAAGGTTGCCGAGACGGCCATGGCTGCTCGCGTTGCCCAGGCCACCCGCCAGCTCGGTTCCGCCGGGCACTCCAACAGCTAGTTCAACAGAAAACACCGGATGACGATGGCAGAGAACGCTTCAGACCAGACCCCGGCGGTCACCCCGCCGGTGGACTACCGCCCCCAGCCCCGCTACGGCGAGCTGGCTCCGGAGGGCTGGACCTGGACGCCGCCGCAGGACGAACCCGTTCCTGCGGCCTCTGCCGCCGCATCCACCACGGTGACGCCGGCCAGGGCGACGCGGGGATCGGCCGAACGGCCGGCCTCCGCGGCGCCGGGTTCGGTGCCGGGAACGGCGCCGGCCTGGGACCGACCCCTCACCATCAGCCTGCTGGTCTTCGGACTGCTCGGCGCCTACTTCACCATCTCGATGCTCGGCAGCCTGCCGCAGGCCCTGGCGATGCTCTATTCGCAGGCCGACCTGGGTGAGTACACCGTGACGGACTCCGTCACCGCGATCATCACCGGTGGCAGCATCGGCCAGGCCGTCGTCTGGGTGGCCGCGGCCATCTCCTCGATCCTGCTGCTGTTGCGCGGCCGACGCGCGTTCTACGTTCCGATCATCGGCGGCGTCGTCGCGTTTGTCCTGCTGGTCGCGGCCGTGGCCGTCGTGCTCGCCGGCGACCCGGTATTGCTCGAGTACCTCAGCCAGCCGTAAGGCCCGGCCGCCGACTACTCCGGTCGGCTGACCCTGCCGCCGAGCGCACGCGCGTCGGTCTTGCCCTGCAGGTCCTTGCGGAGCTCCTTGGGCAGCGAGAACAGCAGGTCTTCCTCGGCGGTCTTGATCTGCTCCACGTCGCCGTAGCCGGCGCCGGCCAGGTCGCGCAGCAGTTCCTCGACGAGTTCCTCCGGCACGGATGCTCCGCTCGTGACGCCGACGGTGTTCACGCCGTCGAGCCACTCCTGCTTCACTTCGTTGGCGTAGTCCACCCGGTAGGCGGCCTTCGCGCCGTACTCCAGCGCCACTTCCACCAGGCGTACCGAGTTGGACGAGTTCGCCGACCCCACCACGATCACCAGATCGGAGTCGCGGGCGACCTTCTTGATGGCCACCTGACGGTTCTGGGTGGCGTAGCAGATGTCGTCGCTGGGCGGGTCCTGCAGGTTCGGGAACCGGGCCCGCAGCCGGCGCACCGTCTCCATGGTCTCGTCAACGCTCAGCGTGGTCTGCGACAGCCAGACCACCTTGTCCGGGTCGCGCACGACGATAGTGTCGGCCTCGTCCGGGCTGCCGACGAGCGTCGTGTGCTCCGGCGCCTCGCCGGCGGTGCCCTCGACCTCTTCGTGGCCTTCGTGGCCGATCAGCAAGATCTCGAAGTCGTCGCGGGCGAAGCGCACAGCCTCGCGGTGCACCTTGGTGACGAGCGGGCAGGTGGCGTCGATGGCCGACAGGCCGCGGGCGGCGGCGGCGTTGACCACGGCCGGCGACACGCCATGCGCGCTGAAGACGATATGCGAACCGGTGGGGACCTCATCCACTTCTTCGACGAAGATGGCGCCCTTCTTCTCGAGTTCACTCACCACGTGGGTGTTGTGCACGATCTGCTTACGCACGTAGACGGGCGCCCCGTACAGTTCGAGGGCCTTCTCCACCGCGATGACGGCCCGGTCCACGCCGGCGCAGTAGCCGCGCGGGGCAGCGAGCAACACCTTTTTCGGCCCGACCACCGGGGTATCCTTGAGCCTGTTGCGCAGGCTGGGAATTCTGGGCATGCCAAGGCCGATCACGGGCGCATTAGTACTGGTACTCACCCGAACAGTCTAAGCGGGCATGTCTGAACGGACCGTGCGAGCCCTCAGCAGACCAGGAGACCCATGAACGCAGTCACGATGCCCGCCGCGGGCGACGAGCCGCCCACCGTCGACGCCCCCTGGCCCGTCGCTGTGCTCTCGAACAAGATCCGCGGCTATATCGAACGACTCGGCACCGCCTGGGTGGAGGGCGAGATCGTGCAGTGGGGCACCAGTGGCGGCAACGTCTACGGCAAGCTCAAGGACCTCTCGGTGGATGCGACGGTGAGCTTCACGGTCTGGTCGTCGGTGAAGGCCCGCCTGACCGGTGACTTCAAGCAGGGCGACAGGGTCATCGCGCTCGTGAAGCCCAACTACTGGGTCAAGGGCGGCTCCCTCACGATGCAGGTCTTCGAGCTGCGCCACGTCGGGCTCGGCGATCTGCTGGAACGGCTCGAACGGCTGCGCGCGCAGCTCAAGGCCGAGGGCCTCTTCGACGCGTCCCGCAAACGATCGCTGCCGTTCCTGCCGCACCGCATCGGGTTGGTCACCGGCAAGGACTCCGACGCCGAGAAAGACGTGCTCCGCAACGCCCAGTTGCGCTGGCCGGCCGTCGACTTCAGGGTGGTACACGCCGCCGTGCAGGGCGACCGGATGGTCGGTGAGGTCACCGCGGCCATCCGGGCGTTGGATGCCGACCCCGAGGTGGACGTCATCATCGTCGCCCGCGGCGGCGGCGACTTCCAGAACCTGCTCGGCTTCAGCGACGAGTCACTCGTGCGCGCCGTCGCGGCCTGCACTACCCCGGTGGTCAGCGCCATCGGCCACGAGGCCGACCGGCCGCTGCTCGACGATGTCGCCGATCTCCGCGCCTCGACCCCCACCGACGCGGCGAAGCGAGTGGTGCCCGACGTCTCCGACGAACTCAACCGGGTGCAGCAGGCGCGGGCGCGGCTGAGCAGCCGGCTCACCGGCATCCTCGCCACCGAGGTCGACAGGCTCGGCCAGTTGCGCAGCCGGCCGGTACTCGCCGGCGCGGACTGGATCATCGACAGTCGATCGCAGGACCTGACCCGGTATGTGGCGCGCGGTACCGAGCTGATGCACCGCACCCTCGAACGCGCCGGGTCCAGCGTCGTCGAGCTGCGCTCCCAACTGCGCGCCCTCTCCCCCCAGGGCACCCTCGACCGCGGCTACGCCATCGTGCAGCTGCCGGACGGCCACGTGCTGCGCTCCAGCGACCAGGCCCCGGCCGGCACCGAGCTGCGCATCACCGTGGGCGTTGGCACCGTGCCCGCGGTCTCGAAATAGATGGAAAGAAATAGGATGGATGACATGACTTCGTCCGCAGCCCCGACTCCGACCACCGCCGGCACCGTCCCGGCGGTCGACTCGCTCAGCTACGAGCAGGCCAGGGACGAACTGATCCGTGTCGTCTCGGTGCTCGAGCAGGGCGCGTCCACGCTCGAGGAATCGCTGGCGCTCTGGGAGCGCGGCGAGACCCTCGCCACCCGCTGTGAGGAATGGCTGATCGGCGCCAAAGCACGCCTGGATGCCGCCCGCGGCGCGGCCACCGCGGAATGAGCCGCAGTCCCCGCCCACCGCGCGTCGTCGCGGAGCTCGGTCGCCCGGAGACCGCCGAGGAACGCGCTAATCGGCTGGCAACCAACTCCAAGAACTACCGGTCCCGCAAGACCATCAACAACCTCGTCTACTCGCTGTTGGCGACCCTCGGCGCGGTGATCGTGCTGGTGCTGATCGTGCCTCGCAGCGACACCCCGATCAATCGCGAGGTCGACTACGCGAGCGTCGCCGAACAGGCGCAGTCCGGCGTCGAGGAACCGCTCGTCGTGCCCGTGCTCCCACCCGGCTGGAGTGCCAACGCCGCTCAGTGGCGCCAGGGCGGCAACGACGGTGTCTCGAGCTGGTACCTCGGCCTGCTCACCCCCGAGAATGAGTTCATCGGGCTCACCCAGGCCGTCGACGCCAACCCCACCTGGCTGGCCGACCAGCTCGAAGACGTCGAGGCGACCGACACCATCACGATCGCCGGTCTGGACTGGGCTGTCTACCGAAATCCCGCGCCGGTCGCCGACCGGGGCAACTTCGAATCCGCCCTCGTCACCGAGGCCGGCGACAGCAGCTATCTCCTGATCGGCACCGCCACCGACGAAGAGCTGACCGTGCTCGCCGCCGCCGTGGCCGAGCAGATCAGCACCGAACCGACCGGCACCGAACAGAACGGCTCCAGCGAATGACCGACACACCGACTCCGACACCGGCCCAGGTCTGGAACGACCTCGCCGCGGGCAACGAACGCTTCGTGGCCGGCACACCGCAACATCCCCGGCAGGACGTCGACCGTCGCGCCGAGACCGCATTCGTGCAGAACCCCATGGCCGCCCTGTTCGGCTGCAGCGACTCCAGGCTCGCCGCCGAGATCATCTTCGACAAGGGCCTGGGAGACCTGTTCGTCGTGCGGAACGCCGGCCAGGTCATCTCCGATTCGGTGCTCGGCTCACTCGAGTACGCCGTTGCGGTGCTCAAGGTGCCCTTGATCCTGGTGCTCGGCCACGACAGGTGCGGCGCGGTGCGAGCCGCCATCGACTCACAAGCCGAAGACGCCCAGGCCCTGCCGCCGCACATCAACAGCATCATCGAGAAGATCGTCCCGGCGGTGCGCCGCGTCAATGGGCCCGAAACCGGTCCGCTCGACCCCGACGATGTGGACGCATCCGCCGTGGGCCGGGAACACCTGCGCGACACCGTGGCGGAGCTGGTGCAGCGCTCCGAGATGATCAGCGCCGCGATCGCAGAAGGTACATTGGCTATCGTCGGTGCGAACTACAGGCTCCTCGAGGGCCGCGCAGATCCTGACCTCGTCGTCGGCGTCGTCTAGGAACTCTCGACACCGACCGGCAACCCGCATGAATCGAAAGGTATGACACACCGTGGTGGACATTTCAGCTGAAACAGAATTCCGGATCGAACACGACACGATGGGCGAGGTCCGGGTTCCCGCGGACGCGCTCTACGGTGCGCAGACGCAGCGGGCGGTCGAGAACTTCCCGATCTCCGGATCCGTGCTCGAGTCCGCCCAGATCGCGGCCCTGGCCCGCATCAAGAAGTCGGCGGCCCTCGCCAACGCCCGTCTCGGCGTGCTCGACTCGAACATCGCCGACGCCATCGCGGCCGCCGCCGACGAGGTCATCACCGGTCGATACGACGCCCAGTTCCCCATCGACGTGTACCAGACCGGCAGCGGAACCTCGTCGAACATGAACATGAACGAGGTGCTCGCCACCCTCGCCACCCGCCGCCTGGGCAGCCCGGTGCACCCCAACGATCACGTGAACGCGTCGCAGTCCTCCAACGACGTCTTCCCCACCTCGGTGCACATCGCCGTGACCAGCGCCCTCATCGACGACCTCATCCCGGCCCTGGATCACCTCGCGGTCGCGTTCGAGGCCAAGGCCGAACTGTGGGCGACCGCGGTCAAGGCCGGCCGCACCCACCTGATGGACGCCACCCCGGTCACCCTCGGCCAGGAATTCGGCGGCTACGCCCGCCAGATGCGCCTGGGCATCGAACGGGTGCGCACCGCGCTCCCCCGCGTCGCCGAGGTGCCGCTGGGCGGCACGGCCGTCGGCACCGGCATCAACACGCCGGCCGGCTTCCCGCAGCTCGTCATCGAGCTGCTCTGCGACGAGACCGAGCTGCCGATCACCGAGGCCATCGACCACTTCGAGGCCCAGGCCAACCGTGACGGCCTGGTCGACGCCTCCGGTGCACTGCGCACCATCGCCGTTGGCCTCACCAAGATCTGCAACGACCTGCGCTGGATGGGCTCCGGCCCCAACACCGGCATCGGTGAGCTGAGCATCCCCGACCTGCAACCGGGCTCGTCGATCATGCCCGGCAAGGTCAACCCGGTCATCCCGGAGGCCGTGCTCATGGTCTGCTCCCGCGTGATCGGCAACGACGCCACCATCGCCTGGTCCGGCGCCTCCGGCGCGTTCGAACTCAATGTGGCCATCCCCGTGATGGGCACCGCGCTGCTCGAGTCGATCCGGCTGCTCACCAACGGCGCCCGGGTGCTCGCCGACAAGACCGTCGACGGCCTCGAGGCCAACCTCGACCGTGCCCGCGCGCTGGCCGAGTCGTCGCCCTCGATCGTCACCCCGCTCAACCGGGTGATCGGCTACGAGGCCGCCGCCAAGGTGGCCAAGCACTCCGTGGCGCAGGGCCTCACGGTGCGCGAGTCGGTCATCGACCTGGGCTTCGTGGAACGCGGCGAAGTCACCCTCGAGCAGCTCGACACGGCCCTGGACGTCCTGAGCATGACCCGGCCGCCACAGGCGTAATCCCGCGACGTGTCCCGTTCCGGACGAGTTGCCCCGCTGTGCGGGGGCAACTCGTCCGGAGGTGGGCAACTCGGCGTCAGGCCAGCTCGTTTCCCTCCAACATCTCGGTCACGAGGGCGGCGATGGCGCTGCGCTCGGACCGGGTGAGGGTCATGTGGGCGAACAAGGGGTGGCCCTTCAGCGTTTCGATCACACTCGCGACACCGTCGAAGCGGCCCACCCGCAGGTTGTCACGCTGGGCCACATCGTGGGTGAGCACCACCCTGGAGTTCTGCCCGATCCGGCTGAGCACCGTCAGCAGCACGTTCCGCTCCAGCGACTGCGCCTCGTCGACGATCACGAAGGCGTCGTGCAGGCTCCGACCACGGATGTGGGTCAGTGGCAGCACCTCGAGGATGCCGCGCTCGACGACCTCCTCCAGGACGTTCTCGCTCACCAGTGCGCCGAGGGTGTCGAACACCGCCTGGCCCCAGGGGCCCATCTTCTCCTGTGCGTCACCGGGCAGGTAGCCGAGCTCCTGGCCGCCCACCGCGTACAGCGGCCGGAACACCATGATCTTGCGGTGCTGCTGCCGTTCCAGCACGGCTTCCAGGCCGGCGCAGAGAGCGAGCGCCGACTTCCCCGTCCCCGCTCGACCTCCCAACGACAGGATGCCGATCTCCGGGTCCAGCAGCAGGTCGATCGCCAGGCGTTGCTCGGCCGAGCGGCCGTGCAGGCCGAACAGGTCGCGGTCCCCGCGCACCAGGCGTAGCTCGCCCCGCCCGGTGACCCGGCCGAGGGCCGAGCCGCGGTCGGAGTGGATCACCAGGCCCGTGTTGACCGGCATGTCCTGCACCAGGCGGGTCTGCAGGGACTCCTTGTCGTAGAGGTCGTTGACCTGCTCCGCGCTCAGGGTGATCTCGTCCATGCCCGTCCAGCCGGAGTCCACAGCCAGCTCGTGCCGGTACTCGTCTGCGGTCAGTCCGATCGAGGCGGCCTTCACCCGCAACGGCAGGTCCTTGGACACCACGGTGACGGCGAGTCCGTCGTTGGCCAGGTTCATGGCCACCGCGAGGATGCGCGAGTCGTTGTCGCCCAGCTGCAACCCGGAGGGCAGCACCGACATGTTCGAGTGGTTCAGCTCGACCCGCAGGCTGCCGCCCTCCCCCACCGGGATGGCGAAGTCGAGTCGTTCGTGCTTGACCCGCAGTTCGTCGAGGTACCGCAGCGCCTGCCGGGCGAAGTAGCCGATCTCCGGGTCGTTGCGCTTGGACTCCAGTTCGGTGATCACCACTACCGGCAGTACGACGGAGTGTTCGGCGAACCGGAAGATCGCCTTCGGATCGGACAGGAGAACCGAGGTGTCCAGCACGAAGGTGCGCTCGGTTTGGTCGACCCCTGACGGTGTGTGTTCTGCGTTCAGGTAGTCGGTTCGATTAGCGGTCACAACCACTCCCACCCCGCACCCGAGGGTGCGGATTTGTTGGCGAGCGGCCACAAGCTTTTTCTCGAGCCGTACTTATGTGGCCGTCTCGATCAGGCGCCATACCTGATGAGATGAACGTACGTCGGGTGGCTGGGAATTGGAAAAGCGACACGCCCAACGTCATGAGACGTTAACGTTCGTCGGGCGGGTGCCGGCTAGGTCAGTATCCGGCGGCGGCGGCGTACGCCGTGAAGGCGCCGCGCAGCATGTCGACGGTCTCGTCGGCGAGGTGCGCGTGCACGCTGAGCCGCACCGTGCCGCCCCGGGTCGTGACCGTCACGCCGTGGTTGTGCAGCGCGGCGCCGAGCGCGGTGAGGCGTTCCACGGGCGGTACCAGTACCACCAGGCCGGCCCGTTCCCTGGCGTCCCTGGCGGAGAGCACCGGAATGCCGAACTGGTCGGCCAGATCGATCAGTCGCTCGACGTTGGCGCACACCAGGGCCTCGATGGCGGGCAGGCCCGCGGCCTGGATCTCCTCCAGCGCCGTCGCGAACCGGGCCTGGGCGATGCCGTCCCCGTTGGTCACCCCGAACGCCGACGCCGCGTGTGCCGGCGGCGGTACCTGGTCCCACGGCTCGGTGATCTCGGTGCCGGTGAATCCGGAGACAACCGGGGTGAGCCGTTCCACGGCGCGGTCGCTCAGGGCGAGGAAGCCGGTTCCCCAACCGGCCCTGACCCACTTCTGGCCGCCGGAGGCGACGACATCGGCCGCCTCGTAGGCGGCATCCACCACCCCGAAGCCCTGAATGGCGTCGACGATGAGCAGCCTGTCACCGATGACCTGCCGGATGCCTTCCAGGTCGGCCCTGAAGCCCGTGCGGGAATCGACGAGGCTGACGGCGACCGCGACGGTGGTCGGTGTCAGCTGGTCCCGCACCTGGCCGGGCGTGACCTGCCCGGCGCTGTTCTCGCCGCCGTCGGCCGTGAGCCACTGCGGCATCGCCACGTGCAGGGCCTCCGCGGCACGGCTGGCCGCGAACGGCAGGCTCGGAAAGTCCGCCGGTGACAGCAGCACGTCGCCGGTCAGGCCGAACATGGCGTGCATGAGGCCCATGCTGGTGTTCGGTTGGGAGACGATCTGGTCGGCCCTGAACCCCAGGCCCGCGGCCACGGCGGTGCGCATCCGCAGATCTTGCTCGCCGAAGTGGCCGAGGCTACCGTGTCGGGCCCTGGCCAGGATCTCGGTCTGGCCGCGCGTTTCGGCGACGACGGCGCTGGACATGGGGCCGATACGGCCGTAGTCCAGGTAGCCGGGGTCTTCGGTGAAGCCGTTCAGGTAGGCGGCGAGGGGCGTCTCGACCGCGCTCACCCGCCGAACCTGCGGTGCCGTTTGGCGAAGTCGCGCAGCGCCCGCAGGAAGTCGACCTGGCGGAGGTCGGGGCCGAGGGCCTCGACGAAATAGAACTCGCTGTGCGCGCTCTGCCAGAGCATGAAGTCGCTGAGGCGCTGCTCGCCCGAGGTGCGGATGACGAGGTCGGGGTCGGGCTGGCCGCCCGTGTACAGGTGTTGGCCGATGAGTTCGGGGGTGAGGGTTTCGGCGAGGTCCTCGAGAGTGCCGCCGTGGGCATGGTGGGTGGCGACGATGCTGCGCATCGCGTCGGTGATCTCGGTGCGGCCGCCGTAGCCGACGGCGAGGTTCACGTGCAGTCCCGTGTTGGCGTGCGTGCGGGCCTCCGCGGCGGACAGGGCGCCCTCCAGGGGCCCGGGCAGGCACTTCTTCGACCCGACCTGCTGCACCTTCCAGTCGCGGTAGTGCGACAGGTCCTCGGCGAGGTCGGCGATGATCTCGAAAAGGGCGTCGAGTTCCTCGGTCGGGCGTTGGGTGAGGTTGTCGGCCGAGAGCAGGTACAGCGTGACGACGGAGATACCGAGATCGTCGCACCACTCCAGGAATTCGCGCATCTTCGCGGCCCCGGCCCGGTGGCCGTGGGCGGCGGAGTCGTAGCCGAGCTGTTTGGCCCACCGGCGGTTGCCGTCGATGATCATGGCCACGTGCCGCGGCAGGACCGCCGCGGTCAGCCCGCGACGCAGCCGACGCTGGTAGACCCTGTAGAGGAGTCCGCGTCCGAGGGAGAATTGCCGCATCTGCACACAGTTACGCTAGCTCAATCCGGCCCGCGTTCGCGCCGCGGCGCCGCCGAGGCTGCCGTATCCTGACAGCATGGCCGCTACGGATGACATCCCGAATCTCCCCCTCCTCGAAGACGAGATCGAGCATCCGGTTCCCGAAAAGCCCACCTGGCGGGGCTGGATCCACGCCGGCACGTTCCCGGTCACCATCGTCGCCGGCATCATCCTGCTGCTCGCGGCGGACGGCCCGGCTGCTAAATGGAGTTCGGCGGTTTTCGTGGCCAGTTCGATGCTCCTGTTCGGCAATTCGGCGCTGTACCACCGCTTCAATTGGCAGCCGCGCACCCGCATGGTGCTCAAGCGCATCGACCACGCCAACATCTTCCTGCTGATCGCCGGATCGTACACGCCCATCACGGTGCTGGCCCTGCCGCCGGACAAGGCAGTGCTGCTGCTGACCCTGGTCTGGGGCGGCGCGATCCTCGGCATCGCGTTCAGGGTGTTCTGGATCAACGCCCCGCGCTGGCTGTACGTGCCGCTCTACCTCGCACTGGGCTGGGGCGCGCTGATGTTCATCGTCGACTTCTTCCAGGCCGATGCCCTGATGATGAGCCTGATCATGGTCGGCGGGCTCTGCTACTCGGTCGGCGCCGTCGTCTACGGTCTCAAGAAGCCCAACCCGATTCCCGGGGTGTTCGGCTTCCACGAGATCTTCCACTCGCTCACCGTGGTGGCGTTCCTCTGCCACTGGTTCGCGATCCTGATCATCGCCACGCATCCGCTGTACCCGTAAGCGGGTACCCCCGACCTCAGGCTTCTGGCGTGTCCTTCTTCTGGGCGGCCAGCGCGTCGCGTCCGGCGACCTCGGCCTGCAGCCGGTCCTGCATCTCCGCACGGTACGTCGTGCGGCGGATGCGGCGGGCCAGGTCCATGCCCAGCAGCAGGGTCACGGCCGCGACGAAGAAGATCGCGAAGAAGCCCCACGGGCCCGGTGTGACGGTGTCGGGGTTGAACTCGGGCGCCGGGGTGTTGGACAGGATGAAGCTGACCACGGGAGAGAACATCCCGCTCACGCGTCGTCCCTCACACCACTGAAAAGATCGGATTCGGGCATGTTCGTGTCAACTTTCGATTCGACGAGTTGGAAGTCCTCGTAGGGCCAGGCCTTGCGCACCATGTCGTTGGGCCAGAAAAAGAAACTGCTCGTCGGCGACACCTGGCTGGCGTGCGACCGCAACGCATCGTCGCGCACCTCCAGGAAGTCCCCGATCGGCACGTGCGTCGTGGCGAGGTTCGGGTACTCGCTCATCCGTTCCCTGGCGCTGGCCAGCGGTTCGAGTAGGTCGGAGTCCGGTTCGGTAATGCTGAGCTCGAGGTACATGGCGTCCATGCGCTCGAGGTTGAAGATGCGGTCGTAGTACAGCTTGTCGATCTGCCACGGCGCGCCGGCATCCGGATACCGGTCGGCGTCGGCCGCGGCGCGGAACGCCTCGACAGAGACCTGGTGGCAGCGAATGTGATCGGGGTGCGGGTAGCCGCCGTTCTCGTCGTAGGTGATGAGCACCTGGGGACGGAAATCGCGGATGATGCGCACCAGGGGTTCGGCCGAGTACTCCAGCGGCACGTCGGCGAAGGAGTTCTTGGGCACCCCGCCGTCGTCGGCCATGCCGGAATCCTGGTAGCCCAGCCACAGGTGTTGGATGCCCATCGCCTGCTGGGCCGCCGCCATCTCCCGGCGGCGGAGGCCGGCGAGGTCGCGCTCGGCCATGGCCACGTCGGCCAGGTCCTCGTTGAGGATGCTGCCGCGTTCACCGCCCGTGCAGCTCACGATGAGAACCTCGGCGCCGAGGCTTCGGTAGTACGCGTATGTCGCGGCGCCCTTGCTCGACTCGTCGTCGGGATGGGCGTGCACTGCCAAGAGCCGCAGGGTCATGAAACTCCTCAGAAATGCCAGCTAACCTAAGGTACAAGCCTAATCGTTGAACCGTGAGTGTGGAGTCTGAGTGGCCGTGAGCAACAACCTCGACGAACGCTATGGGCGAACCCCCGGCAGCACCCGCCGCGACCGCCGGGTGCTCTGGGTCGTTGCCGGCCTCTTCGCCCTGATCCTCACCGGATGGGTCGTCTGGGCGGGCCTGGACGGTGCGGGCCCGGAAATCGAAGCCAGGGACACCAGGCACCAGATCATCGACGAGGACAGCATCAGCGTGACCTTCGAGGTATCGCTGCCCCCGCAGAACGCCGCCAGCTGCGCTGTGCAGGCGCTCAACGAGTCGTTCACCGTGGTGGGCTGGAAGGTCATCGATCTGGCGCCGTCCGCCGACTACACCCGCTCGTTCACCGAGATCGTGAAGACGACCGAGTTGAGCAACACAGGATTGATTTACCGCTGCTGGTTGACCTAGACTGATGTATTCGCCCTGACAGAAGTCGGGGCGTCCGCTGTATGTCGTGACGTACTAGGCCGCGATGTTCTAGGACGTGACGTGTCAGGCCGTGACCTGCCCAGCGACGAACGGCCGCTTCCTGCGGCACCATCGGCGCACTATCTGCCGGCGCACCACCGATCAGCACGAGAAGGAGAGAACCATGACTACCGAAACCTCGGTCACCTGGCTGACCCAGGAGGCCTATGACCGCCTCGCTGCGGAGCTGGACACTCTCAGCACTGTTGCTCGGGTGGACATCGCCAACAAGATCGAGTCCGCGCGCTCGGAGGGCGACCTCAAGGAGAACGCCGGCTACCACGCGGCCAAGGAGGAGCAGGGCAAGATGGAGGCGCGCATCCGCACCCTCACCCTGCTGCTGCGCACCGCAGAGGTGGGCCACGCCCCCGAGAGCAAGGGCGTCGTCGAGCCCGGAACCGTCATCACCGCCACCATCGCCGGTGACGAGAGCCGGTTCCTCATCGGCAGCCGGGAGATCGCCGGCGACAGCGACCTGGACGTGTACAGCGAGAAGAGCCCCCTGGGCGAAGCCATCATCGGGCTCAAGGTCGGCGCGAAGACGAGCTACGAGACCCCCAACGGCAAGCAGATCGCCGTGGAGATCCACCTCGTGGAGACCTTCACCGGCTAACTGCCCCTGGTGACACGAACGGCCGGCTGCTCACGCAGCCGGCCGTTTTTCTGTGTCCGGTCTAGTCGGTGCGGGGATCGTACCCGGCGGCGCGCAGGGTGTCGACGACGTGCTGGCGGTGTTCGGGGCCGCGGGTCTCGACGCTGATGTCCAGCTCCACCTCGCTGATCTGCAGGCCGGCGCCGTGGCGGGTGTGCAGGACCTCGATGACGTTGGCATGCGCCTCGGCGAGCAGCTCGGAGATCCGGGCGAGCTGGCCCGGACGGTCGGGCAGCATGATCCGCAGCTTGAGGTACCGGCCGGATGCCGCCAGGCCGTGGCTGATCACGCGCTGCATGAGCAACGGGTCGATGTTGCCGCCCGAGAGCACCGCAACGGTGCGGCCGGTGTTCGTGATCTTGCCGGCCAGGATGGCGGCGACCGAGACGGCGCCGGCCGGCTCGACGACGAGCTTGGCCCGCTCGAGGAGCACCAGGATCGCCCTGGCCATGTCGTCCTCGCTGACGGTGACGATCTCGTCGACGGCGTCGCGGATGATGGCGAAGTTCAGCAGTCCCGGCTTGGCCACGGCGATGCCGTCGGCCATGGTCGGGGTGATGTCGATGGCGAGGGCCTCCCCCGCGGCGATGGACGGCGGGTACGCCGCCGCGTTCTCCGACTGCACCCCGATGACCCGGATCCGACGGTTGTGCCGTGCCGAGTACTGCTTGAGCACACTGGCCATGCCTGAGGTCAGCCCGCCACCGCCGATCGGCACGATCACGGTCTCGAGGTCGGGCATCTGGTCGAGGACCTCGAGGCCGAGGGTGCCGGCGCCGGCCACGACATCCGGGTGGTCGAACGGGGGAATCAGGACCGCGCCGGTCTCGCGGGCGTACTCGGCGGCGGCCAGGAGCGGCTCCGTGACCGTGTGCCCGCGCAGGATCACCTGGGCCCCGTAGTCGCGGGTGGCCTGCAGCTTGGGCAGCGCCACGCCGACGGGCATGAAGATGGTCGCCTCGATGCCGAGTTCCCTGGCGGCGAAGGCCACCCCCTGGGCGTGGTTGCCGGCCGAGGCGGCGACGACGCCGCGGGCCTTCTCCTCGTCGGTGAGCTTGGACAGCCGGTGGTACGCGCCGCGGATCTTGTAGGATCCGGTGCGCTGCAGGTTCTCGCACTTGAGGAAGACCGGTGCACCGAGGATCGCCGAGAGGTAGCGGGAGCTTTCCATCGGCGTGACATCGGCCACCCGCGACACCACGGTGCGGGCGGTCTCGAAGTCTTCGAGGGTGGGGCCGGCCAAGGTCGTGTCGGCACGGGCTGCGCCGGCGAGAACTGCGGGGGTGTCTGTCATGGACGGGTCTCTCTTACTCTGCTCTCGGTGAGGGCGACGGTGCGCTGCGGCCGGAAGCCCGGCCGCTGCGGAATCGTCTGCCACAGAATGGAGCCGGGTGCAGCGCCGGCCGGCGGCACTCCCCCGCGCCAGGCACCGCTATGGATGTAGCTGATCATAACGTTCAGCACGGCAGCGACGGGAACCGCGAACAGGGCGCCCGGGATGCCGGCCAGCAGAGCACCGGCCGCCACGACCAGCACCACGCCGAGCGGATGCACCTTGACGGCGGTGCCCATGATCAGCGGCTGCAGCACATGGCCTTCGATCTGCTGCACGAGCAGCACCACCCCGAGCATCAGCAGGGCCACGAACCAGTCGTTGAAGATCAGCGCTATCAGCACGGCCACGGCGCCCGTGGCCACGGCGCCGACGATCGGGACGAACGAGCCCAGGAACACCAGCACGCCGATCGGGATGGCCATCGGCACGCCCAGGATCGCGGCTCCGGCGCCGATGCCGATCGCGTCGATCGTGGCGACCAGGATCTGCACCCTGGCGAAGTTGCCCAGGGTCGTCCAGCCGGCCGCGCCGGCCCCGGCGACGGCGGGTCGGGCCCGGCGGGGAAAGATCCTGACGATCCAATTCCAGATGCCCTTACCGTCGATGAGGATGAACAGCAGGCTGAACAGGGTGAGGAGCGCACCGGTGGCCAGGTGCCCCAGCGACGACCCCAGCGACAGGGCGCCGCTGATGAAGATCTGGCTGTCGGCCTGGAGGGCGTCGACTGCCTGGCTGAGATAGCCGTTGATCTCGGCGTTGCTCAGCTGCAACGGCGACGCCGCCAGGACCTCCTTGAGGTTCGCGTACGACGCCGCGAACCGGGCGCTCAGCCCCACCGAGCCGGCGGCGATCTGCGTGACGGCCAGCGTCACGAGACCGGCGATCACCGCGAGGGTGCCGACCAGAGCCGCCGCGACGGCGAGCCCCTTGGGCCAGTGATGCCGGGTGAGGAAGCCGACCAGCGGAACGAGCAGGGCGGACACCAGCACCGCCACGAGCAGCGGGATCACGATGAAACGCAGCTGCACGATCAGGTACAGCAGCACGGCGATCACGGCGGCGATCACGAGAAGACGCCACGCCCACGCGCCGGCCAGGCGGATGCCCGCCGGGATGTTCTCGTCCACGCCGTTGGTCTCCGGCTGCACCGGCGTCAGGACCGCCGTGATCGGCGCGGTCGAGGGGGTCGTTCGGTGTTTACGCCGGCGGCCGAACCAGCCGGGACTTCCCGTGGGTGTGCTCACCGAACCAGTCTAGGACGGCGTGGGAGCGCGGCGGCGAGGTCCTGCACGGCTTCCACCGGGACGGGTGCGCCGGCAAAGCGCACCAGCACGCTCTCGCCCACCTGATGGCGGTCGCGGACGTCGTGTTGCACCACGACGGTGCCGCCCTGCTCGAGCTGCACGCTGGTGCGGCGCAACGAGCCGAGGAAGCTGGAGACCAGCACGGTGCCGGCCAGGCTCATACCTGACGCAGCGTCCCCTGGCGTCCCGGCCGTGATCAGCGTCAGGTCCTCTGGACGCACGAAGACCCGCACCGGCCCATCCGCGTGGGACGGGTCCAGCAGCGGCAGGACCACCCCGTGCACCTCGGCGAAGCCGTGCCGCACCGCTCCGGGCAGCCGGTTGCTCAGCCCCACGAAATCCGCGATGAACGGCGTCGCCGGCCGGGTATAGAGCTCCTCCGGCGTGCCCACCTGCTCGATCCGGCCGTCCCGCATCACCGCGACCCTGTCGGCGACGGCGAGGGCCTCGTCCTGGTCGTGCGTCACAAAGAGGGTGGTGATGCCCAGCTCGGTCTGGATGCGCCGGATCTCATCGCGCAGCTGCACCCGCACCTTGGCGTCCAGCGCCGAGAGCGGTTCGTCGAGCAGCAGCACCCTGGGCCGGGTGACCAGCGCCCTGGCCAGGGCCACCCGCTGCTGCTGGCCGCCGGAGAGTTCGTGCGCGAACCGGCCGTAGTGGGCGTCCAGGCCGACCAGGGCCAGGGCCGCCACGGCCCGTTCGCGGCGCTCGGCGGCCGGCACCCGGCGCATCCGCAGCCCGAATTCGACGTTCTCGCCGGCGCTCAGGTGTGGGAACAGCGAGTAGGACTGGAACACCATGCCCATGTCGCGGCGGCTGGTCGGCAGCCCGGAGACGTCGTCGCCGTTGATCAGGATGCGTCCGTCGTCGCAGCTCTCCAAGCCAGCCAGCACCCGCAGCGCCGTGGTCTTGCCGCTGCCGCTGGGGCCGAGCAGTGCCACGAGTTCGCCGGGCTGCAGGGTGAGGTCGAACTCGGTCAGCGCCAGGTGGCCGCCGTAGCGCTTGGCCACGCCGGCGAACTCGACGATGGTCTTCTGCTGAACTGGGGGCGTTTGGATGTGACTCATGACTGGTCTCCGCCGGAGGTCGGGGTGGTCGGGGTGGGGGTGGTCGGGGTGCGGGCCGGCCGGCGACGTTCGGTGCCGAGCCGGCCGATGGCCAGCAACAGCAGGAACGCCGCGAACAGTGCAAGCAGCGAGAGGATCACGGCGCTGTACGGGTCGTTCTTGCTCACCACCACGAGCGCGGTCTGCAGGTTGACCCGGCTCAGTAGCGACGCGATGGTGAACTCGCCCAGCACCACGGCCACGGCGATGAACGCGCCGGCCAGGATCCCGCGGCGGAGGTTCGGCACGAGCACCCGCACCAGCACACTGGCCCAGCCGGCGCCGAGGGTGCGCGCCGCCTCGCTGAGCGTGCGCACGTCCACTCCGTCCAGGTTGGCCTGGATCGCCCGGTACGCGAACGGCAGCACGGTGATGCCGTACGCGAATGCCAGCGTCCAGACGCCGCTGCCCGCGAACCGGGCCAGCACGCTGAATACCGGGGCCAGGCCCACCACGAGGACGATCGCGGGGATGGAGATGGGCAGGATGCACACGATCTCCAGCGTGCGGCGCAACCGGGGGAACCGGATGTGCACGAGCAGCATCGTCGGCACCAGCAGCACCAGCACGATCACGACGGTGCCGACGGCCAGACCCACCGAGTTGCCGAGGGCGACAAGAACCGGGGCGTACTCGCCGGTCAGCCCGTTCTGGAACAGCTCGATCCAGCGCTGGAAGTCGTAGCCGCCGACCAGGCCGCGTCGCAGGGTGAACTCGATCATCGCGAGGATCGGCACCGCGAAGACCAGGCCGACCCCGCCGAGGATCAGCATCCGGGTGAGCCGGCCGGGCGCGTGCGCGACGCCGCGCACCGACCGGAGACCCGCGGTCATCGCTGCCACCTCGCGGCGCGGGACGCCAGCTTGGAGTAGCCGATCATCACGACGGTCATCACCAGGATCATCCCCAGCGCCAGCGCACCGGCCAGGTTCTCCCGGCCGAGCATGGTCTCGCTGGTCAGCGCCGACCGGATCTGCAGCGGCACGATCTGCGCGCCCTGGCTGGTGAGGGTGGCGGCGGTGGCGTACGAGGAGAACGCGTTGGCGAACAGGAGCAGCAGGCCGCCCAGGAACGACGGCGCCAGCACCGGCAGGCCGATGCGCAGCCAGTAGGTGCGCGGGCTGCCGCCGAGGGTGGCGTTGGCTTCCGCCCAGGTCGACTTGAGCGACGCGAGCGCCGGCATGAAGGTGATGATCATCAGGGGCACTTGAAAGTAGATGTACGGCAGCACCAGGCCGGGCAGTTCATAGAGCCAGACCCCGTCGGCGAAGATGTCGATGCCCAGGCGCTCCTGCAGCAGCAGGGTGACCATGCCCTGGATGCCGATGGTCGCGGTGAACGCGAAGGCGAGCATGGCGCCGCCGAACTGGGCGATGACGCTACTGAGGGAATCGACGGTGGAGCGCAACGCCCCGTCCGGGCGGGCGCCGAGCAGGGCGTAGCAGACCAGGGCGCCCACGACGGCGCCGATGATCGCGGTCAGCGCCGACAACCAGATCGAGCTGCCGAAGGCGGCCAGGACCACGGGGTCGCCGAGCGCGGCGACGGTGTCGAGGGTGAAGCCGCCGTCGTTGCCGATGAAGCCGGTGCCGACGGCGATCAGGGTCGGCAGGGCCAGGAAGAGCAGCACATAAACCGCGAACGGCAGCAGCCCGAAGGCTGCTGCCGGCACACGGAACCTACTGGACAGCCGCGGCCCACTTCTCGCCGAGCAGCGTTGCCGCGGCTTCGCTCTGCGCGGCGGTCGGGACCACTGTGGTGTCCGGCACGGCGGGCAGGGCGTCGAACAGGTCGGCGTCGATCGTGCCGGCCTCGGCCATGGCGTCGGCGCGCGCCGGGCGGGCGCCTCCTTCAAGCCAGAGGTTCTGCGCCTCGTCGCTGTAGAGGAATTCCTGCCAGAGGCGCGCGGCGGCCGGGTGCGGCGCATCCACGTTGATCGCCTGGTTGTAGTAGCCGGCGTAGCCGGTGCCGGGGAAGACCACGACCTCCCAGTTGCGCTCACCCTCCAGCTGGGCGCCGTAGCCGACGTTGAGGTAGTCCCAGTCGAAGACGACGGGGGTCTCTCCCGAGGCGATGGTGGCGGGGGTCGGGTCGATCTTCACGAAGTTGCCGGCGGCGTTGAGGTCACTGAAGAAGTCGATACCGGCCTGGAAGTCGTCGACCGAGCCGTCGTTCTGCACGGCGGCCATGCCGACGGCGGCGAAAGCCGCCCCTGCCTGGGTCGGGTCGCCGTTGATGGCGACCTTGCCCTTGTAGTCGGCGCCGAGCAGGTCGGCCAACGACTCGGGTGCGGGAACGGCGTCGGGGTCGTAGCCCACCGCCATGTATCCGCCGTAGTCACCCACGTACAGGCCGCTCTCTTCCTTCAGCGCGTCGGGGATATCGGACCAGGTGGCCACCTGGTACGGGGCGAACTGGTCGGTGTTGGCCAGGGCAACGGCCAGGCCCAGGTCGAAGACGTCGGGGGCGGTGTCCTGGCCGGCCAGGTTCTCGGCTGCCTGGATTTCCTCGGCGCTGGAGCCGTCAGGGGCGGCCTCGGTGATGGTGATCTCGGGGTACTTCTCGGCGAAGAGGTCCAGAACAGCGCCATAGTTGGCCCAGTCCCGCGGAAGGGCGATGACGTTCAGGGCGCCCTCCTCGATGGCGGCGGCCTCGAGGCCGGCCAGGTCGCCGAAGGCGGAGATGCTGGTGGCGGTGGCCGCGTCGACGGAACCGTCGGTGCCGGTCGCCTCGGCGGTGCCGCTCGCGCAGCCCGTGAGGGTGAGGGCGACGATGGCTGTCGCGGCGAGGGAAGCGGCCAGGGTGCGGGTGGTAAGCAAGGGTCCTCCGTATGAGAGAGCAGGGTGATGACCGGCTCTACCGGTCGCTGCGAGACTAGAAGCGGCGGGTTGCGCCGGCACACCGCAGGGTTGAACGCGGCGTGAACGTCGCATGTCGCCGGCCGCCGGTAGGGTCGAGGCGTGCTCCAGACGATCTCGCCCGCCCTCGCCCGCCGTGTCGCCCTCGCCGCGCAGGGCTTCGGCCGCCCGGCCGCGCCCACTCCAGGCATCCGCCAGCTCGGCGCCCTCGTGGAGCGGCTCGGGTTGCTGCAGATCGACTCGGTGAACGTCTTCGAACGCAGCCACTACATGCCGGCGTTCAGCCGTCTCGGCCCCTACGACAAGGCCCAGCTCGACAGGTTGAGCACCGGCGCCAAGCCGCGACTCACCGAGTACTGGGTGCACGAGGCATCGCTGATCCCGGTCGATGACTGGCCGCTGTTCCGCTGGCGGATGCAGGCATACAGGGACAAAGCGGCCGCCGACGACACCCACTGGTCGCAGGAGAACGCCCCCATGCTTGCCTGGCTGCGGGCCGAGCTGGCCGCCAACGGCCCCATGCGCGCCAGCGCGATCGAACACGACGCCAACAAGCGCAGCGGCCCCTGGTGGGGCTGGTCGGATGTGAAGATCGGCCTGGAGACACTGTTCCGCTGGGGCGACGTGGTCAGCGGCGGCCGCCAACGGTTCGAGAGGGTCTACGCGTTGCCCGAGCAGGTCTTCCCGACCGCGCTGCTCGACCGGGAGGTGCCTGCCGCCGACGCGCACCGTGCGCTCATCTCGCAAGCGGCCAGGGCCCACGGCATCGGCACTGTGAAAGACCTGGCCGACTACTTCCGGTTGCGCACCGAGCCCTCCCGCGCCGCGATCGCCGAACTCGAGGATGAGGGTGAGCTGATTCCGGTCGAGGTCCCCGGTTGGGGCCGGGGCGGGGCCGCCGGCGCCGCCTGGTTGCACCGGGACGCCCGGCTGCCCCGCCGGCTGGACGCCGCGGCGGTGCTCAGCCCGTTCGACCCCGTGGTCTGGGAACGGGCGCGGGCGCTACGACTGTTCGACTTCCACTACCGCATCGAGATCTACACCCCCCAGGAGAAACGGCAGTTCGGCTACTACGTGCTGCCGGTGCTGCTCGGCGACACCATCGTGGGCCGCGTCGACCTCAAGAACGACAGGCAGGCCGGAGTGCTGCGGGTGCAGGCCAGCTGGGCCGAGCCCACTGCGCCCGGCGACACCGCCGCACGCCTGGCCGAGGTGCTGCGGAGCACCGCGGCCTGGCAGGGTCTGTCCGACATCGAGGTGGTCCCCCGCGGCAACCTCGCGGCCGCTCTCGCCGCGGAGATCTAGCGCCTTAGAAGGTGCTGCCCATCGCGTGCAGCCGCTCGATGCGCTCGGTCAGCGGCGGGTGCGTGGCGAAGAGCTTGTCCATCACACCGGGCTTGAGCGGGTCGGCGATCCACAGGTGCGCCATCGAGGTGTTCTGCTTGCGCATCGGGCGGCCGTACTCGCCCAGCTTGGCCAGGGCGCTGGCCAGGGCATCCGGTTGACGGGTGGTCAGCGCGCCGGTGGCATCCGCCAGGTACTCGCGCTGCCGCGACACGGCCAGCTGCACAACCGAGGCGATCAGCGGGGCCACGATCAGGGCGACCAGGCCGAACACCAGCACGATCGGGTTGCCGTTGTTGTTGTTGCCGCGGCCGAAGAACGCCATCCGCAGGAAGATGTCGGAGATGAAACCGACGGCGACGACCAGGCCGAACACGATCATCGAGACGCGGATGTCGTAGTTGCGCACGTGCCCGATCTCGTGGGCCATGACGCCCTCCAGTTCGGCGTCGTCCATGATGTCAAGCAGACCGGTGGTGGCGGCCACGATGGCGTGTTTGGGGTCTCGGCCGGTGGCGAAGGCGTTGGGCGCCGGGTCGTTGATGATGTACACCTCGGGCATCGGCGTGCCCGTTGTGATCGACAGGTTTTCCACGATGCGCCAGAGTCGGGGGTGATCGGTGACGCTGTTCACCCGGATGCCCCCGCTCATGGCGATCGACTGCCGACCGGCCGCGAAGTACTGGATCAGCGCGTAACCGCCGGCGATCACCAGGGTGAGGATGAGCACGCCGGGACCCTGTACACCGTAGGCAAGACCGGCGAGCCAGCCGAGACCGGAGATGATCACCACGAACAGCACAATGATGAAGACGGTGTTGCGCTTGTTACGCGCGATCGCGCTGTACATGGGTCCTCTTCGGGGCTGCGGTTACAGGTGTGGCGGTTAGAACTGCACGCGGGGCGGTTCGGCGATGGCCGCGGAGTCGCTGACCTCGAAGAACTCGCGCTGGCTGAAGCCGAGGTTCTTCGCGAACAGGTGGTTCGGGAAGACCTGGATCTTGGTGTTCAGCTCGCGCACGCCACCGTTGTAGAACCGGCGTGAGGCCTGGATCTTGTCTTCGGTGTCGACCAGCTCGCCCTGCAGCTGCAGGTAGTTCTGGCTGGCCTGCAGCTGCGGGTACGCCTCGGCGACGGCGAAGATGCTCTTCAGGGCCGTCTGCATGTGGTTCTCGGCCGCGGCGGCGTCCACCGGGCCCTGCGCGGAGAGCGTCTCGGCGCGCGCCTTGGTCACGTTCTCGAAAACCGACTTCTCGTGAGCCGCGTAGCCCTTGACGGTTTCGATCAGATTCGGGATGAGGTCGGCACGGCGCTTGAGCTGCACAGTGATGTCGCTCCACGCTTCATCCACCCGCACCTTGAGGGTGATGAGCGAGTTGTAGGTCGCCCACAGGTAGATACCCGCGATCGCAACGAGTGCGACGACGATGAGGACCGGGATGAGCCATTCCATGGCAGCGTCTCCTTGCGATTTGACCTGGGCGATACGTGTTCGAGCCCCATCATAACGAAGCCCGCTGGGGCTCCCATGTGCTTCCCATCACACTCCAAGGAATCGTCCCGCCCCGGTCCGCGAACTGTGAGAAAAGCACCCATCCGGGCCGGTTTTCGGGGCTTATCTCGCACCTCGCGAACCTATCGAGCGCTGAGGACTTCCTGGAGCCAGCGGTAGGAGAGTTTGGGGGTGCGCTTGCGGGCGGGGTCGGTGAAGTCCACGTGGACCAGGCCGAAGCGTTGGGTGTAGCCGGCCGCCCATTCGAAGCCGTCCAGCAGCGACCAGACCAGGTAGCCGCGAAGGTCGACACCCTCGGCCGGTCCGCCGGGCGCGACGGCGTCCACGGCCGCCACGAGGTGCTCGGCCAGGTAGTCGATGCGGGCCAGGTCTGTCACCGCGCCACGGACATCCGCTGCGTCGGGATAGCTCGCGCCGCCCGCGGTGAGATAGACCGGAGGCAGGGCCTCGGCGTAGCGGTCCCGCAGTTCGGCCAGCAGCACCGGCAGGTACTCGGGGGCGTTGGGCCAGCCGAACCCGGTGACCGGATGTTCGCGGAACTCGGTCAGGTGGAACGGCAACCGGCTGCTGACCGGGCGTTCGTCGGCGGGACGGTCCTCGGGGGCGCGCACCGGTTTGGCCGCTCCGGCCGCCACCCGGCTGGGCTGGAAGTAGTCAACGCCGTAGAAGTCCAGCGGCTGGTGGATCGTGCGCAGGTCGTCGGGTTCGATCTCGTGCAGGTAGCGCAGCTCGTTCTCGAACACGCCGACGGGGTCCGGGTAGCGGCCGAGCAGCACCGGATCGGCGAAGAGCCGGTTGTGCAGCAGGTCGTAGAGGGCCGCGGCGTCGCGGTCGGCCTCCCGGTCGGTGGCGCTCTGCACCGGCGAGTGCCCATTGACGAGGCCGATCCCGCCGCGCACGTCGGCGGCGCGCAGCCCCTGCACGGCGAGGCCGTGACCGAGCAGCTGGTGGTGTCCGGCCGGTAACGCGTCGAACAAGAGCGCCTGGCCCGGGGCGTGCACGCCGATCAGGTAGCCGTTGAACATCACCGTCGCCGGGTCGGCGATGGTGACCCACCGGTCGATGCGGTCGCCGAAGACCGCACCCATCTCGTGGGCGTAATCGCCGAATCTCATCGCGGTGTCACGGTTCAGCCAGCCGCCACGGAGCGCAGCGGGGGTGTCCCAGTGCGACAGGGCTGCCATCGGGCTGATGCCGTTGCCGAGCAGCTGATCGAGCAGCCTGTCGTAGAACGCCAGACCCGACCGGTTCAGCGTCCCACGACCGTCGGGTTGCAGGCGCGGCCAGGCGAAGGAGAACCGATAGCTGTCTGCGCCCAACTCCCGAAGCAGGGTGACATCCTCGGTCAGCTTGCCGATGTGGTCGGCGGCGACCGACGCGTTCTGGCCGTCCAGGATGCGGCCGGGCTCGCGGGTGAAGGCATCCCAATGGGATTCGCCGCGGCCGCCGTCACGCGCGCCACCCTCGATCTGGAAGGCCGAGGTGGCCGTGCCGATCTGGAAACCGGTGGGGAGCCGATCGCCCAGTTCGGCGGCCCGGTGCTGCCAGGCGCGGGACGCCGGGGTGTTGCTGTTCATGGCCCAAGAACTCTTTCCAGGTAACGGTTGGCGAATCGACGCTCCGGGTCGAGCCGGTCCCGCACGGCGAGGAAGTCGTCGAAGCGCGGGTAGACCTGGCGAAGCGTGTCCGCGTCCAGGTTGTGCATCTTCCCCCAGTGTGGGCGACCGTCGTGCGCGCGCATAATCGCCTCGACGTCGGCGAAGTACTTCTGCGGGTTCTCGCGGAAGTACCTGTGCACGGCGATATAGCCGGTGTCGCGGCCGTAGCCGGTGGAGAGCCAGACATCGTCGGCCGCGCTCGAGCGGACCTCGAGGGGGAAGGAGATGCGCCAGCCGCGCTTCTGGATCAGGGCCCGCACCTCGCGGAGTGCGTCCGGCACCGCCTGGAGCGGCAGCGCATACTCCATCTCGTGGAATCGCACGGTGCGGTTGGTGACGTAGACCCGGTGCGAGTGGTCGGTGACGTCGCGGCGGCCGGTGAGCCGTTCGACGAGGCGGTTGACCCTGGGCACCAGCGGCGGCAGGACCACTCCCGCCGCGCAGGTGGCGCGGAACACCGCGTTGCCGAGCAGTTCGTCGTCGACCCAGCGGTTCAGCCGGCCCAGCGGGTCCCGGCCGGTACGCGGTGGCAGCCGGGTGTTGGTCTTGGTGAGTGCGGTCTCGGTGTGCGGGAACCAGTAGAACTCGAAGTGGTCGGCCGAGGTGGTGCGCTCGAGGTAGCCGTCCAGAACGGCCTCGAACGGCTCCGGTGCGTCGACGGCGTGCAACAGATACGCCGGCACGCACTGGATGGTGAGGTCCACGAGGATGCCCAGGGCGCCGAGTCCCAGTCGCACCGCGGGTAGCAGCTCGGGATTCTCGGTCTCGGTGACGCGCAGCACCGAACCGTCGCCGGTGATCAGCGTCACGGCGACGATCTGGGCGGCGAGGCCGGCAAAGGCGCCGCCGGTGCCGTGCGTGCCGGTCGAGGTGGCTCCGGCGATGGTCTGCCTGTCGATGTCGCCCATATTCTCCAGGGCGAGCCCGTAGGGGGCCAGCAGCGCGGGCAGCTGGTGCAGGCGGGTGCCGGCGGCTATGGTCACCCTGGCCGTGGCCTCGTCGACGTCGATCAGCCCGCCCCAGGCCAGGTCGAGTTGCACGCCGGGCGAAACGGCGATGCCCGAGAAACTGTGTCCGGAACCGACGGCCTTGATCCTGACACCCGATTTCACAGCGACGAGCACGGCGCGTTGCGTGGCGGCCGCGCTGGCCGGCCGCTCCACCCTGACCGGGACAACGGACTCGCTGCGCGCCCAGTTCTGCCAGCGGGCGCCGCTGGCCGTCACAGGAAGGCCTTGCCTTCGCCTCGGTAGGTCGGCAGCATGTCGACCACGATACCGTCCTCGACCAGCGCGAATTCGTTGAGGTGCTCGCTGAGTTCGCCGGACTTGGTGTGCCGCAGCCAGACCCGCTCGCCGACCCGCAGGGTGGCGGCGGCGGACCCGGTGACCGGTGACTGCACCTCCCCCGCCATCTCGCGCGGCACCAGGCTCAGACCCTCCGGCCAGACCAGACGCGGCGAGCGATCCGCCCCCGGCGGACCCGAGGCGATCCAGCCGCCGCCGAGCAAGGCCGCCGTCTGCGCGGTGGGCTTCCGCACTACCGACAGGGCGAAGGCGGCGGCAGGTGCCGGCCGGAAGCCCGAGTAGCTGTCGAACAGGTGACCGCCGAAAAAACCGCTCCCGGCCGCGATGTCGGTCACCGAGGTGTCGGCGTGGGTGCTCTCCAGCGAGCCGGTGCCGCCGCCGTTCACGAATTCCAGGTCGGCGACCTGCCGCACCGCGGCGACCGCCGCGGCGCGCCGGGCCGTGATGTCGACGATCGACCGGTTGCGCACCCACCGGTTCAGCCCGCCCTGAACGGGGTGGCCAGGGGGCCTGTCGCCGAGACCGGCGATCTGCGCCTCATACGCCATCAGCCCGACCAGCTCGAAGCCGGGCCTGGAGACAATGGCCAGGGCCAGGGCCCTGGCGTCCTCCGGCGTGTGCACGGGCGAGCGCCACACCCCCAAGTGGCCGAGCACCGGCGCGTTCCAGGACGCGTCCAGTTCGAGGCAGACCCGGATGCGTTCACGCTGCGACGGCGCGAGCACGGCGTCGACGACGTCGAGGTGGTCGATCGAGTCCACCATCAGGGTCACCCGGGCCGCCAGATCGGCCGAACGGGCCAGCGTATGAAGCGCCGCCCTGTCGACGCTGGGGTAGCCGACCACGATGTCGTCGTGGGTCTGGGCGAGCCAGAGGGCCTCGGCCAGGGTGAAGGCGAGAATGCCGCGGTAGCCGGGCAGGGCCAGCACGGCGTCGAGCACGCCGCGTACCCGCAGCGATTTGCTGGCCACCCGGATCGGGGTGCCCTGGGCGCGGTCGAGCATGTCGTGGGTGTTGTGCCGCAGGGCTCCGAGGTGCAGCGCCCCCACGGGGGTGTCCAGGCCCCGGGTGGCCTCGGTCAGGTCCGGCCAGTACTGCTGCGGGTTGAGCCAGGGCGTGGCAGCCGGACCGATCGGCAGCGGCGAGAGGTCGAGGCTCATGCGGGCCGGCCCAGCGCGGCGACGGCGTCCGCGGCGAAATCGAGCAGGGTGGCGGTGGCGGTGTCGTTCCGATCCACCAGCCAGGCGATGGTGAGGCCGTCGGTGAGGGAGACGAGCAGACGGGCCACCTCGCCGACCGGATGCAGCCAGACCGAGCCGCTCCGCCGGGCCGCGGTGTCCAGCGCCTCGGCCGCGAGGGCGTGGTAGCGCTCGTACTGGGCCATGGCGAGGTGGTGCAGCTCCGGGGATCTGAGGGCGTACTGGGTGAGTTCGAGCATGGCCTTCTCTCTCAGGGGGTCGCGGCTCATGTGATCGGCGTAGCGTTGTAGTCCGTCGCGCAGGATCTGCCGCAGCGACTGGCTGCCGTCCTGGCCCGGTGATTCCGTGCCGGACGGCTCAGGCAGCACGGCGGTGGCTTCCTCAGCCACGACGTGCCTGATGAGTTCGACCATCAGCTCGTCGCGGCTCTGAAAGGCGTAGTGGAAGCTCGCCAGGGACATCCCCGCCTCGGCGACGATGGCCCGAGTGGTGGCCTGGGCCACGCCCCGGTCGGCGACGACCCGCAACGCGGCACGTACCAGGGCGCTGCGCCGGTCCGCGGCGGGGATGCGTGTCACCTGGTCACCTCGTCCTGCGTCGTTAACGTCGAATAGTGGGGCAGTTGACCCAGTGCACATTATGGCGCAGGATCTCCCGGGTCGGGCGCGCCACATTGACATTCCTGGCCATGGCCCATGGAATGGTCTGAGGGAGTCCATTGCAGAGGTCACGCCGTTTCAGCGCGCACGGGTCGAACACACGAACCGGTCGGGGTCTTCGGCGACCCACGGGCACGCGGCTGGCCTCGTTCGGGATCCTGCTCGCTGCTCTCGTCGGCACCGTGTTGATCGGCCCGCTCGCCGGAGCGGTCCCCCCGGCCATGGCCGTCACAACCGAGGCGGCGCCTGCCCCCGCGACCGAACCGGCACCCGCCGAAACCACGACTCCCGACGCCTCGTTCGCGCCGTCCGAGCCAGACTCGCCGGCAGAGTCGCCGTCCGAGTCACCGGCTCCGCCCGCCCCGGCCGCGCCCACCATCGACAGCCCCGGCGCCAACGCCTTCGTGGCCGGGAGCGTCACCGTCTCCGGCAGCCGTGACCCCACACACGACATTCAGCTGCTCTCCCCCACCGGCGGTGCTCCGCTGTGCACCGTCGCCGCCGACGGGTCGTCCACCTGGCAGTGCCCCGGAGTGGTCCTGCCCAGCGGACCCGCCGTCGACCTGCGGGCGGAGGTGACCGGGGACTCCGGCCTCGCGGCGGTCCACGCCGTGCGGGTGCTGCAGGCCCCGACGGTCACGGGCGGCTCGACCGGCCATTCCTCCTCGAGCGGGATGGTGCGCGGTACCGGCTATCCCGGCGCAGTCGTCACCGCCACTCTCGCCGCGGGACCGAGCTGCTCGTTCACCGTCGACACCTCCGGGGTGTGGGCCTGCCTGCTGGAGGGCGCGGTGCCGAGCGGAGCGCAGCAGATCACCGCCTCACAGCAGACCTCGTTCAGCGCCCCGGAGACGTCGCCGGCAAGCGAACCGGTCAGCCTGACCTTCGACGTCGACGCCCCGGCCGCGCCCGTCGTGACGAGCCCCGCCGCCGACGCCACGCTGACCTCCGCCGCCGGGCCGTTCTCCGGGCGGGGCGAGAACGGCGCCACCGTCACGGTCTTCGCCGGCGCCTACTCGGTCTGCAGCGCCGTCGTGTCCGGTGGCACCTGGTCGTGCACGGGGTCCGGCATCGCAAACGGCTCGTACGACCTGCGCGCCGTGCAGCAGGATGCCGCCGGCAATGTGAGCCCCGGCAGCTCGGCGATCCGGGTGACCTTCGGTGCCGCGACCGTTGCGCCCGCACCGGCACCGACACCGACCGCCGCCCCTCCCGTCGTGCCTGCCCCGACGGCGACCGCGCTGGCGACCCCCACGGCCACACCGGGCAGCGGTTCGCCCAGCCCGCTTCCCGCCGCCCCCGAGGACGGCGACGCCGCCGCACCGCCCGAGCTGACCGTGCCGGGGGGCGGTTGGAACGACCCCACCCAGTTCAGCACCGCGGTGATCCCGCCCTGGACCGTGGCGCAGTTCCCTTGGCTGCAGGCGGCGATGCTCACGCTGGGAGCCCTGCTGCTGCTCGTGATTCCGGCCCGGCTGCTGGCCGGCACCATCACCCGGGCGCGAGACGGCCGGCCGGTCTTTCGCGGCCATCAGCTCGCCGGCCGCAACCGCGCCGGTGAGGAATTCGAGGTGGCCCCGACCCTGCAGGTCAATCGCTGGGTGGCCTACGGCGGCACCGTCGTCGCCGCCGCCGTGTTCGTTCTGTTGTCGGGCCCGGTGTCCGCCACGCCGGCCTATCTCCGGCTGCTGCTGGCCGTGGTTCTCGCCCTCGTGGTAGTGAACGCCGTGGCCGCCCTGGTGCCGCAGTGGTGGGGGTCCAGGGCGCTGCACATCGAGGTGACCACGACGATCCTGCCGCGGTACCTCGCGGTCGTCGCCGTCACCGCGCTCGCCTCCAGGCTGTTCGAGCTCCAGCCCGCCCTGCTCTTCGGGCTGCTGGGCAGCGTCGTCGTTGGCGCGGGGCCCGGCCTGGCCCAACGCGGCCAGCTGGCCGCCATCCGGGCCGGCAGCCTGTTCGCCCTGGGACTGGCCTCGCTGCTGGTCGTCGGCACCCTACCGGCGGCCGACGGTTTCCTCAGCACCCTGGCCGCTGAGGTCGCGAACACCGTCGTGCTGGCCTCGATCGGCTCGGCCGTGCTCGTGCTCATTCCGATCGGGAACACGAGTGGACGCAGCATCCTGGCCTGGTCGCCGCCGATCTGGGCCGCCCTGACGGTGCCGGCTTTCCTCACCCTGTTCACGCTGCTCTCGCCCATGCTTCCGCGTTGGACGGGCACCGGCACCGCGATGCTGCTCTGGGTGGTGGCGACGGGCTTCGCCGTGGTCAGCGTGGCCGCCTGGGCGTGGCAGCGCTTCGTACTGCCGGGCCGACGCTGAGGCGCCGCCGCGCCGGGTGATTCCTGGTGCCCCCGCTGGGATTCGAACCCAGACTGTGACGATTTTAAGTCGCCTGCCTCTGCCGGTTGGGCTACGGGGGCACGCCCGGACTAGCCGGGCATCACGAGCGGATGCCGCACCGGAGTGCGGCATCCACCGGTGACTCTACGGTGCTGCGATGGTCTCCGTGCCGGACTCGGCAGCGGCGACCTCGACGACGGGCTTCTTGACCGGGGCCTTGCGCGGTGCACGCGGGGCCTTGACCGCGGCCGGGGCGACGACCGCGGGTGCGGCTGCCGGCGGCTTCGGACGGGACGCGAACTCCTGGAACACGGCGCGAGGCGTCTGCACGGCCTCGAGCGACACGATGTCGCGGCCCAGGAAGACGTTCAGGACCCAACCGCCGACAACGCGAATCTTGCGCTCCCAGCTCGGCATGGCCAGGCCGTGGTAGCCGCGGTGGGCGATCCAGGCCGGGAAACCCTTGAGGGCGAATTTGCCGGACTGGAATGCTCCGACGCCCACACCGAGGCCGGCGACGGCTCCGAGGTTCTTGTGGTTGTAGTCCGCGGGGCCCTCACCGCGGAGGACCGCGACGATGTTCTTGGCCATGAGCTTGCCCTGGCGCACGGCGTGCTGGGCGTTCGGCACGCAGAAGCCGCCGACGCCGCCGCCGGAGAGGTCGGGAACCGCGGTGATGTCACCGGCGGCCCAGGCGTCGACGACGATCTCGTCCTCGGTGCCGACACGCAGGTCGGCGCGCACACGCAGTCGGCCGCGCTCTTCGACCGGCAGGTCGGTGTTGCGCACGATGCCGGGGTTCGCCATGACGCCGGCGGTCCAGACGATCAGGTCGGTCTCGAAGGACTCTCCGGTGGAGAGCTCGATCTTGCCGTCGACGGCGGAGGTGAGCTGGGTGTTCAGGTGCACCTCTGCACCACGCTCGGCGAGGTTCTTGATGACCCACAGCGCGGTGGTTTCGCTCACCTCCGGCATGATGCGACCCATTGCCTCGATGAGGTGGAAGTGCGTGTCCTCGAAGGCGATCTGCGGGTACTTGGTGAGCAGCGAGCTGGCGAAGGAGCGCAGCTCGGCGAACACCTCAATGCCGGCGAAGCCGCCACCGATGACCACGAAGGTCAGCAGGCGGTCACGCTCGGGGCCGGCGGGCAGCTGGGCTGCCTTGTCGAAGTTGGTGAGGACGGTGTCGCGGATCGCGACGGCTTCCTCGATGGTCTTCAGGCCGATGGCCTGGTCCGCGACCCCGGGGATCGGGAAGGTGCGCGACACGGCGCCGGCGGTGACCACGATGATGTCGTAGTCGAAGACCCACGGTTCGCCGACCGGCGGCGTGATGGTGGCCTTCTTTTCCGCGTGGTTCACGTTGGTGACCTTGGCGGTGAGCACATTGGTCTTCTTGAGGTGGCGACGGTGGGCCACGACCGAGTGACGCGGATCGATGGATCCGGCGGCCACCTCGGGGAGGAACGGCTGGTAGGTCATGTACGGCAGCGGATCGACCATGGTGACCTCGGCCTCGCCGGGACGCAACCACTTCTCAAGCTTCCAGGCGGTATAAAAACCCGCGTAGCCGCCACCGACGATGAGAATTTTGGGCACGATTAGAAGGCCTCCTACAGGGATTGGATACGCGAAAGTTTAGAGATGAGAACGAATTCGCTTGAAATGCCGCGTGGCCCCAATGCCGAACAGCGTTACTAGGATAGCAAAACCCACCAGGACGGCGAGCGGCACGCTGACATAGGTGAGGGTGAGGGGGCTGGGCAGCCAGCCGGCGGCACTGTTCTGCTCCGGCAGGGGCGGGTCGGCATCCGGGACAACGGGCACCGGAGTTCCCGGTGTGGTGGGCGTCATCGGCGCGGCGTCGGCACGGCGGTGCAGGGTGATCCACTCCTGCAGGAGCTCGGCGGGCGTGGCGGAGGTGGACTTCGGCACGTACGCGGAGACCGCGGCGGCGGCGTCGATCAGGCCGTTGCCGTAGATCGGGCTCGGCACCGTGTGCCCGTTCGGGTTCGCGGTCTCGATGATCCGGTTCATCACCTCGGTGGCATCCAGCTTCGGGTAGGCCGAGCGCACCAGGGCCACCAGCCCGGAGACTATCGGCGCGGCCGCGCTGGTGCCGTTCCACTCCATGTAGCCGCCGCCGGGCGCGACACCGACGAGCTTCTCGCTGGGCGCGGCAACGGCGATGGTGATGCCCTGCGAGGAGGCGTCGAAGCTGGCCTCCTTGGACTGGTCGACACCGGCGACGGTGAGCACGCCGGGAATGGTGGCGGGGGCGCCGACCTCGGTCGTTCCGCTGCCCCTGTTACCGGCCGCAGCGACAACCACGACGTCGTTTTCGAACGCGTACATGAACGCGTCATCCCAACTGGTCGGCCAGTCCAGGGTGTTGCGGGTGAGTGACATATTGATCACGTCGGCGCCGTTGTCGACGGCCCACCGGATGCCCGCGGCAATCTGGTCGTCATTGCTGAGCACGGCGTCACTGGTGCCGAACGCCACCGAGACGGCGAGGATGGATGCCTCTGGCGCCACGCCGATCAGACCGCCACCGGTTGGCGTGCCACGGCCGGCGAGGAGGGATGCCACCAGGGTGCCGTGTTCGTTCTCGGCGCCGACCGGGGTCTGACCGTTCGACGAGCCGACGCCGGAGACGTCGGTGCCGCCGACGACGGCGCCGCTGAGCTCGGTGATGCTGCCGTCGACACCGGTGTCGATGACGGCGACGGTGACGCCGGCTCCCTTGGTGGTGGTCCAGGCTTGGCTGAAGCCGTAGTCGTTCAGCCAGTATTCGAGGTCGCGTACCTGGTCGGCGCGGGCGACGGAGGTGTCGCCGACGACGCCCACGACCGCGACGGCTGCCGCGAGGGTGATCGCGACGCCGGTGAGGATGCGGCGCGCGGCGCCGGTCACGCGTCGGCCGGCGGGACCGCCGGCGGAGCGTAGTCCAGGCACTCGCACACCTGGGGCGACCAGGCGGCCCGCAGCAGGGCCAGGTCGCCGATCGGGTTGACGCCGGGACCGGCCGCCAGGGCGTGCGCGGCCAGGGCGTGCAGGCACTTGACCCGCACCGGCATCCCGCCGGAGGAGACGCCGGCGAGTTCGGGGACAACGCCGATCATCTCGCGATCGGCCAGGAAGCTTTCGTGGGCGGCCCGGTAGTGGGCGCGCAGGTCCTCGTCGTCGGCGAGCATCTGGTTGTACTCGTTCATCACCTGGGTGGCTTCCAGGAACGACAGCGCGGCCGTGGCGGCGGGGTGCGATAGGTAGTACAGGGTGGGGAACGGGGTGCCGTCCTCCAGCCGCGGCGCCGTGGCCACGACGGTGGGCGCGCCGCAGGTGCAGCGGGCGGCGATGCCGATAACGTTTCGGGCGGGGCGGCCGAGCTGCGCGGAGACCGTGGCGATGTCTGCCTCGGAGGCGGGGTCGAAGGGCGGTCGGGTCATTCTGCTGCCTCCTGGGGGGCCAGTGCGGATGTCATCACCGATCGGAAGACGGAGTCGACCCAGTCGACTTCGGTGTCCTGGATGGCGGTGCTGATGGGTGCGGTGTCGGCGGCGTCGTCGACGCTGGCTCCGCTGTCGTTGATCACGAGAAAACTGATGTCACCGGGCAGCACGTAGGAGAGCCGGTCCCGCGCCTGGGTGGTCACGAAGGTGCGGTCGTTCCACCGTTCCCGCTCCGCCTTGAGGTCGTCGACCGAGTCCTGTTGGGCTGCGACGGTGTCGCTGAGCTGGTCGATCTGTTTGCGCTGTTCGGCGTAGGTGCGCACACTGGGCGCCAGCACGACGACAGCGAGCACCAGAAGACCCATCATCACGAAGGAGAATCCGCTCAATCGCAGGCCGCGGAGCCAGCTGCGCACCGCGGTCTCGTCGGTGGCGAGTTTGACCGCCCGCTGCTCCGTTCGGCGGGGCTCGGTCCGGCGGGGCTCGGTTCCGCGGGACTCGGTTCCGCGGGACTCGGTACTGTGCGGCTTCGCCCGGCGCGGTTTGGGCAGGCGCGGTGGGGTCATGCCAGAACCGGTGAAGGTCACGGTGACTCCCGTCGGGTGCTCGGTGGGTGATGCTCGCCGGGGCACACAGAAATGCCCCGGTTCTAGAGTGCCAGATCTTTCGGCCCGCACCGTTCGCCACGGCCCGCGAACCCGGATCCTGTGCAAACCCGCAGCCTGGCGGTGGCGCGCGCCCAAAAAAAGGCTCCCCGCCCCGGACGATGTCCGAAAGGCGGGGAGCCCGGGTGGTTCAGAGGGGATTAGCCCTTGAAACGCGGGAACGCGGAACGGCCGGCGTAGACCGCGGCCTCGCCGAGTTCTTCTTCGATGCGCAGGAGCTGGTTGTACTTGGCAACGCGCTCGCTGCGGGCCGGGGCACCGGTCTTGATCTGGCCGGCATCCGTGGCGACCGCGAGGTCGGCGATGAAGGTGTCTTCGGTCTCACCGGAGCGGTGCGAGATAACGGTCGTGTAGCCGGCGCGCTGGGCGAGGGCGACGGCGTCCATCGTCTCGGTCAGGGTGCCGATCTGGTTGACCTTGATGAGGATCGAGTTCGCTGCCTTGATCTCGAGGCCCTTGGCCAGGCGGATCGGGTTGGTGACGAACAGGTCGTCTCCGACGATCTGAACCTTGTCGCCGAGCTGAGCGGTGAGGTGGACGTAGCCTTCCCAGTCCTCTTCCTCGAGCGGGTCTTCGATGGAGACGAGCGGGTACGCCTCGAGCAGTTCGGCGTAGTACGCGACGATCTCGGTCGAGGTCAGTTCCTTGCCCTCGAAGTGGTAGACGCCGTCCTTGAAGAACTCGGTGGCTGCGCAGTCGAGCGCCAGGCCGATGTCGGTGCCGGGCGTGTAGCCGGCCAGCGTGATGGCTTCGACGATGAGGTCGAGCGCCGCACGGTTGCTGGGCAGGTTGGGGGCGAAGCCACCCTCGTCGCCGAGGCCGGTCGCCAGGCCCTTGCTCTTCAGCAGGCCCTTGAGGGCGTGGTAGACCTCAACGCCCCAGCGCAGGCCCTCGCTGAAGGTGGGAGCGCCGAGCGGGACAACCATGAATTCCTGGATGTCGACGTCGTTGTCGGCGTGCGAGCCACCGTTGATGATGTTCATCATGGGAACGGGCAGGGTGTGCGCGTTCGGGCCGCCGAGGTAACGGAAGAGGGGCAGGTCGGCCGAGCTGGCGGCGGCCTTGGCGACGGCCAGGCTCACGCCGAGGATGGCGTTGGCGCCGACGCGCTCCTTGTTGACGGTGCCGTCGGTCTCGTTGAGGACCATGTCGATGATGCGCTGGTCGGCGGCGTCGAGGTCCTCGACGGCCGGGCCGAGCTCGTCGGTGACGGAGCCGACGGCCTTGAGCACACCCTTGCCCAGGTAACGCTTCTTGTCACCGTCGTGCAGCTCGTAGGCCTCGAAGGCGCCGGTCGAGGCGCCTGAGGGTACGGCGGCACGGCTCAGCGTGCCGTCCTCGAGCAAAACCTCGACCTCGACGGTCGGGTTGCCCCGAGAGTCGAGGATTTCGCGTGCAACAACTGCGTCAATAAGAGCCACAACTATCTCCTGTGTCTGTCTGTGTATCGATTTTTGGATTCTAAGTCCGTGTGGATTTTGAGGAAGACGCCGCTGTGTTCCAGTCCGTAGAACAGTCTAGTGACCGGTTCGTCGGCCCGCTCAGGACTGAAGTCCCGTTCACCGCCGGAACATCAACCGTTCAGCCGGTGCTCGGTTCAGCCGGCCAGCGGCTTGAAGACCAGGTCGTCGGGCTCGACGGAGTCATCGGTCACGAACGCGAACCGGCCGTAACCCGCGGCACCGGCCCGTTCGAGCAGAGCCTTGAGGTTCTTGGTGCGCTTGTCCAGCCGCACCCGGAGGCCCTCTGCCACGAGGGCGGTCTTGAGCGCGACGAGGGCGGCCGGGTCGGCATCCTTCTCGTGAACGAGCAGGACGGCGGACTCGGTGTCGTCGTCGGAGCCGGCGAGCAGGTCGACGATGCGTTCGAACCCGATCGAGAAGCCGCAGGCGGGCACGTCGGTGCCGAGGAACCGGCCGATCATGCCGTCGTAACGGCCGCCGCCGCCCAGCGAGTAGCCCAGGTCGGGGTGCTTGATCTCGAAGATGGTTCCGGTGTAATAGCCCATCCCGCGGACCAGGGTGGGGTCGAACTCGAGCGCGACTCCGGGCAGCGCGGCCCGCAGCGCGGACAGGTCGGCGTACGCGGCGGCGTCCAGCCAGGCCGGCGCGTCCTGCGGGTCGGGCCAGCCGGCGTCGCTGAACCCGGCGAGGGTGGCGGCCAGGCCGGTGGTGTCGATTCCGAGGCCGCCGAGCTCGGTGACGACGCCGTCCACACCGATCTTGTCGAGCTTGTCGAGGGTGATCAGGGCGCGTTCGGTGAGGTTGCCGGCCACGCCCCAGGTGCTGAGCATGGCGGTGAGGATGCGGCGATCGTTGATGCGGATCGAGCAGCCGGTCAGGCCCAGGTTGTCCAGGGCTGCGACGGTGGCGGTGATCAGTTCGATCTCGGCAAGCGGGCCGGCCTCGCCGATGATGTCGATGTCGCACTGCACGAACTGGCGGTAGCGGCCCTTCTGCGGGCGTTCGGCGCGCCAGACCGGGGCGATCTGGATGGAGCGGAACACCGTGGGCAGCTCGGCGCGGTGGCTGGCGTAGAACCGGGCCAGCGGCACCGTGAGGTCGAAGCGCAGCCCCAGGTCGGCCAGGGAGAGCAGGTCGTCGGCCTCGGCGGCCGTCACGAGGTCGGCCGGGCCGATTCCGCGCTTGAGCACGGCGAAGCCGAGCTTCTCGTTGTCGCCGCCGAGGCCGGAGTGCAGCCTGATGGTGTCCTCCATCACGGGCGTTTCGATCTCGTCGAAACCGTGCGCGGCAAAGCTGGAGCGGATGATGCCCAGAGCCCGTTCGCGGGTGGCCTTATCGGCCGGGAGGAAGTCGCGCATGCCGCGGGGAGGGGTCACTGCTGTTGCCATGCCCCAATTCTGTCAGGTCGCCCGGCCCGACCCCGCCGCGGCGTTAGATCGCGCCGCCGGCGGCTCCGGGCGCGTCGGCGTCGCCGCCGGCGTCACCGACCTGCTCGCGGGCGATGAAGTTCTCGATGTCGAACAGGTTGTCCTTGGCGCGCTTGGCGATGGTCAACAGGGTCGACATGGAGGCGACCTCCTCGACCTGTTCCTTGAGGAACCAGAGCATGGCCTGCTCGCCGAGGGCGTCGCCGTCGGTGCGGGCGGCTTTGAAGAGCGCCTCGATCTGAGCGGTGACCTGCTGTTCCTGCGCGAGGGCCAGCGCGATCGGTTCGACGATGTCAGCGAAACCGTTGATCACGGCGGGGATCCCGGGGATCACGACCTCCAGGCCCCGGTCGAGCCGGTACTGCACGAGCATCATCGCGTGGTTGCGCTCTTCTACGGACTGCCGGTAGAAGTGTGCGGCCAGCTGGGGCAGGTCCTGGCTGTCGAACCAGGTGGCGATGGCGATGTATTGCTGGGACGCGGCGAACTCGTTGCCGATTTGCTGGGTGAGGAGCGCGTTGAAGGTCGTTTCGGTCATGCTGCGACGTTAGCGGGCCGCACCGCCTGGCGCTATGCGGTGGGGAACGCGATAACGCCGGCGTCGGCCGGGTCGCCGTCGGCCAGGCCGAAGGACCCGTCGCCGCTCTCCTGCTCGGCCGCGCGGATCTCGTCCTGCAGGTCGCGGAGCGCGGTGCGCAGCGCCCGCTCGGAGTCCAGCCCCTGGGCCTTGGCCGCGGACACGATGGCGAGCAGGATCGGGCCCAGCTCGGCCTCGCTGTCGATGGGCAGCAGGGCGGGCGCATCCGTCTCGAGCAGGCCGATCTTCTGGGCCCGGCCGAGCACCTTGTCGGCCAGCGCCAGCGCCGGCATGCCCTGCGGTATGCCGTCGAGCACGCTGGTGCGGTGCTGCTTCTCGGCGGCCTTGACGTCGTCCCAGCCGGCGATGACCTCGTCGGTGGTCTTCTGAGCGCCGGACTCCTCGAAGACGTGCGGGTGCCGCCCGACCATCTTGCGGGTCATCCGGGCGGCCACCTCCTGGATGTCGAAGTCCTCCCCCGGTGTCTCGGCGGCGATGCTCGCGTGGAAGACCACCTGGTAGAGCACGTCACCGAGCTCCTCGAGCAGGTCGTCGCGGCTGCCGCTCTCGATCGCCTCGATCAGCTCGTGAGTCTCCTCGGTGAGGTACTGCACGAGCGACGCGTGGGTCTGCTCGGCGTCCCACGGGCAACCGCCCGGCGCGCGCAGGCGGGCGACCGTTGCGACGAGCTCGTCGAAGGCGGATGGCGTGGGCTGGGCGTATTCGGTCACACTCCATCGTAGGCGGCGGGACTAAACTGATCGCTGGTGTGCCGGGAAGTCTGGTCGGCGGGCGAAGTGTTTCGCTCACGACGTACGACCGACCCGCTTTGACACCGGGTGGACAGGATCCCCATGACTTTCATCCGTTCCGAACGCTACGCCGCCGGATTCCTGCTTCTGGCCGGTGTGCTCGGCCTGATCATGGCCAACCTCGCCTTCGGTCCGGCGCTAATCGAGGCCGCCAACGAACACCTGCACACCGGCCTGTTCGGGCTGGACCTGTCGGCCAAGCACTGGATCAGCGACGGACTGCTGTCGATCTTCTTCTTCCTCATCGCCATCGAGCTCAAACGCGAACTGGTGATCGGCGACCTGAACAGCTTCGGCAAGGCGGCGCTGCCCGCCCTCGCCGCGCTCGGCGGGGTCGCGGTTCCCGCCGTCATCTACCTGCTGCTCACTCAGGGCTCGGGGCTGGCCGCGGGTTGGCCGGTGCCCACGGCCACCGACATCGCTTTCGCGCTGGGGGTGCTGGCGGTGTTCGGCCGTGGGATCCCCACCCGGGTGCGGGTGTTCCTGCTGGCCCTGGCGGTGCTCGACGACCTCGTGGCGATTCTGATCATCGCGTTTTTCTTCACCCAGGAGCCCGAGCTGCAGTACATCGGCTTCGCGGCGATCACGGCCACCCTCTTCGGGGTCACCAGCCGGCTGCTCAAGCCGCGTTCGCCGTGGGTACTGGGCCGGAAACCGGTGTGGCCGATCATCGTCCTGCTGATCGTCCTCGGCGTGGCCACCTGGTACTTCACCTATCTCTCCGGCGTGCACGCCACCATCGCCGGCGTGATCCTCGGCCTGGTGATGGCCCGGGTTCCCGGTGGCCGCACCCACCACGTGCTCGAGCCGTACTCCAACGCGGTGATCCTGCCGCTGTTCGCGTTCTCGGCGGCCCTCGTGGCCATCCCGCAGGTGAGCCTGGCAGAGCTCAGCCCGGCGTTTTGGGGCATCCTGGTGGCCCTGCCGGTGGGCAAGCTGATCGGCATCACCCTGGCCGGAAGCCTGGGCAGCCTGATTTCCCGTCGCCCCAACGGGTCCAGGTCCGGGCTCAAGTTCGTCGACATCGTGATGGTCGCTTGTCTGGGCGGCATCGGCTTCACGGTGTCACTGCTGATGGGCGCGCTCGCCTTCGCCGGCAGCGTCGAGGTGGTCGACGAGGCCACCCTCGCCGTGTTGCTGGGCTCGGGCTTCGCGATCCTGGTCTCGGCCGTCGTGGTCAGTGCGCGGGCACGGCAGTATCGACGGGCCGCGGAAACACAGCGTCCAGCAGCGAGCCCGTCCACGCTATAAGGGCGGCGTCGGCCAGCGGCTCGCCGTTCAGGCGCGGCAGCGGCACGATCATCGATCCGGCCGCGGCCGAATACTTGGCGCCCGGGTACATCCGCTGTACCCGGACCTGCATGGAGTCGGCCAGGTCGACCGGCGCCACCCGCAGGTTGGAGCCCATCGCGACGACCTCACCGAGGCCGGCCTGCTGTGCGTGCCGGCGCAGCCTGGACACGGCGATGAGGTTGGTGACGGCTTCGGGCGGTTCGCCGTAGCGGTCGGTGAGCTCCTCGAGCACGAGCCCGATCTGGTCGTCGGCGGCCGCGAGCCCGCTGGCGCCGGAGAGCTTCTGATACGCCTCCAGGCGCAGCCGCTCGCTGTCCACGTATTCCTCGGGGATGTGCGCGTCCACGGGCAGCTCCAGCCGCAGCTCCGTCTGGCCCTCGGCCACGTCACCGCGGAAGGTCGACACGGCCTCGCCGATCATGCGCAGGTAGAGGTCGAAGCCGACCCCGGCTATGTGACCGGCCTGCTCGCCGCCGAGCAGGTTGCCCGCGCCGCGGATCTCGAGGTCCTTCAGCGCCACCTGCATACCGGCGCCGAGTTCGTTGTTGGCCGCGATGGTGGCCAGCCTGTCGTGCGCGATCTCGGAGAGCGGCTTGTTCTCGTCGTAGAGGAAGTACGCGTATGCACGCTCCCGGGCACGGCCGACCCGGCCGCGCAGCTGGTGCAGCTGGCTGAGCCCGTACTTGTCGGCCCTGTCGATGATGATGGTGTTCGCGTTGGCGATGTCCAGGCCGGTCTCGATGATGGTCGTGGAGACCAGGATGTCGAACTTGTTCTCCCAGAAGTCCACCACCACCTGTTCCAGCTGCGCCTCCGGCAGCTGCCCGTGCGCCACGGCGACGCGGGCTTCCGGCACCAGTTCGGCCAGCTGCGCGGCCACCCGGTTGATGCTGGAGACGCGGTTGTGCACGAAGAAGATCTGGCCCTCGCGCAGCAGTTCGCGGCGGATCGCGGCGGCCACCTGGCGGTCGGAGTACGGGCCGACGAAGGTGAGGATCGGGTGCCGGTCCTCCGGCGGGGTGGCCAGGGTGGACATCTCCCGGATGCCCGTGACGGCCATCTCCAGGGTCCGCGGGATGGGCGTGGCGCTCATGGCGAGGATGTCGACGTTGGTCTTGAGCTTCTTGAGGGCGTCCTTGTGCTCGACACCGAAACGCTGTTCCTCGTCGATGATGACCAGACCGAGGTCCTTGAAGATCGTGTTCTCCGACAACAGCCGGTGGGTGCCGATGACCATATCGACGGTGCCGTCGAGCATGCCGGCCACGGTCTCGCGGGATTCCTTGTCGGTCTGGAACCGGCTGAGCGCCCGCAGGTGGATGGGGAACCCTGCGAAGCGCTCCTGGAAGGTCTCCATGTGCTGTCGCACGAGCAGCGTGGTCGGCACGAGCATGGCCACCTGCTTGCCGTCCTGGATGGCCTTGAACGCTGCGCGCACGGCGACCTCGGTCTTGCCGAAGCCCACGTCACCGGACAGCAGCCGGTCCATCGGGATGGGCCGTTCCATGTCGGCCTTGACCTCCTCGATGGTGGTCAGCTGGTCGGGCGTCTCCGCGAACGGGAACGCCTCCTCGAGCTCACGCTGCCAGGGGGTGTCAGGGCCGAATGCGTGACCCTTGCTGGCCATCCGTGCCGAGTAGAGCTTGACGAGTTCGACGGCGATGTCGCGCACAGCGCGGCGGGCCTTGGTCTTGGCGGCCGACCAGTCGCTGCCGCCCATCTTGGACAGCGCGGGCGCCTCGCCGCCGACGTAGCGGGAGACCAGGTCGAGCTGGTCGGTGGGCACGTAGAGCTTGTCGCCGCCGTGACCGCGCTTGGACGGCGCGTACTCGAGCACCAGGTATTCGCGGGTGGTCTTGACCGGGTTGCGGCCGCCGCTGGAGACCTCACGCTGGGTGAGTTCGAGGAACTTGCCGATGCCGTGGGTCTGGTGCACGACGTGGTCGCCGGTCTTCAGCTGCAACGGATCGACGACGTTCTTCCGCCGGCTGGCGAGCTTCTTGATCTGGCGGGCGTCGTAGCCGACGGTGCGGCCGTAGAACTCGCTCTCGCTGACCAGGGTGAGCTTGGTCTCCGGGATCTCGAAACCGTGAGTGATGGAGGCCTTGATCAGGTAGGCGATGCCCGGTTCCGGGTTCGCCGGGAACTCCTCCACGATGCGGGCGGGCAGTTCGGCGCCGGAGAGGACGTCGGCGGCGCGGTCGACGAGGCCGGCGCCCTGCGCGACGACGGCGACGGTCCAACCGTCCTTGAGGCGGGTGGAGAGGTGCCCGACGGCGCCCTCGACGCTGCCGGCGAAGCTCGGCACGGCGTCGCCCTCGATGCGGATGGTGAGCAGTTCGTCGATCTCGCGGTGTTCGGGCAGCACCGGGATGTCGGTGGGCGCGGCCTGGAAGGAGCTCAACGTCCACCAGACCCGTTCGCTGGCGCCGGCGCCGGGGGCCGAGTACCGCACGGCGTCGCGCAGGGTGCCCAGGGTGAGGAAGTCACCGGAGGCCAGGTCGATGGGGGCCTCGGCGCCGGCGGTGGCGGCGTTCCAGGCGGCGGAGAGGAATTCCCGGTTGGTCTCGGCGAGGCTGATGGCGCGGGAGGCGACCCGTTCCGGCGAGATCACGGCGACGGCGGCCTGGCGGGGCAGGTAGTGCGTGACGGGCACCAGCCTGTCGACGAGGGCGGGCGCGAGGCTCTCCATGCCCTCGACGGGGATGCCCTCGGCCACCTTGGCGAGCAGTCCCGCCAGGCTGGGAAATTCGTGCTGCATCTCCCGGGCGCGCTGGCGCACGGCGGGGCTGAGCAGCAGTTCGCGGCTGGGCGGCAGGGTCACCGACTCGATGGGTTCGGGCATCGAGCGCTGGTCGGCGACCGCGAAGGCGCGGATCTGCTCGACCTCGTCACCGAAGAACTCGATGCGGTACGGGTGCGCGGCCATCGGCGGGAACACGTCGAGGATGCCGCCGCGCACGGCGAACTCGCCGCGCCGGGTGACCATGTCCACGCGGGCGTACGCCACGTTGACGAGGTCGACGGCGATGGCGGCGAGGTCGTGGCCGCGGCCGCCGGCGGTGAGCTCGAGCGGGTCGTAGTCGGTGAGGTTGTCGGCCACGGGCTGCAGGGCGGCGCGCACGGAGGCCACCACGATGAGGGGACGGCGGGTGGCCGCATCCGCTGCCTCCCAGTCGCGCATCCGCCGCAGGGCGTAGAGGCGGCGGCCGACGATCTCGGCGCTGGGGCTGAGCCTCTCGTGCGGCAGGGTCTCCCAGGCGGGGAACTCGACGATCTCGGCGTCGTCGGAGAAGCAGCCCAGGTTCTCCCGCAGCGCCTCGGACTCCCGGCCGGTGGCGGTGATGATCAGCAGCGCCCGGCCCTTGTCCAACCTGTCGCGCTGCTCGAGCAGCGCGGCCAGCAACGGGGCGCGGAGGCCCTCGGTGAGCGAGAAGTCGGCGTCACGGGCCGCGAAGGCGAGGGCGGCATCGAACGTGGAGGCACGCGAAAGCGCCGGAATCAAGCCCTGAAGAATCACCGCACAAGTCTACGGGTAGTTTTCTACGCGGGTGGGGCGTGGAACTTCTGCTGGGCGGCGGTGACGCCCTCTGCGGCGATCATCTCGATCGCATCCGCCGCGTCCTCGAGCATGATCCCCAGGGTGGTGCGTTCGGTGCTGGAGAAGTCGTGCAGCACGAAATCGGCGGCGTTCTGCCGGCCGGGCGGCCGGCCGATGCCCATCCGGATGCGGGTGAACTCGTTACTGCCGGTGGCGGCGATGATGTCGCGCAGCCCGTTGTGACCGCCGTGGCCGCCGCCCACCTTGATCTTGAGGGTGTCGAAGGGCAGGTCCAGCTCGTCGTGCACGACGATGAGGCGGGAGACGTCGAGGGAGTAGAACCGGAGCAGGGCCGCGACGGGTCCGCCGGAGAGATTCATGAAGCTGTTCGGCTTGGCCAGGATCAGCTTGGGACCGCCGGGGAAACTGCGCCCCTCGGCGACGGCGGAATTCGCCTTGTGGTTCTTGAAATTCGCGCGCATCCGGTCGGCGAGTACGGCCGTGACCATGTGGCCGACGTTGTGGCGGTTACCGGCGTAGCCGGGCCCGGGGTTACCGAGCCCGACTACGAGCCAGAGATTCTCGTCCAGGGGGTTCCTTTACACGGAGTTTCTGTCCGGTGGTGGAGGGGGAAGACTACTCGGCGGCAGCTTCCTCGGCGGGAGCTTCTTCGCCCTCGACGGCCTCCTCTTCCTCTTCTTCCTCGGCCGGCAGGTGCACGCCGACGACGACCATCTCGGGGTCGGAGATGAGCGACGCGCCGTCGGGCAGCGTGATCTCGCTGGCGTGGATGAGGGTGCCGTCTTCGAGGCCCTCGACGTCGACGCTCACGCTCTGCGGGATGTTGGTGGCTTCGACCTCGAGCAGCAGGGTCTTGGCGTCGAGGTCGGCGGTGGTGCCGGGGGCGGTCTCACCGATGACGTGCACGGCGACCTCAACCTGGACCTTCTCACCCTTGCGGATGACGATGAGGTCGAGGTGCTCGATGATCTGGCGAACCGGGTCCTTCTGCACGTCCTTGACCAGGGTCAGGTGGGTGGTGCCTTCGACGTCGAGCTCGAGCACGGCGTTCGCGCGACGCAGCAGCAGGCCGATCTCGTGAGCCGGCAGTGCCACGTGCACGGGCTCGGTGCCGTGGCCGTAGATGACGGCGGGGATCTTGCCCAGCACGCGCAGCTTGCGGGCCGCGCCCTTGCCGAAGCTGTTGCGTGCGTCTGCGGAAATCTTGTTGTTGCTGTTCTTGGCCTCGGCCATGATGTGTCTCCTTGCGGGCCTCGTGTGCCCGTATTGGTGTTGCGGGCACGGGGCCCGCAGTACGGATGCTGGTTCAACTCGAACGCATGTCAGCGTGAGGAAAGGCCTGAGAGGACTTTTCGCCGCGTCGATTACGGATTTCGCAGGCACCGGTTTCCCGGCTGGCGCGAATCCCTCGCCGAAGTTCAACTCAACAGTCTAGGCGATAAAGTGACGACCATGCCGCCCAGCCTGCACACCCGAGTGACCGAAGACGTCGGACGGTCCATCGTCGATGGGACGGTTCCGGCGGGAACCGTCCTGCTCTCCGACGAGATCGAGCGCCGGCAGGGGGTGAGCCGGTCGGTCATCCGGGAGGCCATCCGGGTGCTGGGGTCGATGGGCCTCGTCGAATCCGTCAAACGGGTCGGCATCAGAGTTCTGCCACCGTCCAGCTGGAACGCCTACGATCCGACCATCATCCGTTGGCGCCTGCTCGGACCCGGCAAGGGCGAACAGCTGCGCTCACTGACCGAATTGCGCTCCGCGGTGGAACCGATGGCTGCGGAACTGGCCGCTCGGCATGCGGCGGCCTCGGTCGCGGCCGAGCTGATGGATGTGGCCGATCTGATGCGCTCGGCGGGCGACTCGGGTGACCTGTCCTCGTTTCTGGAGCTGGACATCCGGTTTCACCGGCTGGTGCTGCGGGGGTCGGGCAATGAGATGTTCGCCAAACTCGACGGAGCCGTCGCCGCGGTCCTGTCCGGCCGCACCGACCTGGGCCTGCAGCCGGACCGCCCGCACGAGAACACCCTGCAGTTGCACGCCGAGGTCGCCGAGGCGATTTCGGGCGCGCAACCGCAGAAGGCTCGGGAGGCGATGGAGCGGATCATGCGTCGTACCTACGCCGAGGTGCAGCCCACCTGGGCCGCCGATCCGACCTCCGCCCTATAAATATGATTACATGGGTTAGGTAAGCCACTAATCTTGAACATGATCACAACTCACAGATCTAAGGGAGAACACGTGTCAGAAACCGGTTCAGCAAACATCGGCGTTGTCGGACTGGCGGTGATGGGCTCCAACCTCGCCCGTAACCTCGCCAGCCGCGAAGGCAACACCGTGGCCGTGTACAACCGTTCGCCCGAACGCACCCGGCTGCTCATGGATGAGCACCCCGAGGCCGGTTTTGTCGCCTCCGAGACCATCGAGGCATTCGTCGCCTCGCTCAAGACCCCCCGCACCGCGATCATCATGGTGCAGGCCGGTAAGGGCACCGACGCCGTGATCAGCCAGCTGACCGAGCTGTTCGAGCCCGGCGACATCATCGTCGACGGCGGCAACGCCCTGTTCACCGACACCCTCCGCCGCGAGAAGGCTGTGCGCGAGACCGGCATCAACTTCGTCGGCGCCGGCATCTCCGGTGGTGAGGAAGGCGCTCTCAAGGGCCCCAGCATCATGCCCGGCGGCTCCGCAGAGGCGTACGTCACCCTCGGCCCGATCCTCGAGTCCATCGCCGCTGTGGTCGACGGCGAGCCCTGCGTCACCCACGTCGGCACCGACGGCGCCGGCCACTTCGTCAAGATGATCCACAACGGCATCGAGTACGCCGACATGCAGCTCATCGGCGAGGCGTACGACCTCATCCGTCGCGGAACCGGCAAGACCCCGGCCGAGATCTCCGAGATCTTCACCGAGTGGAACAAGGGCGACCTCGAGAGCTACCTCATCGAGATCACCGCGGAGGTCCTCAAGCAGGTCGACGCGGAGACCGGCAAGCCGCTCGTCGACGTCATCCTCGACCAGGCCGGCAGCAAGGGCACCGGCGTGTGGACCGTGCAGACCGCGCTCGACCTGGGCATCCCCGTGTCCGGTATCGCCGAGGCCGTGTTCGCCCGCTCCGTCTCCTCCAAGCCCGCGCAGCGTGCCGCTGCCGCAGCTCTCCCCGGTCCGAGCATCAACCCCGTCGAAGACGTGGATGGCTTCATCGAGGGTGTCCGTCTGGCGCTCTACGCGTCCAAGGTCATCGCCTACTCGCAGGGCTTCGACGCCATCGTCGCCGGCGCGGAGCAGTACAACTGGGACATCAAGAAGGGCGAGATCGCGAAGATTTGGCGCGGTGGCTGCATCATCCGCGCCCGCTTCCTGAACCGCATCACCGAGGCCTACACCGAGAACCCGGGTCTCGTTTCGCTCGTCACCGCCCCGTTCTTCACCGATGTCGTCGCCACGGCCCAGGACTCCTGGCGCAACGTCGTCGCCGACGCCGCCCACGCCGGCATCCCCGCGCCGGTATTCGCGTCGTCGCTGGCGTACTACGACAGCCTGCGTGCTGACCGCCTTCCCGCTGCCCTCACCCAGGGCCAGCGCGACTTCTTCGGGGCGCACACCTACAAGCGCGTCGACAAGGAAGGCACCTTCCACACCCTGTGGTCCGGCGACCGTACCGAGATCGTCACCGAGGGATCCTCGCACTAGAGGCTCCTCGCCCTAGAGGCTCCTCCAACCAGGGGGCCCTCCCCCGGAGTTCCTCGCTCCCGCACCACCCGCTCGGCAACTGTTGCCCGTGCGGACATTTGCGCCCGGCACGCCGGCCGCAGAAGTCCGCACGGGCAACACTTGTTGGCGTGGGCACCGAAGCAGGTCAGCGGATGACGGGCAGTCCGGCGTCCCGCAGGATGCGCCGCAACACTGCCCGTTCGGTCAGCTCGGCCCATCCCCAGCGCACCACGGTGAAGCCCTCGGCACGCAGGTGGTCCTCACGAATCTTCTCCTCGTAGACCACCTCGCCGGGACTCCGGCCGCGCAGGTACTCCTCCTTGAGATATTTGCCCTTCCCGTCGAATTCCCCGATCACCATGAACGCCAGCCACTCGTGGTCGGTGAAGTACCAGCCGCCGCGGGGGTTGGGATGCCGGGTCTGCAGGGCCGGGTCGGGAAAGCCCAGCTCGAAGATCGAGACCCGGCTCAGCGACTCCCCAGGGTTGGCCGCGTTCGGGCGGGCAAAGTCGATGGCCCGCTGCGCCCTGACCAGCCCACGCGCCGAGACGACCCTGGCCAGTGCCTCGGACAGCTCCTCGGCGTAAACGAGTACCCGAGGGTCCGCGCGGTCCGGGTTGAGTGCGTGGTCGAGCGCCACGACGGCATCCGCGAAGCTCACGGTTCTGGCGAGGTCGAGCAGGGTGCGCGCCGGGCTGGTCACGAGCACTCCGTCGATCTCGACGATCTCCTCCCACTCGAACTCGGAACGGTGCACCAGCACCCCGTTCTTGCTGCGTGCGTGCGACGCCGGCCTCGCAAGCACATGCACGGCGTGCGGCCACGGACTGCCAAGCGGGATTCCCCACAGTGCCGCCGCTGACTGGTGGCTGACCACGGGATCGTATTTCCGGGTCTCCACGACGGCCCGGATCCGGTCCAGGTATCTCTGCCCGGGGTCGATGCTCCGCCAGCGCTCAGCCGTCGTGAAGACGCCACGCCTGAGCCGGGTGGCCGAGCCGAGGTCGACCTCCCGCCGGGCGAGCCTCGCGTCGGTGTCGCTCACGCCGATCTTCTTCACGAGGAACAGGCCTGTTTCTGGGTCCAGCCGGTCAATGGTCATGGCTGGAGCGTCACATCCGACGCTCTGGAACAACGGAATCTACCGCCGCCTGTGCACAATCGCGCCGCCGGTACCCTGTGGAGGCCGGGCCCCCGCCCACGGGGTCGCCTACTTCTGTTGCCGAAGCGGACATTTGCGCCCGGCGCACCGGACGCAAATGTCCGATCGGGCAACAGTTAGCTCGAGGCGGAGCGGGACAGGCGCAGGGCGCGGCCGACTAGGCCCAGCGCCAGCCAGCCGAACGCGGCGACGACCCCCGGCCAGGGCAGGGTCAGGGCCAGGAGCAGGCAGCCGGCCACGCCCAGGTACTGCACCCAGCGGGGCAGCCAGCGCTGCTCGGCCGGCTGCCGCAGGGCGGCCAGGTGGGCGATCGCGTAGTAGACCAGCACCGCACAGGCCGAGAAGCCCACCAGCCGGGCGGCATCCAGCAGCAGCACGCCGAGCACCGCGACCAGGCCCATGGCCACCTCCGCCGACACCGGTGTGTTCAGGGTGGGCGACACGCGGCCGAGTGCGCCCGGCAGGTCGCCGCCCCTCGCCATCGCCAGCCCGGTGCGGCTGAGTCCGGCCAGGATGCCCGCCAACGAGCCCAGGCAAGCGATGGCCGCCAGCACCCGGACGATGCCGGTCCATGGCTCCGCACCGCCGACGAGGTCGGCCAGCGGCGAGACTGAGGCCGCCAGGCCCGCTGGTCCGAGCACGAGCACGCAGAGCACTCCGATCACCGCGTAGACCACCAGGGTGACGCCGAGGGCGGCCACGATCGCTCGCGGCAGGGTGCGGCGGGGGTTCCGTACTTCCTCCCCCAGCGTGGCCATGCGGGCGTAGCCGGCGAACGCGAAGAAGAGCAGGCCGGCCGACTGCAGGATGCCCGCCCCGCCGCCGGCCAGCAGCGACCCGGTGTCGAAGGACGCCGTGAGCGACCCGCCGGCGAGACCGGCAGCCACCACGACCACCAGCACGAGCAGCCCGCCGAGCACCAGGAACACCACCGCCGCGCTGAGCCTGGCGGTGCTCCGCACACCGGCCAGGTTGACGGCTCCGAGCACCAGGATCGCCAACACGGCCACCGGCCGGGCTTGCTCGGGCCACAGATAGCCGCCCAGGATCGAGGCGATGGCCGCGGCCGAAGCGGTCTTGCCGGCCAGGAACAACCAGCCGGCGGAGAACCCCCACCACGGGCCGAGGGTCGCCCGCCCGAACACATAGACTCCCCCGGACACCGGATGGCTCATCGACAGCTGCGCCGAGCTCAGGGCATTGAGCGAGGCGACCAGCCCCGCCAGGACCAGCCCGATCAGCAGACCGGAGCCGGCGGCGGCCGCCGCGGGCACCCACACGTAGAACACCCCGGCGCCGATCATCGCGGCCAGGCCCAGCACCATCGCCCCGACGGTACCGAGGTGCCGCTGGAGGGCACCCTGGCCCTCCCGCCGATCCGTAGCGTGCATGCGGCAAGGATACGGCCGCAAGGTGAACCGCAGGCATCCGCGATCGGGCACCCTCAATCCGGCGCGATCTGATTTACTGGAGGGCACTCATGAGCGATTTTCACCCCGAACTTTCCGGTTACGAACCGACGGACTCCTCCCGGCCCCTCCGCGGCCGGCGGATGGTGCTGCTCATGCGCATCACCGTGATCCTCGGCCTCGTCGCCCTGCTCGTGCCCGGCGTGCTCACCACCATGAGCATCGCTTCGGCCACGGCCGCCAGGGCCTGCGCCGCGGCGGTGACGCGCTACTACCCGCTCTCCGAGGGCATCGACGCCAGGTTCGAGCTGGTCGGGGCGGGCGGCTTCGGCTGGCAGTGTTACGCCATCGACCAGAACGAACGCCAGACTTTCGTCATGCCGCTGGGCATCATCCCGGGCCCGTTCCGCCCGCCGGCCGCCGGCGTCACGACCTAGTCCGACGAAAGGCGCCCGATGGGACCCACCTTCACCTTCACGACGGCACTGTGGAACATCGAGAGCATGAACGCGTGGGTGTTCGTCTCGCTGCCCGCTGACCAGTCCGACGAGATCCGGGAGCTCACCGACGGACTGCGGGTCGGCTTCGGCTCCCAGCGAGTGCGGGTCGCCATCAACGACTCCAGGTGGGCCACCTCGATCTTCCCCGAGAGCGCCACCGGCCGGTTTGTTCTACCGGTGAAGAAGGCCATCCGCCAGGCCGAAAAGATCGACGTGGGCGACACGGCGACGGTCACCGTCGAACTCGTGCTCTGAAACGCGACAAGGCCGGCCCCGAAACGGGACCGGCCAACCGCGAACGTGCTGAGTGCGAGCCTTACGCGGCGCCCTCGAACATCGATGTGACGGATCCCTCGTCGAAGACCTCGTGGATGGCGCGCGCCAGCAGCGGCGCGATCGGCAGCACGGTCAGCGTGGGGAAACGCTTGTCCTCGGGGATCGGAAGGGTGTCGGTGACGACGACTTCCTGGATGGCGTCGTTCTGCAGCAGCTCAAGCGCGGGCGGGCTGAAGACGGCGTGTGTTGCGGCGACGACGACACCGATGGCGCCGGCGGCCATGAGCGCCTCCGCGGCCTGCACGATGGTGCGGCCGGTGTCGATCAGGTCGTCGACGATCAGGCAGACCCGGCCCTTGACCTCTCCGACGATCTCGTGAACGGTGATCTGGTTGGGTACCAGGGGGTCGCGGCGCTTGTGGATGATCGCCAGCGGGGCGCCGAGCTTGTCGCTCCAGATGTCGGCGACGCGCACGCGGCCCATGTCCGGCGACACGATGGTGAGAGTGGACGGGTCCAGCTTGGCCCGGAAGTGCTCGAGCAGCACCGGCATGGCGAAGAGGTGGTCGACGGGGCCGTCGAAGAAGCCCTGGATCTGGGCGGCGTGCAGGTCGACCGACATGATGCGGTCGGCGCCGGCCACCTTGAACAGGTCGGCGACGAGGCGGGCGGAGATCGGCTCGCGACCGCGACCCTTCTTGTCCTGACGGGCGTACGGGTAGAACGGCGCGACCACGGTGATCCGCTTGGCCGACGCACGCTTGAGCGCATCCACCATGATCAGCTGTTCCATCAACCACTCGTTGATGGGGTTGGTGTGCGACTGGATGACGAACGCGTCGGCACCGCGCACACTCTCGTCGAACCTGGCGTAGATCTCGCCGTTGGCGAAGGTACGCGCGTCGGTGGGGATCAGCTCCGAACCAAGTTCTGCGGCGATGTCGATCGCGAGTTGTGGGTGTGCTCGCCCCGAGATGAGCACCAATTTCTTCTCGCCGCTGCTCTTGATTCCAGGCACCTAGTCTCCGCTCTGTGACGCGGCTGTCGCCGCATCTGTTCCCGGCCGGTTGGTCTCTACCCAACCGACCATATTGCGTTGCGGAGCCACGTTGATCGCGAGCGCCCCGGCCTGCACGTCCTTACGGACCACAGTTCCGGCGCCCGTGTAGGCTCCGTCACCGATTCTAATCGGCGCGACGAACACGTTGTGCGACCCGGTGCGCACATGGGACCCGATCACCGACGGGTTCTTGGTCACGCCGTCGTAGTTCGCAAAGATCGTGCCGGCACCGATGTTGGAGTGCACCCCGACCGTGGCGTCGCCGACGTAGCTGAGGTGCGGCACCTTGCTGCCCTCGCCGATGACGGCGTTCTTGGTCTCCACGAAGGTGCCGATCTTGCCGTCGGCGCCGAGCCAGGTGCCCGGCCGCAAGTAGGCGAACGGGCCGACGGTGGCGCCGGCGCCGATCACCGCGAGAGTGCCGTCGGTGCGCTTGACCGTGGCTCCCTCGCCGATCTCGCAGTCGAGCAGGGTGGTGTCCGGGCCGACGATTGCTCCGGTGGCCACCGTGGTGGAACCGAGGATCTGGGTGCCCGGCAGCAGGGTCACGTCGTTCGCGAGCGTGGCCTTGAGGTCGATCCAGGTGGTGGCCGGGTCCTGCACGGTCACACCGGCCAGCTGCCAGCCCCGCACGATGACGGCGTTGAGCTTGGCGGCGGTGTCGCTGAGCTGGGCCCTGTCGTTGATGCCTGCAACGAGCCAGGCATCCGCCACCGGCACGGCACGCACCTCTGACCCGGCGGCGCGCAGCAGACCGATCACGTCGGTGAGGTACTTCTCGCCCTGCACGTTGTCGGTGGTGAGTCTGGCCAGCTGGTCGCGCAGTTCGGACAGGCCGAAGATGTACACGCCGGCGTTGATCTCGTCGACGGCGCGCTCGTCGTCGTTGGCGTCCTTGTGTTCCACGATCCGGTCGAAGCCGCCATCGTCGCTGCGGATGATGCGGCCGTAGCCGGTGACGTCGGTCGGGAACGCCGACAGCACGGTGGCGGACACCTCGGCACGTTCGCGGTGCGCCTCGATGAAGTTCGCCAGGGTCGCGGCGTTCAGCAGCGGCACGTCACCGCTGATCACGAGCACGTCACCGTCGAAGTCGGCGGGCAGCGCGGCGACGGCCTGCTCCACGGCACGACCGGTTCCGGGGATCTCGTCCTGATCGACGAGCAGGCTCTCCGGCAGGTCGAGGGCGACGAGCTCGGCCAGGCGCTCACGCTCGTGCCGGAGCACCGTGATCACGTGCGCGGCATCCAGGGCACGGGCCGTGGCCAGCACATGGCTGATGAGCGGCAGTCCGGCGAGCGGATGCATGAGCTTGGGCAGGCTGGACTTCATGCGGGTGCCCTGGCCGGCGGCCAGCACGATGATAGCGAGGCGGGAATCGGTCACTGTGGTCCTCTCAACTGTGCTCTCACACATGAGCTCCGCCGCCAGGACTCGAACCTAGACCTAACAGCTCCAAAGGCTGTCGTGCTGCCATTACACCACGGCGGATTGCGTCGGCTCGGGGCCGGGCAACGGAGTCAAGTCTGCCAGATGCGCGGACGCCCCGCGTCATCCGCGGTTTCCGGGGTCGACGAAAACCGGATAATGGACGGATGCCTGCTCATGACGAAGTCGACCGGATCGTTGATGCCTGGTTGCGGGAGCGCCCCGACCTGGATTTCGCGCCCCTTCAGGTGTTCTCCCGCGTCGCCCGGCTGAGTAAGCATCTGGACCGTGCCCGCCGCACCGCGTTCTCGCGGTCGGAGCTGGACTCCTGGGAATTCGACGTGCTGTCGGCGCTCCGCCGGGCCGGCGCCCCGTTCGAGCTGAGCCCGAAGCTGCTGCTGCAGCAGACCCTGGTGTCCAGCGGAACCATGACCAACCGTATCGACAGGCTGGTCGAACGGGGCCTGGTCACCCGCCGCACCGACCCCAACGACGGCCGCGGCATCTTTGTGGGCATGACCGCCGGCGGATTGACCCGGGTGGATGCCGCGATCACCCGTCTGGTCGACGCCGAGGCGGCCCTTCTCGCCAGCCTGCCCTCAGCCGACCAGGAGCGCCTCGCCGCCCTCCTGCGCAAGCTCAGCCTCGACTTCGACTGAGCCCACGCCGGCTATCCGAACCGGCCGTTGACGTAGTCCGCCGTGCGGCTGTCGATCGGGTCGCCGAACATCAGGTCGGTCGGCCCGTGCTCGACGATCCCGCCGGGGGTGCCTTGGGCGGCGAGGAAGAACGCGCAGTTCTGGGAGACCCGCTGGGCCTGCTGCATGTTGTGGGTGACGATGACGATCGTGACCTCGTGGGCCAGCTCGAGCATGGTCTCCTCGATCACCCGGGTCGACGTGGGGTCCAGGGCCGAGCACGGTTCGTCCATCAGCAGGATCCGAGGGGTCACCGCGAGGGACCTGGCAATACACAGACGCTGCTGCTGCCCGCCGGACAGCCTGCCGCCGGGGGCACGCAACCGGTCCCGAACCTCGGTCCACAGCCCGGCCTTGGTCAGGCAGCTCTCGACCAGATAGTCCTTCTCGTCGTTCGAGGCACGGACGCCGGTGAGGGTGAGCCCGGCAATGACGTTGTCGTAGATCGACATGGCCGGAAACGGGTTGGGCTTCTGGAAAACCATGCCGATGTGCTTGCGGGCGTCGACGAGTTTGCGTTCCGGATCGTAAATGTCCTCTCCGTCGAGCAGCACCTCGCCGGCCAGGCTCGCTGACGGCACGAGCTCGTGCATCCGGTTCAGGATGCGCAGGAATGTCGACTTTCCGCAGCCGGATGGGCCGATCAGGGAGGTGATGACGCCCGCCGGCATGGTCAGGTTCACCCTGTCGAGCACCTGCCGCTCACCGAACCAGGCGGACACATTGCGCCCCTCCAGTGTGGCCAGCGGTCGCGGCTCTAGCGCGATGGTCAGCCCGGCGGTCGGGGTTCGTGTGCCCAGGCGGGTCGGAAAGGCGAAGCCGCGGGACCGGCGCGCCCGACGGTCGGGCTGAGCTCGGTCGTCCGGGTGAGCGGGGCGAGGGGCCGTCGTCACGGCCGGCAGCACCTGCGTCAGCTCGGCATCCTGGGTGGACTGGGTCATGAGGACTCGTTTCGTTCGCTAGAGCAGGTTGGGGAGGAGTCGCACGGCCTGATCGGCGACGAAGAGCCCACCGACTGCGACGATCGGGATGAAAACCGTCCAGGCCTTCTGCAGGCCGACGCGGCGGAAGGACCAGATCATCGCCAGTTCGATCAGGAGGAAGAATTGGAGAGCGAAGGCCAGCGCCCACACCGTCGTGGTGTCGGTTGCCAGTTCTTTGTGCGACGCCGGCAGAGTGAGATAGCTGGTCTGGCGGATGCCCGCCGGCTGCGTCTCGCTCGTCAGAACGGCATCCACCCTGGCCACGCCGCCCGGCACGAAGGCCGCCCCGCGCGCGGTCTCGAGAATCAGCCGGCTCTCCCCCGCGGCCAGCGGGGTCGGTGCCGGATCTCCGGCGTAGCGCACCCCGATCACTTCGAAGGTCTGCTCGCCCTGGCCGGTGAGCACGGTGAACACCTGGCCGGGCGCCAATTCCTGGATGCGCGCGAACGGCCCGCCGTACGCGGCGGCCCGGCCCATGACCACGCTGATGCCGGCCTGGCCGGGCAGCACAGTGTCGCGGCGGTGCCCGGGACCCAGGCGGGTGGTCCCGGAATCGGAGCCCTCGACAATAACCTCGTGCACGCCGAGCGAGGGGATGTCGATGATCGCGAGAGGGGCGCCGTCCGCCAGGAGCACCTTGTCAACGGTTCCCTCGCTCACCGGCGCCGTTCCCTGGGCCAGTTCCACCCGCAGCGTGTCGGTGAGCTGCTGCTGGGAGACGAGGTGCTGCAGGTTTCCCAACACCGTGAGGTTGGCGAGGAAGCCGAAGATCAACGCGGCGACGATCGCCAGGATGGTCCGCAGCAGCAGGTCAGCCGGGGTGAGGACAAGCACGGTCGGCGGTGCCGGCATGCGGCGCGGCGGTTTCGGCGGCTGGCGCGGGCGCCATCCCCTGGGCGGCTGTGATCCGACGGGCGTTGGAGCGTCAGGTTGTTCGTATGACGGCTCAGGAGCCCGGCCCGGCTTCCAGCCGCGCGGCGGCCTGGTCAGGGTCACGATGCGGTTTCCGCGACGCTGACGGGAAAGAGCCTCTTGGTGAGGAGCGCATAGCGAGCGGCAACGGACAGGCCGACGACCAGAGCGGCTACCAGCAGTACGAAGTACGGCGGAACCAGAAGCAGTGCGTCCCGGGTGACCGGAGTCAGCGCGGTGCCGTCGACACTGTCCGGCGGGGTCAGGGTCACGTGGCTGTTGAAGACGCTCCACTGGCTCACATCGGTGAAGGTCGTGGTGACGGTGCGGGTTTCACCACCGGGCAGGTCGGTGAGCGAGGAGTCATCCGCGGCACGGATTTCTAGGCCGACGGCGTTGTCCACCCAGAACCGGAGGGACGAGCTGATCGGATTGTCGGTGAGGTTTTTCACCGTGAACGTGAGCACGATGTCCCCGCCGTCGGGACCCGCGGTCGGGTGTGCGGTCGCGGTGAGCCCGCTCACGGCGAGGACGCCGGCCATGACGACGGGGTCCGTTCCCAGCGCCTCCGTGGCCGCGGATCCCACCGGGGTCACCTGCGTGGTCAGGGACGCGACGGGCGCAGCGGGCCTGGTGCTCGCCCGAGTCGTGGCTGCCGGGCTGGGCGCTGAGGTGGAGCCGAGGACACTGACCGTGAGGCTCACCCCATCCGGGTCTTCGTTCGCCTGGGCGCTGACGGCGAGTCCCATCAGGCCGATCACGGGCACCAGCGCGCAGAGCGCCACGATCAGGAGGTGACGCACGGTGTGGGAGATGAGCACAGTCAAGTTAGTCTGGTCCGGTTTTCTCTGAGCTGTTGGTCGAGCAAACTACAAGCAAACGCGCGGGGAAGAAATGGCGGCGCACGCTCGAATGATCTGCCTCGGAATGGATGAGATCTGGAAGGAGCGGCTAGGCCGTGGCTTCCTCGCGGGCTTTGCGGCGGGCCTCAGCCTCCGTGTAAGCGATCCAGGCCGTGGCGCGAGCCGAATCCCTGGAACGACTCAGTCGCACGACGAGCAGGACGAACCCGGCAAGGACCAGCACGATCACGAAGGCCCACGGCACCACGAACAGATCGCTGCTGCGCTGGGCGGAAGGCAGGAGCCCCGGCGGCAGGGCATCTTCGTCGACCGTGGCTGCGAGGGAAACCTGCGGGTTGAGGTAGACCCACGGGCCCACTCCCGGCACGACGATGGTGACGGTGCGGGAGCTGCCGGGGAGCATCTCGGGGATCGGCGTCCGGATCAGGTCAGACAGAGGGATGCCGAAGATGCCGCGCACCTGGGCGACGGTGTTGGCGCCCAGCGAGACGTTTCCGGTGTTCTGCAGGCTGATGGTGAGTGAGGTTTCGCCGGCGAACGGATTCAGCTCACCGCGGTAGGACGAGGAGATGCTGCTGATGGTGAGACCGGGCTGGAGTTCCCCCTTCACCCTGGCGTAGAGCCGGATGGCGACCCGGCGGTCGACCGACACCTGGCCGGCCGGCGAGAGGGCGGAGACGATGATGCCGCCGGCGTGGTCGCCGGGTTGGGCGTCGGCGGGCACGGTTACCGTGAACGGGATGATCTGGGAGCCGCCGGGTTCCAGCGTGACCTCGACCTTGCTCGCGCCGTCGTCGAAGCTGACCCAGTGCCCGACATCGACGGTCTCCACCCCGCCGTCGAGCAGGGAAAAACTGCCGTCGTCAGCGTTGAAGGCGTCGGTGGCGTAGACGGTGACGGCCTGCGCGGTGGTGCCGGTGTTCTGCACCAGGTATTCATCTGCCACCTGCTGGCCGGGGTCGACCTGATAGCTGTAGCGCGAACGGGTCTGGTCGACGCTGCCGTTGGCCGCCGGGGATCCGGCGATACCGTCTGAGTCATCCGCCCAGGCGCCGGCGGCACCGAGGCCCACGGTAAGTCCCAGGGTGACGAGCAAACCCGACGAGACGAGGGCGAGACGGCGGGAGCGGGTGCGGCGGTTAGTCACGGTCAGCGACCTCTTTTCTGGCGGAAGGTACGGGGTGAGGAGGGGAGGGACGGCGTCAGACACCGCCCCTCCCCCGTCATTCAGGTGCTGATTACTTCGAGACGACCGTCAGGGTCATGGTCGACGTGTAGGTACCCGCCGCCTTCGCCTGGGGAGCGACAAAGGTCAGGCCGGCGTTCAACACGCTGGCGCCGACGGTGTTGCCTGCCGCCGCGGCGGCGAAAGCCGCCGGGTAGGAGGCAGAACCGGCGACCTGCGCGGCGGCGGCGGTGACACCCGTCGCCGTGGTACCGGTCGCGGTGACCGACGGCGCAACGCCGAGCTGGGTCTTGCCGATGATGCTGGTTGTGTCCGCGGAGTTCACGAAGTCAGCGACATTGGCAGTCAGGTCCCAGCCGTTGAGCGTCAGGACACGACCGTCGTTCACCGTAACGGCACCGAGGGTACCGGTGGTGGTCGACTTGTTGTTCACCAGCGACGGGGTGCCGAAGGTCGCCGCAGCGCCCGCCGGAACCGTCAGCGCCAGCACGCCGTTGGTGGCACCGACGACAGTCGGTGCCAGGGCGATCGTTCCGGAGGTGCCCTCAGGGGCAGGGTCGGTCGGGTCGGTCGGGTCGGTCGGCGTGCCGCCTTCGACCGCCGCAGCGCGCCAGACACCGGTGCCGGGGTCGACCGTGATGGTGCGGTAGAAGGCGCCAACAACGGTCACACCGTTGTTGATGGTGCACGCGACACCCAGGCTGTAGGTTCCGCCGGCGGCCTTTGCGGCGGCCTGGCCGGGCAGACCGTCGATCAGGGTTTCCGGGGTGAGCGGGGCCAGCAGGACTCCCAGGTCCACCGACGGGTCGAACCCGCCCGACGAGGATGCGGTCCAGTTGAGCACGGTGCGCTCTTGGCCGACGGCCGAGAGGAACTGGTTGGCGCTCTCCGAACCGGCCGGGCACATCAGGTGCACACTCGGGTCGGTTTCGGAGGGCGATGAGACGACGGTCTCATCCCAGCCCATGGAGTGTCCGGCGGGGACGAGCTCGGCGGTGTTTCCATCCCAGATGTACAGCGGCGCGTCACTGGCTGGTGCTTCGGCAGCCGAGGCGGCGGTCGCCGAGGCGGCGAGGATGGCGAGGGTCACGACGCCGACGGCGGCGACCCTGGATTTCCTATTCAGATACATTTCAGGTCCTTTTCAAGTTGGTCAGTGCGTGGACTGCGGGACGGACTAGGCGGACTTCAGGACGCGGAAGACCGTGGTGCTCGCCGGGGCGAGCATTCCGAACTTCTTCTTCACCGAGCCGGGCTGGCTGGCAAGCACCGAAGCCGAGTTGGTGAGGCTCGCGGCCTTCGTCGGGTCGATGAGCGTGGCCAGCTTCGCGTCGTACTTAGCGTTGGTCGGGTCGACCCGGGCGAACTCCACGACAAGGTAGGTGTCCCGGCCCCAGGTGGTGTTGGCGTAGTACGGGGCATTAGGTACCATGGCGGCGCCTGTTCCGGTTACCGGCGCGACGCCGGCAATGAGCGACCCGAGGGTACCGGTGCCGCGCTTGTCGTAGCTGGCGCCTGTGTTCATCGACACCCACCGGGACACCGACATGGGCATGACCGAGTTGGCGACCAAACTGGTGGCGTCGTGTTCCTGGCCTTCGACGACGCAGCCGCCTTCGGCCACGGTGAGCATCGCGGTCTCGGAAGAGCCGATCTTCGAAAGCCAGTCCTTGCGGGTTCCTGAACCGGACTGCGGAACGATGGGCGTGATGGTCGCCCCGCCGATCTGGGTGAGGGAGCACTCGTACAGGCTCTTCATCTGCGGGCCGGTGAGAGCGCCGATGCTGGCGGCGGCGCCCTGGTACGCGTACGCGAAAGCGTCCCGGCCGAAGGGCACGTACAACAGTTCACCAGCGTTGTTTGAGGCACCGGCGCTGGAGGAACGTGCGATGTCAACCTGACCGGTGATGGTCACGTTGGCGGGGCCGCCCGGCGTTGCAGAGGTGAACGGTGCGCCGTCGATCGAGCGGCTGAGGGCCTTGACGCCATCACCGGAACCGTTCGGACGGCCGAAGCGGACCCCAGAAGACTTCGTCGTGATGTACGACGAGCCCGTCGCATCGAACGAACCGAGCGACGACCCTCCGGCGCTGACCCGCACGGTGGAGCCGGTGATACGCGTGCCGTTCACAAGCGCACCGACCACATCTTCGAGAGTGTCTGAGCCGACGATGGAATAACTGTTGGCGACCGGCTCGGCGTGAGCGGGTGCGGCGAGGGCAATACCGGACAGGGTAACTCCGACAGTCGCGCATAGCGCGATAGCCTTCTTCGAAATCACTGTGATGCCTTTCGGATGTGGTGCAACGACGCGGATCCAGGCGGATCCACGGTTCCCGACGTGCGAGCAGGGACCGCGACCCCTGGCCATACCGTCAAGTTCTTGTGAGCGCATCAGAGTTGTCTCCTTCTGATACGCGAGATCATGGGGACCGCTCCGGCTGCGAAAAGCCCGGACAGCAGGCCGGCCGGCACTGCCATGGCCACTGGCCCGACGTTGGGGTCGGCGGGGGTCGCCGTGCCAAGCAATGGGCCGGCGACGGCACCCGTCGCTGTGGGGTCGGTGGCGGAAAGCGTCTGTGACACGACCACGGCCGGCACATTGGCGGCCGGGGTCACCGAAGCCGGAGTGACCGCTGCGGGCGCCGATGACCTCGGTGCCGTTGCGGCCACGGGCTTGGGAACGACGAGGTTCACATCGATTCCCTTCTCGATCACCGTTGCCGCCACGAGCGCCTGGTCGACCCAGCTCGTGGGCAAGGGCGCATAGCCGGCGGGCAGCTGGCCGAGTTCGGAACCGAGGACCTGGCCGTCCGTCGCGGCGTAACGGATGAGGTTCGCGAATTTCGCGCGCTGGGTGGCATCCGTCTGCAGCGGGTTGATCGCCGCATAGACCGGCATGGTCAGTGGATAGGCCGTCGTGGCTGCCTGAGCCGCGCTTGAGGAGGGGTCGAACTCGAGGACTTGTGCCTGCTTCTGCGTCGGCGACATGGCCGCGGCCGCGGCCAGCATGGAGTCGGTGCCCAACGCCACGAACGAGCCCGCCGGGTTCAGAAGGGACGCAGTGACGTTCTGGTAGCGCGCGGCGGACGCCGCCGTGCTGAGGCCGATCACACCCTGCTCGCCGACCAGGGCACGGGAAGTCTTCAGGTATTTCGGCGGGGTGCTGGTGGAGTCCCAGCCTCCGAGCTGCAGGCCGTCGCCGCGCAGGGTGAGGTAGGCCCCGTTCTCGAAGTCAGAGGTGTACGGACGCCACGTCACCAGGTTCACCGCGCCCACGCCGTTGGACCCCGTCGTTGTCGCCTTCTCGACAGGGTCGGCCTTGGGGAAGTTGTCGCGCGGCAGGGCGAGCGCCGTGCCGGTCGGGTTCACATCGGCGCTAGTCGAGTACCACGGGTTGACGATCATCCCCCACGGATCCGGAGTGCCCTGCAGGAAGGCCACTGCCTCGTCGTCCGCCATAACGTAGCGCCAGAGCTGGGTGGCAAGATCAGAGCGCCCTGCCGGTGCCAAGGCATCGGACAACGACACGCTGTTGAGGTCCTGGGAAGCCCATTCAGGGTCATTGATCTCGAGGAAATCTGGGTCGCGGGTAATGTTGCGCGCGTTGTCACCGGGTTCGGCAAAGCTTGTGTAGCCGATGTGGGTGAGATCCGCGCCGGGCGGTAGAGCCGAGATGTATGACGCTGTCAGAAGCTTCGCGATCAGGCGCGGGGTCAGTTTGAGCGACGTGAAAGCCTGCGTCTCCCGGTCCTTGTATGCCTGGTCGATCTCCTCGACGGGCATCACCCGCCGGTCGACCGCGAAGGACACAGTCACGCCGGAGATCCCGACAGGGGCGTATTGCAACGGATCCGTGGTTGTCGTCTCCGCGGGGAAGGACGTCAATGCGAGCGGGCTGGGACTTGTGCCGCTGGCCTTGGCTAGGACGTCGGCCTCGTTGCCGGTGCTCAGCACGAACGCCGATCCTGTCGTGCCCGCGCAGAGGTTCGGCTGCCACGAGGAGATGGCGCCGGCGATGAGTTCGCTGCCTCCGAGCTGGGACTCCGCGCTTCCGATTTCACAGCGCACACCGACGGGCTTGAAGTCGAGCTTGACTGCGACGTGGTGCTGCCAGGCATCCCAGAACAGTCCAGGTTTCGTGATCTCCGTCACACCCGAGTCGCCGGTTCCGCGGGGGATGATGACCAGCCAGCAGGACTGGCCCGTGGTGTCCTGGTCGGCCACGATCAGGGGCTGGCCGCAGCCGAGACCGGGCGACTGCATCGACGTCTGCACCTCGAACTTGACCGAGCCGTTGCCGGCGTCATCTGACCCGGCCCACTTCACCTCGTTCGAGGTGTACTCGGTGAAGAATTGGTGCTTGTTCACATCGATGGTGGTGTCGTGCACCAGCTCCCCCTTGGCGTTCTTGACCACAGAAGCCACGGTCTCGCCACTGACGGCTCGGAAGGGGATGGACGTGTACGGCGGGTTCGCGAATCCAGCTCCTGCCGTCGTGTACTGCTCGTCTTCAGGTGCGATGTGCGGTGCCAAGCCCTCAACCGGCTCCTCGAGGTTGGCATCGACGTTGGCGTCGCGGCCCGCGTTGGGGAAGGCGCCGTATTGGCAGGTGGTGCGGTCGGGATGCCCTGGGTTGTCCTTGTCTTCGCCCCAGCACTGCGCGATCTGCAGGAAGTTCTCGCCGCCGACGTTGCCCTGTGGCCGCACCGACTTCTTGCCGCCGGTCCAGCTCACCAGGATGCCCTCCGACACGAGGTCAGCGGTTTTGGAGACGGTCACGGCGAGATCGGGAAACGGTGCCCCGGCCGGGTCGAGCTCGTAGTCAGCGGCGGTCACGGTGACGGCACTGGAGTTGTCGGCCACGGCGGGGATGGGGGCCAGGGAGGTGAGCGCGGCAACGCCGACGCCGACGAGAAGGCCCACGACGATGCCGCCGGCACCGGCCCGGGTCCAGAGCGAGGTCTTCACGGTTGTGTGGCGGCTCATTTGAGGCCGTCCTTGCCGCCGCGCGGAGCCAAGCGTCGCCAGAAGACCGGCGGCAGCACTGCCGCCGCCACCAGGAGGGTCGCGGCCAGGAGCATCAAGGATTGCTGTGTCCCCCAGCCTTCGTCGGCCAGCGCGAAGGGCGTGGCGACGGCAGCACCGGCCAGGGTCGACCCGGCTGCCCCGCCGGAGATCAGGGCGCCGTTTGCGTCGTACACCGCTGCCGCACCCGTCGAAGCGGCGGCAGCGCCGCCGGTCGCGGCGGCCGCCGCCGCGGCGGTCTCCGTGGTTCCACCGGTGGCGCTACCGCCGGTTCCCGAGCCGGAGACCGGGGTCTCCGCCGGGGCGCCGGCGGTCCCGGTGGTGCACTGGTTGGGGCCGACCTTGTCGCAGTCCTGCGGTTGAGCGGCGGTGAGGGCGAGCTGGTTGCTCGACGGTGAATCCCCTGGTTTGAAGGTGGGGTTGTTGCACTTATTGATGTCCACACCCGTCGTGTCCGCCCCCGGGATGCGCTTGATCTGGTCGAACCCGGCGAGGACGAGGTTCATCGGCAGGGGCGAGTAGCCGAGGTCGGCGGCCTGCTGCTGACCCTCGCAGAGCATGTAGTTGGCGAAAGCTCCGAGCGTGGTTCCCTTCTTGGCCGTGAACACCCCGCCGACCTCGGTGGGCACGATCATGTAGGAGTAGCTCGACAGGGCATACGTGCGCGGGTCTGCACTGTTGAAGACGCCGTCGAGCACCTGGGTGAGATAGTTCGGGCCGGGTGTCTGGTCGATCTGGGCCGTCAGCAGGGCCACTGCCACGGAGTTGGCCGTGGGTTCAACGTAGTAGCCGGCCTGGTTGAGCACCTTCGCCACGGGGAAGCCGGATTCGAGGGCGTAGGAGTACTCGACGTAGGTGATGGCGCCTTCGCCGTAGTCCTGGCTGACGTAGCCGGCCACTCCCGATGAGCCGCTCTGGGCCTTGGCGTTTCCGAAGGTGGGGTATTGCGAGGTCAGGCCACAGGGTGAGGTGCGTCCAACGGAGGCGCAGAACTCGTTCCACAGTGCCGGATGCTGCTTGGACATCCAGAGGCTGAACTGGGCGGTGGAGCCGGAGCCGTCCGAACGCACGACGGGCACGATGCCCTTGTCCGGCATGGCAAGACCGGGGTTGTCTGCCTGGATGGCCGGGTCGTTCCAGTTGGTGATGCCGCCGGTGAAGATCTTCGTGATGACCTCGCCGCTCAGGCGCAGGTTGGATACCCGCACCCCGTTGATCTTGAGGTTGTACATGAACGACGTGCCGCCGGCCACGATGGGCATGTACGCGTAGCCCCTGGTGGGTGACTCTGGAACCGACCCGTCTTCGGGAGCGAGCTGGAACGGGATCTCGCTGACAGCGAAGTCGACGTTGCCGGCGACGAAGTCGCGGCGGCCGGCCGAAGACCCCACACCGGAGTAATTCACCGTCATGCCGTAGTTGCCGGCCACGTTCTTGCGCCACTGATCGAGAGCGTTCTGCGACCAGGTGGAACCGGTGCCCGTGATCGGGTCATAGCTGGCGGCCTGCGCCGGAAGCACCGTCGTCACACTCACGAGCGCAATGGCGAACAGGGCGAAAAGGGTGCGGATCGTACGGATCCACCGGGTCTTGGGCGTCACGAGGACGACTCCTTTGTATTCGGGTCGGTCAGGTTCGGGTCGGTCAGGTTCGGGTTTGTCGGGTTCGGGTCCGTCAGCGACCGGTGGCGCCGGTCGCCCTGGAGCGTGATGCGCTGCAGGTCACGCAACGAGGCCGCCACCACCCGCTGCTGTTGGCGGCGCGTCAGGTCGCCCGGGCCGCGCCCACCGATCAGCCTGGCGATGGCGAACAGGGCGAGCACCAGCAGGATCAGCACCGCCGCCGCCCCGAAGCCGCGGGCGATCATGTTGGGCTCCGGCGACTTGACGAAGTCGAACACCTGGAGTGGTAGCGAGATCATCGGGCCCTCGAACGGGTTGAGGTTGACGACCGCGGTCACGCCGCTGGTGAGCAGGACCGGGCTGGTCTCACCGATTCCCCGTGCGGTGCCCAGGATCACGGCCGTGGCCAGCCCGGGCCGGGCCGTGGGCAGCACAACGTGCCAGATGGTGCGCCAACGGGTCGAGCCCAGGGCATATGCGGCCTCGCGCAGGTTGCCGGCCACCAGGCGCAGCACGATGTCGGAGGCACGGATGACGATGGGCAGCATCATCACCGTGATCGCCATCGCTGCGGCGAAACCCGACCGCTGGTGGGTGATCAGCACGATGATCGCCGAGTAGACGAAGAGGCCGGCCACGATCGAGGGCAGCGCGGTCATGGCATCCGAAATCGTGCGCACGAACCGGGCGAACCGGCCGCCGACCTCGTTGAGGAAGAGCGCGGTGAGGATGCCCAACGGAACCGTGATGATCAGCGCCATGCCGATCTGCATCAGGGTGCCGAGGATTGCGTGCAGGATGCCACCGACGTCGAGCCCGTCGAGGGGGCCGGCCAGCTCCATGCTCTCGGTGAAGAAGTTGAGGTGGGGCAACGCCTCCTGCCCGCGCACCAGGGTGAAGGCCACGACGAAGACCAGGGCACCGAAGAGCACAACACCGGCGCTGGAGAGCAACACGGCCATCACCCGGTCCTTCACCTCCTGGAAGTCAGCGGTGAAGCTCACCAGCAGCGCGTAGAAGCCGATGAAGGAGAGGAAGGCGACAATCGTCCATCCGACGCCGCCGGACAGCGGCGTGACCCAACCGAAGATCAGGGTGGCCAGGGCCATGGCTGCGGCGGCGGCGCCCAACACGTTGAAGCGGTCACCCACCCGCGCCGAGCGCACCCGGCGGCGTGGACCGATCGCGATTCCGTCGGGCGACGGGATGTGGGTGCTGCGCGCAGCCGGGGTGAGGGTGGTCTCTGTCAGTGTCATGGTCAGTCGCTCTCTGCCCCTGAGCGGGACCTGGCCACAATGGAGGAGGCTGTGAAGTTGATGACCAGGGTCAGCAGGAACAGCACCAGACCGGCCGCCATCAGCGCGGAGAGGCCGAAGGCACTCGATTCGCCGTAGCGCAGGGCGATGAGCGCCGACACCGAATTGCTACCGGTCTTGAGCAGCTGCCAGTTGATGGTGAAGATCGGCGAGATGATCATGTAGACGGCGATGGTTTCGCCCAGGGCCCGGCCGAGGCCGAGCATGGTGCCGCCGATAATGCCGCCGCGTCCGAAGGGAAGGACGACGGCCTGGATCATGCCCCAGCGGGTCGACCCGAGGGCGAACGCCGCCTCGCGTTCCCCGATCGGGGCCTGGGAGAAGGCCTCGCGCATGACCGAAGTCTGGGTGGGCACCACCATCAGCCCGACGACGATGCCGGCGATGAACGCCGAGGAGGTGAAGGCGCTGGCGTCGGTGAGGGCATCACCGGACGCATCCGAGACCCTGAAGAACGGGATCCAGCCGAAGTAGGTCGAGATCCAGCTGGCCACCGGGATGACGTTGGCTTGCAGGAAGAAGACTCCCCAGAGCCCGAAGACCACGCTCGGCACGGCGGCCATCAGGTCGACGAGGGTGACCAGGGTGGACCGCAACCGGCCCTGGGCGACCTCGGAGATGAGCAGCGCGGTGCCCAGCGCGAGCGGCACCGCGACACACATGGCGATGAGGGCGATCGTGATGGTGCCGAAGAGCACAGAGGCGATGCCGAAGGACTGGGACTCCGGTGACCATTCCTGTTCGGTGAGGAACGAGAAGCCCGCGACGCCGAGGGCGTCAGAGGCCCGGATCGAGAGGAAGACCCCCACGGCGAGCATGATCGCGACGGTGATGCCACCGGCGGCGAACGCCACCGAACGGAACACGGAGTCCGACACCGACGGCCGGGACACCAGCGTGCGCCGACGTTCCTTCTCGAAGGGGAACGCTTCGGTGTCCGGCGCGGGGCGCGCAGACAGAGAAGCATTGATCGTGCGTGGCATGGGTGTCCTCGGGAGCGACAGGGGGGAAACGTGGGCGGGGCCGTGCGGGCCGGGTAAGCGGCCGCACGTCCGAAACACATGTTTGGGTTGCCGGGTGAATTCGCGGAGTCGGTTTCGCTACCGAGCCATGGACACGGTGTGTTGACTTGGCGCCGGTCGACGTTCAGGGCGACGGAGCCGGTGGTGCGCTGTTCGTGGGCGTGGTGCTCGGGCCCGGCGACGACGACGGCGTGGGCGTCGGATGGACCGGGGCCGCGGCGGCCACGGTGATCGTCACGCTCGTTCCGAGGCGCAGCACCGCTGCCGTGTCCGGATGGCTCGCGAGCACCGTGCCAGGCACCGTATCCCCGTCGACGCGGGTCTCGACGACGGCGACGAACCCCGCGTTCTGCAGGGCGGCCACAGCCTCAGCCGAGGCAAGCCCGACGGTGGCGGGAACGCTGTTCGAGCCGGACGCCACCACCAGGTCGACGGTGTCCCCCGCGTTCAGCCACGACCCTGGCCCCGGCTCAAGGGCGAGAACGGTGTCGCCGGTCCGCACCGAATCCGCCGGTGTCAGGCTGCCCAGACGGAGACCGGCGGCCTCGAGGGCAGCGCGGGCCTCGCCGAGCGGCATGATGGTGAGCTCGGGCACCTGGACCGATGGGGATGAGGCCTCCACCGGCGCTGGGGGTGCCGACGACATGTCGGTGCTGACCTCCACAGCGGTCGCCGATGGCGTGCTGCTCACGGCCACGAACGACCGGGCAGAGCCACCGGCGGCCGCCACCCAGCCGGCCGCGATCACCCCCGCGACGAGCACCAGGGCGACCCAGCCGCCCGCCCGCCCTCCGCCCGGTCGCCGGCGTCCGGGCCGAGGCACGGCGGGCAATCCGGCCGCCGAACCGGTGGCCGACCCGTTCGTCGCCCCACCCGGCGGACGTTGCGCGGTGCGCGGCAGCACGGTGGTGCGGCCGGGGTCGGTGACGGCGTGTGGCAGCCCGTCAACCCGGCGGTCGAACCGGCGAGTGCGGTCGTCGCCGACACCGGTAGCCGCTGGCGCGGGCGGCGTCAGGGCCAGAATGGCGTTCCGCATCTCAGCCGCGGAGGCGAACCTGTCCTCCCGGTGCTTGAGGAGCGCCCGCACCACGATCCGGTCGACGCCCCGGGGGATGCCGGCCCGTGCCACCGACGGAACCGGTGGCGGTGCGAGCGCGTGCGCGCGCATCACCGCGGCCACGGTGTCGCGGACATAGGGCGCCTCCCCGGTCAGCGCGAAGTACAACACCCCGCCCAGCTGGTAGAGGTCACCGCGCTCGTCGACGGGAACACCGGCGGCCTGCTCGGGTGAGAGGTAGTTGACACTGCCCAGAACGCCGACGGGCCGGTCCTCGTCGGCATCCGGATCGTGGCCTTCTGCCGGTTCGCTGCCCAGCACGTCCGACCCGACCGCCGCCCGGCCGGCCGCATCCGCCAGGCCGAAGTCGAGCAGTCGGACGCCAGCCAGATCGAGTCGGCCATCGCCGCCGGGGGCGATCATGATGTTCGCCGGTGATACGTCGCGGTGGATCAGCCCGGCGGCGTGGGCGGCGGCCAGCGCCTGCAGCACGGCTAGACCGACCGTGAGGGCATCCGGGACCGGAAGCGGGCCGGTGCGGCCGACGTGCTCGGCGAGGCTCTCGCCCGGTGCGAGATCCAGGGCGATCCAGGCGAGCGGCTCGGCGGCATCGTCGTGCACGCCCACGTCGAGGACGGCCACGATGTTCGGGTGCCGGACCCCGGCCGCCGCACGGGCCTCCCGGAAAAACGCCTCTCGGAGCCTCGGGGAGCTGGACAACACCGGATGCAGGATCTTGAGCGCGATGGTGTCGCCGGAACGGGTGTCGACGGCGGCGAAAACCGACGCGGATCCACCCGTGCCGAGCAGCGCACCCAGCCGGTAGCGCTCGGAGATCAGGCCGGCGACCGGGCCGGACAGCCGGTTCACGGCATCCGCGCTGCGTAGCCGTTCGCCGCCACGGCGACGGAATCGACGTAGCTCTCGACGTGGTTGTACGAGTAGACGGCCGCCCGCCAGGCCGTCGCGGCCGAGAGGTCGCCCGAGTCGCAGAGGTACCGGCCGGTCGCCAGCGCGGCGTCGTCGATCTGTTGGGGGTCGGCGGTTCCGTCGCCATTGCCGTCCGCACCCCACCGGTCCCAGGTGGCGGGGATGAATTGGAGCGGGCCGACGGCACGGTCGAATTCGGTATTGCCGTCCCAGCGGCCGGCGTCGGTGTCGACGAAGACGTCATACTCGGACCCGTCCAGCAGCGGCCCGTAGATCCCCGGCGCCGCGACGCCGTCCGCGCCGATCGCTGAGCCGTCGTGGCTGCCGTGGTCGGATTCGATCGATCCCAGCGCCGCGAGGGTAGTCCAGCCCAGGCGACAGCTGGGCTGTTCGCTAGCCAGCCGCAGTGCTGCGCCCGCGTACCCGAGCAGAGCCCGGTGCGGGATGCCGGTCGCCGATGCCGCCGCCCTGGCCCAGTCCGCCGACACCAGGCCGGCAGCGGGGACTCCGACCAGGACGGACGTGCCGACGGCCACGTTCCCCGGCTGGCCGACGGATGCCGTTGGCGCCGGGGCAGGCAGCAACACTGCCGGCGCAGCGGCACTGCTCGACTCGACCGCACTGCTCGACCAGTCCGTCCGGGACTCCCCTGGCCCTCCCACCGATTGCAGCAGGGCTCCCCCGACCAGCCAGGCCGTCAGGACCAGGAACAGGCCGAGGGGTACCCAGTCGGCCCAACGCCCGCGGGCGCTCACCAGACGCCGGCCAGTTCGGCGTCGCCACGGGGCCGGCGGGAACGGCGGGCTCCGGGCTCGACCATGCGCCGAGGATCGGCCGTCACCACCGCGCTGCGCAAGGCGGCCAGGGCGCCCGCGCAGGCATCCCGGCTGGCCGACGTTGTTCCGTACCACCGTCCACTCGTCATCACGGCGACGTCGTCGACGGTGACAACCCAGCCGTGAGTTCCGGATGCCGGCCCGGTCACGGCCCGCACGGCCATCCGGTCGACCCCCAGCTGCAACGCGAGCACGTGCGCCCGAGCCGTGGCGAAGGAGGAATACACGGAGGAACTGCGCCCCAACTCCCGGCTGTTCGACGCGAGGAGACGCCAGATCCCGGAGTGTGCCGACCAGGACCCGTCGGTGGCCGACGTGCCGCGCCCGCCGCCGCGCCGTGGAACCGGCACGATGCCGGCAATCCCGACCTCGCCCGATTGCAGGTGTTCCCTAAACGACAGCCAACCCTGCAATCGGGGGTCAGCGGCCGAGCTGAAGGCGCAAAAGATCACGCTGGCGCTCGTTGACACGCTGCTCCTCGAAACCCTGGATTGACTCGGTACGAGGACAAACCCAACGGGTGTCGGTGATGACAACGCTGACGTGGCCGGCCTCAGCGAGAACATTCGTGGGGCGAGGTGACCGTAACCGGTCAGTTGACTGAACGAGCGGTGTACGCTCCCTGACCGAACGCTGTGCTATCGGCGCAATGCCTTGCGGGCCAGTCGGTTGCCGAGGAACTGCACGACCTGCACGAAGATGACGATCAGCAGCACCGCGGCCCAGGTGACGACGGGGTCGAACTGGCGCCAGCCGTAGAGCAACGCGAACGCACCCAGTCCGCCGCCGCCGACGTAGCCGGCTACCGCTGACATGTCCACGAGCGCGACGAAGATGAACGTGTAGCCCAGGATCAGCGGGCCCAGAGCCTCGGGCAGCAGCACCGTGAAGATGATCCGCACCGGGCCGGCGCCCACGCTGCGGGCCGCTTCGATCACGCCAGGCGTCACGGTGAGCAGGTTCTGCTCCACGATGCGCGCCATCGCGAACATGGCAGCGAGGGCGATCGTGAAGATCATCGCGTTGTTGCCGATCCCGGTGCCCACCACGGCGCGGGTGAGGGGTTGCACGGCGGCCAGGAAGATGATGAACGGGATGGGCCTGATGGTGTTGACCAGAACGTTGAGGACGCCGAACACCGCCCGATTGGCCAGGATGCTGCCCGCCCGGGTGAGGTAGAGGCCAAGGCCCACCAGCAGGCCGCCGAACCCGCCCAGGAGCAGGGTGAGGCCCACGATGTACAGGGTCTCCCACGCGGCTACCCAGAGCTGGGGCAGAAGATCGATGAGTCCGTCCATGGTCAGCGCACCTCGGTGACTGTCGTGAGCGCGCGCACCCTGTCGAGTGCGGCGTCGATGGTCGTGTCGTCGCCGGTCAGCGCGAGGGTGAGGTGCCCGAAGGGGCGCCCCTGGATTTCGTTGATGCCGCCGTAGACGACCTGGAAGGCGATACCGTCCCGGGACAGTTCGCCGAACACCCGGGTCTGGTCGACGGTGTCGCTGCGGAACGCGAGGGTCACGATGCGGCCGGTGTGCCTGGCGCGGAGCACCTCCAGCTCGGGCTTGGACGGGAGCCCCTTCACCACCGTTGAGACGAAGCGGGCGGATGCGGCCTGCTGCGGATTCGAGAACACGTCGAACACGTCGCCGCGTTCGATGATGCGACCCTGGTCCATCACGGCGACCTTGGTGGCCAGCGTCTGGATGACATCCATCTCGTGGGTGATCACGATGATGGTGACGCCGAACTCGCGGTTGACCCGCTTGAGCAGTTCGAGGACCTCGTGGGTGGTCTCGGGGTCGAGGGCGCTGGTGGCCTCATCGGCCAGCAGCAGCGCGGGCGACGAGGCGAGGGCGCGGGCGATGCCCACCCGCTGCTTCTGTCCGCCGGAGAGCTGGTCGGGATAGGCGCCGGCCTTGTCGGCCAGTCCCACGAAGTCGAGCATCTCGGCGACCCGTTTGGTGCGCTCGGCCTTCTCTCGACCGGCCACCTCGAGCGGATACGCCACATTGCGGGCCACGGTGCGGGAGTTCAGCAGGTTGAACTGCTGGAAGATCATGCCGATACCCAACCGGACCGGCCGCAATTCGCGTTCGGGCAGCTGGGCGACGTCCCGACCGTCGATGAGGATCTGGCCCGCGGTTGACCGCTCGAGCACATTCACCAGGCGCACCAGGGTGCTTTTGCCGGCACCCGAGTAGCCGATGATGCCGTAGACGTCGCCGGCGTCGATGCTGATGCTCACGTCGTCGATCGCCGTCACATCCGGGGCTCCCTTGACGGTGGCCGGGTACACCTTGCTGACGTTGCGCAGTTCGACGAGTGGGGTTGAAACGGTCATGCAGATCCTTCGGTTGGAACGGGGAAAGGCCGGCCGCGCCTCACGGGGAGGGGCGACCGGCCGGGACTGCCTACTTCTGTGCTGCGGTGTCCTTCTCGACCGTGGCCAGGGCGGCCTGCAGGTCGGCGGCCGACGTGGTGGCCAGGACCGCGGAGTTGCCGGAGACCTCGAGCAGGCCGTCGGTGACGGTCGTCGTGGTCTGGAACAGCTCGACGAGCTTGGCGTAGGTCTCGTTGTCCTTGTCGTCGGCGCGCACGGCGAACACGTTCACGTAGGGCAGTGCGGACTCGTCGGAGGGGTCGTCCTTGACGAGGGCGTCCTCGAACTTGAGGCCGGCCTTCTCCACGAAGTCGTTGTTGATGATCGCGGCATCCACGTCGGGCAGCGACGTCGCGGTGAGGGACGGCTCGAGCGCGGTGACGGTGACGAGGGACTTCTCGGTGTCGACGTCGTCGAGGGTGGAGAAGATCGTGCCGCCGTCCTTCAGGGTGAGCAGGTCGGCGCTCTGCAGCACGAGCAGCGCGCGGGCCAGGTTGCTGGCGTCGTTGGGCACGGCGACGGTGTCGCCCTTGCCCAGGTCGGCCACGTCGGTGACCTTGGTGGAGTACAGGCCGAGCGGGTAAATGGCCGTCGCGCCGATGGGCGTGAGGTCTTCGCCGCTGGAGACGTTGTAGTCGGCCAGGTAGACCAGGTGCTGGAACTGGTTCATGTCGATGTCACCGTTGGTCAGCGCCGGGTTGGGCTGGTTGTAATCGGCGAAGTCGACGATCTCTACGGTGATGCCCTCTTCGGCGGCGGCCTCGGTGTAGTCGGCCCAGTATGGGTCGCTGGCCCCGACAACACCGATTTTCACGGTCTCGTCGTTGCCGCCGGCGCCACCGGCGCAGCCGGCGAGCAGGGTCACGCTGGCGCCGAGCGCCAGGGCTGCCAGGATGCTCTTCTTCGTTGTGCTGTTCTTCACTCTGATGTTCTCCACGTTTCGTTCGCTGTGTGTGCGCCCGCGCACGACGATGCGTTCACAGGCACAGCGCAACCACGGAGTCTTCGCGTGGGGGTTCTGTGCCGCAGCGTCGGGTGGCACTCTTCTACGGTAGCCGCAGCTCGGTCGAGCCGTGGGCCGCTCGGACACGAAACGTCACAGGAACTTCGACGAAAGCCGCCCAGTCACAGAATCTGCGAGCTGGGCGGCGGGTCGAGCAACCGGGGGTGCCGGCGGTGAGGCCGGTGACCTATTTTTCGAGCAGCACCGAGAGTTCCACCCACCGGGTTTCGAAGCCGGCGACGGCGTCTTCGGCCGCGGCAACCTCGGCCTGCAGTTTGCCCAGGCCCGTGTAGTCGCTCTGGTCGTGCGCGGCGAGGGCGTTGTGGAGTTCCTTGATCTTGGCCTGCTGCTTGGCGACCTTGCGGTCGATGGAGGCGAGTTCCTTCTGGGCGTTGCGCAGCTCGGCGCCGCCGAGCGCCGGCTTACCGGAGCCCTTGGCGGTGGCGGACGTCGGCGACGCCGCATCCGCCGTGAAGGAGCCGCCGGCGACCTGGCGCTTGCGCAGCTCGAGGTACTGGTCTACACCGCCGGGCAGGTGGTGGAAGCCGCCGTCGGAGACCGCGTACTGGTTGTCGGTGACGCGCTCGATCAGGTACCTGTCGTGCGAGACCACCAGCAGGGTGCCGGGGAAGGAGTCGAGCAGGTCTTCCATGGCCGCGAGCATGTCGGTGTCCAGGTCGTTGGTGGGCTCGTCGAGGATCAGCACGTTCGGCTCGTCCAACACGATAAGCAGCAGCTGCAGGCGACGCTTCTGGCCACCGGAGAGGTCCTTGACCTGGGTGGAGAGCTGCGCGCTCATGAAGCCCATCCGCTCGAGCATCTGGCCGGGCGTGATCTCCTTGCCACCGGCCATGTACGAGGTGCGCTGGCGGGCGATGACGTCGCTGACCCGGTCATTGCGGATGTCATCGAGTTCGAACAGCTGCTGGGTGAGCACGGCGACCTTGATGGTCTTGCCGCGCTTGACCTTGCCACTGTCGGGCGTGAGGGTGCCGGCCACGAGGTTGAGCAGGGTCGACTTGCCGGCGCCGTTGACACCGAGGATGCCGGTGCGCTCACCCGGCGCGATCAGCCAGGTGATGTTGTTGAGCACGGTCTTCTCACCGAAGGTGACGGAGACATCGACGAGGTCGACGACGTCCTTGCCGAGGCGCTGCATGGCCATCGACTGCATCGACACGGTGTCGCGGGGCGGCGGCTCGTTCTCGATCAGTTCGTTGGCGGCGTCGATGCGGAACTTGGGCTTGGCGGTGCGGGCGGGAGCGCCGCGGCGCAGCCAGGCCAGTTCCTTCTTCATCAGGTTCTGGCGCTTGCCCTCCATCACGGCGCTCATCCGGTCGCGTTCGACGCGCTGCAGGATGTAGGCGGCGTAACCACCCTCGAACGGTTCGATCAGGCGGTCGTGCACCTCCCAGGTCATGTTGCAGACCTCGTCGAGGAACCACCTGTCGTGGGTGACGACCACGAGGCCGCCGGAGTTCTGAGCCCATCGGTTCTTGAGGTGGCCGGCCAGCCAGGCGATGCCTTCGACGTCGAGGTGGTTGGTGGGCTCATCGAGGAAGACCACGTCGTGGTCGCCGATGAGGACCTGGGCGAGGGCCACCCGGCGGCGCTGGCCACCGGAGAGGTCGTCGACGAGGGTGTCCCAGGGGATGTCGCGCACGAGGCCCGCGATCACGTCGCGCACCTTCGAGTCGCCCGCCCAGACGTGCTCGTCGATGCCGCCGACGATGGTGTGGCCCACGGTCTGGCCGTTGACGAGGTCGTCGGACTGGTCGAGGACGCCGATGGTGACGCCGCGTCGGCGGGTCACCCGGCCGGAATCGGGCTCCATACGACCGGCGAGCAGGCGCAGGAGGGTGGACTTGCCGTCGCCGTTACGGCCGACGATGCCAATGCGGTCACCCTCGTTCAGTCCGGCGGTGACGCTGTCGAAGATGACGCGGGTGGGAAATTCAAGGTGCAGGGACTCGGCCCCGAGCAAATGTGCCATAGGGTTCGAGCCTATCCCCCGCAGCTGAGCGCCAGTACCGCGCGGGCGGGCTAGGACGTGAGGATTCGGGCGCCGTGCACGGGGCCGGTGGCGCGCACCACGTTCAGGCGGGCGGCGCTCAGCGCCACCGTCAGTTCGAGGCCGGCGTCCAGGTCCGGCACGAGGAACGCCACGGTGGGACCTGACCCCGAGAGGATGCCGGCCAGCGCGCCGTTGGCCTCGCCGAGCTCGAGCACCCGGCCCAGACCCGGCGCCAGCTGCAGCGCCGGGGCCTGCAGGTCGTTGTGCATGGTGTCGGCGAGCATGGCCGGGTCCCCCGCGCGCAGGGCCTGCAGCACGTCGGCATCCACGGTGGGCTGCTGTGAGGCGGGGAAGATGTCCTGGGCGTGCCGGGTGCGGTGCCGGTCGAGCTCGTTGTAGACCGAGGGTGTCGACATGCCGAACTCGGCCAGGGCGAGCACCCAGTGGAAGGTGCCCTTGGCCAGGGCGGGGCTGAGCTGGTCACCACGGCCGGTGCCGATGGCGGTGCCGCCGGTGAACGCGAACGGCACATCCGCGCCGAGGGTGGCCGCGATCTTGAGCAGCTCGTCGCGGCTCAGCTCGGTGCCCCAGAGCGTGTCGCAGGCGAGCAGCGTGGCCGCGGCATCCGCAGAGCCTCCGCCCATGCCGCCGGCGATGGGCACGTTCTTGTCGATTTCGAGGTGCACCCCGCCGGTGTAGCCGGTGGCCCTGGCCAACGCACGGGCGGCCTTGATCGCCAGGTTGCTGCCGTCCACGCTCAGATTCGACGTGTCGATGGAGCCGGTGAACTCGACGCTGAAGTCGTCGGAGGCCGAGGCACGCACGTCTTCGTAGAGGGAGACGGCCTGGAACGCCGTGGCGAGATCGTGGTAGCCGTCGTCCATCACGGCTCCCACTTTGAGGAAGACATTGATTTTGCCCGGTGCCCGCGCATGCACAACCGGTGAGGTCGCCGTGTTGGTCATGTTTCTAACCTAGGCCAGCCAGGCCCTGGCGATCGCCAGGAAGTCGTGGACGGTGAGCTGCTCGCCGCGCTCGGTGGGGTCGATGCCCGCCTTGCTGAGCACCTCCGTCGCCTGGGCCGAGTCGCCGAGCACGCCGGACAGCGACTGGCGCAGCATCTTGCGGCGCTGCTGGAATGCACCGTCGACCAGGGCAAACGTTGCCAGGCGCAGTTCCTCGGATTCGAGTTCCTCTGCTCTTCGTTCGAAGGCGATGAGGATCGAATCGACGTTGGGGACCGGCCAGAAGACCTGCCGGCTCACCTTGCCCGCGGTGCGGAACTGGCCGTACCAGGCGGCCTTGACGCTGGGACTGCCGTAGATCTTCGAGCCCGGCGCTGCGGCGAGGCGCTCGCCCACCTCGGCCTGCACCATCACCACGCCGGCGCGGATGGAGGCGAAGTGCTCGAGCAGGTGCAGCAGCACCGGCACCGACACGTTGTAGGGCAGGTTCGCCACCAGGCGGGTGGGGTCGCCGGGCAGCTCGGCGATCTTCAGAGCGTCGGCACGGATGACGGTGAGCGCGGCGCCCGGCTGCATCAGCTGCACGGTCAGCGGCAGCTGCTCGGCGAGGCGGTCGTCGATCTCCACGGCCACGACGGCGGCTCCCACCTCGAGGATGCCCAGGGTGAGCGAGCCCAGGCCCGGACCCACCTCCACCACGGTTTCGCCGGGCTTCACGGCGGCGACCTTGACGATCCGCCGCACGGTGTTGCCGTCGATGACGAAGTTCTGGCCGAGCTTCTTGGTCGGGTTCACCCCGAGCATCTCGGCGAGGTCGCGGATCTCGGCCGGCCCGAGCAGGGTGGGCGCGGCCGGTTCTTTGGCTGAGTTGTGGGCAGAGTCGGTCATGCGAGGCCTCCGGCCGGGCTGATGCGGGGGTCTCGGGGGGTGTCGGTCAACACCACGGGTTCCGCGTCCCAGCGGCCGTAGACGAGTTCGGTGTTCGAGGTGATCTGGGCGGCGAGCACCGCGACATCCGTCTGCAGGTGCTCTGCCATGGCGCGCAGGGTGTGCGGCAGCAGGTACGGCGCGTTGGGACGACCGCGGTGCGGGGTGGGCGTGAGGTAGGGCGCGTCGGTTTCCACCAGCAACAGGGCGCGAGGGGCGACGTCGAGTGCCTCCCGCAGCGTGGCGGCGTTTTTGAAGCTCACCGGTCCGGCGAAAGACATGTACCAGCCCTGGTCGGCGCACAGCCTGGCCAGTTCGGCGTCGCCGGAGAAGCAATGGAAGACCGTGCGCTCGGGGGCTCCCACCCGCAGCAGGGTCTCGACGACCTCGTCGTGGGCGTCCCGGTCATGGATCTGCAGGGCGAGACCGTGTCGTTTGGCGATCTCGATGTGCGCCTCGAAGGACCGGAACTGGGCCGCCCGGCCGTCGGGGCCGGTGCGGTAGAAGTCCAGCCCGGTTTCGCCGATGGCGACGACCCGGGGGCGGGCGGCGAGCTCGTCGATCACCCTGAGTGCTTCGTCGAGGGTGCCGGCCGTCTCCAACTCCGGAGTGTCGTTGGGGTGGATGGCGACGGCGGCGAGCATCCGTGGTTCACGGGCCGCCATCTCGGCCGACCAGCGGGAGGTGGTCACGTCGGTGCCCACCTGGATGACGCCGCGGACGCCCACGCTGGAGGCCAGGTCGAGTTGCTCGGCCACCGAGAGCGGCGTGATGCCGTCCGAGATTTCGAGGTGGGTGTGGTTGTCGTAGACGCCCACGACCAGCGGCACCGGCGCCGGCGGGTAGACCAGGTCGCGGCCGGCGGTGGCTTCGCGCGAGCGGATGTGGGTGCTGTCGGCCGAACCGTTAGCCAACAGTGGCCTCGATGCGCGGGAACAGGGCGGCCAGCGGCGAGACGTGGCTGCCGCCGGTCCATTCCCAGGCCCGGTCGATCTGAGCGTCCTGCACGTCGCCGGCGCCGCCGAGGGCGGCCCACAGCGTCGCGGTGGCCTGCGGGGTCACCGGGGAGAGCAGCACGGCGAGGGTGCCGAGGCCGCGGACCACGGTGTGCAGCACGGTTTCGAGGCGTTCGCGGTCGTCGGGGTTCTTGGCCAGAGCCCACGGTTCCTGCGTGGTGATGTATCCGTTGAGCTCGTCGACGAGCTCCCACACCGCGGCGAGGGCCTCGTGCAGGGCGAGCCTGTCGATGGCCGCGTCGGCGGCCTGGGTGACCCGGATCGAGGTCGCGAGGATGGCGGCATCCGCGTCGGTGGGCGTGCCGCCGGCCGGGATCTCACCGTCGCAGTAGCGCACGACCATCGCGATGACCCTAGAGGCCAGGTTGCCGAAGCCGTTGGCGAGCTCGGACTGGTAACGCGCGGACAGGTCCTCCCAGGAGAACGAGCCGTCCTGGCCGAAGCTGATGGCGCGCATGAAGTAGTACCGAAACGTGTCGGAGCCGAAGACGTCGGTGATCTGGTTCGGGGCGATGCCGGTGAGCTTGGACTTGCTCATCTTCTCGCCGCCGACGAGCAGCCAGCCGTGGCCGAAGACCTGGGTGGGCACCGGCAGCCCGGCGGCCAGCAGCATGGCGGGCCAGATGACGGCGTGGAAGCGCAGGATGTCCTTGCCGACGATGTGCGTGGCGGGCCAGAGCCGGCTGAACTTCTCATCGTCCTGGCCGTAGCCGGCGGCGGTGATGTAGTTGAGCAGGGCGTCGAACCAGACGTAGACGACGTGGCTGTCGTCCCACGGCACCTTGATGCCCCAGTCGAAGCTGGACCGCGAGATCGACAGGTCGCTCAGGCCCTGCTTGACGAAGGAGATGACCTCGTTGCGGGCCGATTCGGGCTGGATGAAGGTGGGGTTGGCCTCGTACATGGCCAACAGCTGGTCGGTGAAGGTGCTCATCCGGAAGAAGTAGTTCTTCTCGTGCAGCAGCTCGACGGGGATGGAGTGGATGGCGCAGACCTGCTGGCCGGTGTATTCGCCGGTGCCGGCCACGAGGTCGCCGGGCTGCTTGTACTCCTCACAGCCCACACAGTAGAAGCCCTCGTACTCGCCCGTGTAGATGTGGCCGGCGTCGAAGAGGTGCTGCAGGAACTTCTGCGCGTTCTCCTCGTGGCGGACGTCGGTGGTGCGGATGAAATCGTCGTTTCGGATATCGACGGTCTTCAGCAGCGGCTTCCACGCGGTCTCGACCAGCCGGTCGGCCCATTCCTTGGGGGTGACGCCGTTGGCGGTGGCGGTGCGCAGGATCTTCTGGCCGTGCTCGTCGGTGCCGGTGAGCAGCCAGGTGTCCTCCCCCCGCTGGCGGTGCCAGCGGGCAAGCACATCCGCGGCCACCTCCGTGTAGGCGTGCCCGATGTGCGGGACATCATTCACATAGAAAATAGGCGTGGTGATGTAAAAAGATGAGCCGTCGGACATGCTCATATCTTATGGGGGCCTGCGTAGGCGTCAGACCCTGTTACGCCGCGCGGCAGCCCGGCCCGGCTCAGCCCATTGCTCAGTCCAGCGGCAATTCGGGCTGCGGGGCGGCTTTCTGGCGCGGCGCGGCGGTCCCGGCGGCCTTGCCGGTGAGCGCGGCCTCGTACAGGTCGCGCTTGCCGAGCCCGGATGCGGCTGACACGTCGGCAGCTGCGTCCTTCAGGCGAGCCCCGGCCGCGACCAGCGCCAGAACCTCCTCGACGCCGGTGGCCAGGTCGAGCACCCGCGGCGTCGCCCCGGCGACGACGATGCAGATTTCGCCGCGGACGCCCGCCGCGGCCCACTCGGCCAGCTCGGCGGCGGTGCCCCGCTTGACCTCTTCGTAGAACTTGGTCAGCTCCCGGCAGACCACCACGCGGCGGTCGGCGCCGAGCGCGGCGGCGAGGTCGGTGAGCGACGCGGCAAGCCGGTTGGGTGATTCGAAGAAGACCATGGTGCGGCGTTCGGTGGCCACCTCGCGCAGCGCCTGCATCCGCTCACCGTGTTTGCGGGGCAGGAAGCCCTCGAAGGTGAACCTGTCGGTGGGCAGGCCGGAGACGGCCAGCGCGGTGAGCACGGCCGACGGTCCGGGCAGCGCGGTGACGGTGACGCCGGCCGCGATCGCGGCATCCACCAGGTGGAAGCCGGGGTCGGAGACCGTGGGCATGCCGGCGTCGCTGAGCACGAGCAGGTCGGTGTCGCGGGCGAGTTCGACGAGCTCGGCGGCCTTGCCCCGTTCGTTGTGGTCGTGCAGGGCGATCAGCCGGGGCCGGTTCTCCACGCCGAGGGCCTTGAGCAGGTGCACGGTCACCCGGGTGTCCTCGGCGGCGATGACGGTGCTGGTGCGCAGCGCCTCGATCAGGCGGGTCGAGGCGTCCCCGAGGTTTCCGATGGGCGTGGCAGCCAGAATGATCATGGTCCCAGTCTCGCAGCACAGTCTTGCAGCGCAGTCACGCAGCAGTGGCTCACTACGATGGTCAGGTGCTCCTCACCCCCGTTGCGACCGCCCGTGTGACCGAGCGTTGGAGTGCCCTGTGGGGCAACCGGTGGGTTCGCCTGGCCGGGCCGGCGCTGGTGGTTCTGCTGGCCGCGGGCCTACGGTTCTGGAACCTCGGCCATCCCGGCACCCTGGTGTTCGACGAGACCTTCTATGTGAAGGACGCCTGGAGCCTGTTCAACAACGGGTATGAGTCCAGCTGGCCGGACGGCGCCGACGCCCTGTTCGCGGCGGGGCAGAGCAATATCTTCGGTACCGCCCCGTCGTTCGTGGTGCATCCGCCGCTCGGCAAATGGCTGATCGCCCTGGGGATGGCGGGCTTCGGCGCCGATAACCCGTTCGGTTGGCGAGTCGTCACGGCGCTGGTCGGGGTGCTGGCCGTCGTGCTGCTCATGCTCATTGCCCAGAAGCTGTTCGGCTCGGTGTTGCTGAGTACGATCGCCGGTTTCCTCTTCGCCATCGACGGCAACGCGATCGTGATGAGCCGCGTCGCCCTGCTCGACAACTACGTGATGTTCTTCGCCCTGCTCGGCTTCGGCGCGGTGCTGATGGACCGGGACCATCACCGGGCCCGGCTCGGGGCGTGGCTGAACGAGAAACGGGACAACGAGGTCGACCCCACCTGGGGCCCCGCGCTCTGGTGGCGGCCGTGGGTGCTGGCCGCGGGCCTGGCCTTCGGGCTGGCCTGTTCGGTGAAGTGGTCCGGGGCCTATTTCCTGGCCGCCTTCGGCATCTACCTCGTGGTGGTCGACGCGCTCGCCCGCCGGCGGGCCGGGCTGCCGTTCTGGGCCAGCGGAGCGATCCTCAAGCAGGGGCCGGTGACCTTCTTGCTCCTGGTTCCCGTGGCCGTGCTGACCTTCCTGGTCTCCTGGACCGGCTGGTTCGTCACCCGCGGCGGCTACTACCGGGACTGGGCCGATCAGGCCGGACAGGCCTGGACCGGGGCTCTGGCCTGGGTTCCGCACAGCCCGCAGAGCTTCTGGCACTACCAGACGGCCGCCTACGGCTACCACGTTGGCCTGGTGACCCCGCATCCGTACCAGGCGAACCCGCTCACCTGGCTGCTGATGAGCCGGCCGACGAGCATGTACTACCAGGGCTCGTCCCTGGGCGAGAACGGCTGTGGTTATGCCACCTGCTCCGAGGCCATCACCGGCATCGCCAACCCGCTGATCTGGTGGGCGGCGACGGCCGCGATCCTCTACCTGGTCTACAGATTGGTGCGGTACCGGGAGTGGCGGGTCGGACTGATCCTGATGGGCATGGTCGCCGGTTACCTGCCCTGGCTGATGTACCTGAACCGCACGGTGTTCCAGTTCTATACGATCGCGTTCGAGCCCTACCTGATCCTCGGGCTGACCCTGGTGATCTCACTGCTGATCAAGAACGGATCCGGCCGGGCGATCGTGGCGGTGTTCCTGGCCCTGGCCACGATTGTGAGCGCCTACTACTTCCCCCTCTGGACCGGTGCGCAGGTTCCGTTCGCCTTCTGGCAGGCGCACATCTGGCTGCCGAGCTGGCGCTGACCAGCATTAACGCTGTGAATGCAACACATTCCCAGCCCTGAACATATGCCAAAATTGGAATACATCCCCTGTTAATGGCGTGTGAATTCACGCTATTTTCGGGTCTTGAACCCGTAGGATGGCCGGTATCTGCTTGACGAGTGATTGCTCTACAACCGACTGAGAAGTCCAGATACAAACCAAAGGCCTCATGTCGGAAGCATCTGCCGCACCCACGGTGCGTATTGTCCGCACCCGCAAGGGTGGCGACTCCCAGAACCCCACCACCGAGTACTCCTCCCTGCTGCACACCGTGCGGAATCTCGGTCTGCTCGGCCGCCGCACCGGCTTCTACTGGGGCGTCTTCGCCGCCCTGGTCCTGATCACCGTCGGCCTCGGCGTCGGCTTCGTGCTGCTCGGCGACTCCTGGTACCAGCTGATCATCGCCGGCGTGCTCGGCATCATCCTCACCCAGTTCGCGTTCCTCGCCCACGAGGCGTCGCACCGCCAGGTCTTCCAGTCCGGCCCCGCCAACGACAGGGCCGGCCGCGTCCTCGCCAACCTCTTCGTCGGCATCAGCTACGCCTGGTGGATGACCAAGCACAGCCGCCACCACGCCAACCCGAACGTGGTCGGCAAGGACCCCGACATCGACCCCGACTTCATTGTGTTCCGCGAGGAAGACGCCGCGAAGGTCAACTGGATCACCTCCTTCATGACCCGCAAGCAGGGCTACCTGTTCTTCCCGATGCTCACCCTCGAGGGCATCAACCTGCACATCCAGGGCTTCAAGACGGTCTTCGGCAAGGGCAAGGTCGACAAGCGCTGGCTCGAGATCAGCATGCTCACCAGCCGCATCGTGATCTACCTCGCCGTCATCTTCTACTTCCTGCCGCTGGGCATGGCCTTCGCCTTCGTCGGCGTGCAGATGGCCGTGTTCGGTGTCTACATGGGCGCCTCCTTCGCCCCCAACCACAAGGGCATGCCGCAGCTGCCGCACGAGAGCAAGGTGGACTTCCTGCGTCGCCAGGTGCTCACGTCGCGCAACATCCGCGGCGGCACCCTCATGGACACCTTCATGGGCGGCCTGAACTACCAGGTCGAGCACCACCTGTTCCCGAACATGGCCCGCCCGCACTTGAAGAAGGCGCAGGAGATCACCAAGGAATATTGCCAGTCCAACAAGATCCTCTACACCGAGACCGGCCTGTTCGAGTCCTACGGCATCGTGGTCGCCTACCTCAACAAGGTGGGCCTGGCCGCCCGTGACCCGTTCGACTGCCCGATGGTGCAGCGCTTCCACCACCGCTGACCCTCCTCTCGAACTGAGAGAGAAGCCCCGAGAATCCTCGATTCTTGGGGCTTTTCTCACGCTTCACGGGCGATGGGTAAAGTTGACCCAATGTGGATCTGGGGAGTGGGCGCGGCCGGGGTGGCCGCGCTGGTGGCGTGGGGCGTGCACGCCGCGCTTCCCGCGGTACCCCTGCTGACCGCGGCCGTGCTGCTCGGCATCGTGGTGGGGCAGCTGCCCGTGCTGCGTCCGGCGGTCACCGGGATGCTCGCGCCCGGCCTGACCCTGGCGTCCCACCGGCTGATGCGCCTGGGCGTGGTGCTGCTGGGCCTCAAGCTCAGCCTGGTCGACATCCTCGGTCTGGGCTGGGTCACCATCACCAGCACGGTCCTCATCGTGCTGCTCACCTTCTTCGGCACCCTGTGGCTCGGCCGCCGCGTCGGCCTCTCCGGACACCAGCCGCTGCTCATCGCCACGGGCTTCGCCGTTTGCGGCGCGTCTGCGATCGGGGCGATGAGCGGCGTGGTCAAGGCCAAGGACCGGGAGACCGCCACCCCGGTGGCGTTGGTGACCCTGTGCGGCACCCTCGCGATCGGCGTGCTGCCGTTGCTCTGGCATCCGCTGGGTCTGACCGACCTCCAGTTCGGCCACTGGGTCGGCGCCGGTGTGCACGATGTGGGCCAGGTCGTCGCCACGGCGCAGATCGCCGGGTCGGCGGCCCTCGCCGTGGCCGTTGTCGTCAAGCTCACCCGCGTGCTGATGCTGGCGCCACTCGTGGCCGGCGTGGCGGTGTACGAGCGGCGGCGGGCGGGCACCGTCGATCGCACGGTCCGGCGGCCACCGGTGGTTCCCCTGTTCGTCGCGGGGTTCCTGGCAATGGTGCTGGTGCGTACCTTCGTTCCGCTGCCCGCCACCGCGCTCGAGTCCATCGATCTGGTGCAGACGGTGCTGCTGGCCATGGCGCTGTTCGGCCTGGGCACGGCGGTGCGCCTGTCCGAGCTCCTGCGCACCGGCGGCAGGGCCCTCGGCGTGGGCCTGGCCTCCTGGCTGCTGATCGCCCTGCTCGCTCTGGCCGCCGTCCTCATCAGCTGAGGACCGCTGCTGTGTGGGCCGGCGGCGGTCATGTGGCGCTCTGTTACGCCACCCCGCCCGCGGTCCCGCGCGGGGCCGGTAGCGTAACCGCATGGCAGATCGCGAGTACGGCTTCACCACCAGGGCAATCCACGCCGGGAACATACCCGACGCAGTGACCGGGGCGCGGGCCCTGCCCATCTACCAGACCAGCGCGTTCGTGTTCGACGACACCGCGGATGCCGCGGCCCGGTTCGCGCTGCAGAAGTACGGCAACGTCTACTCCCGGCTGTCGAACCCCACCGTGGCGGCGTTCGAGGAGCGCATCGCAAGCCTCGAGGGGGGCTTGGGCGCCGTCGCCACGGCATCCGGCCTGGCCGCGCAGTACATCACCTTCGCCAGCCTGGCCGGGGCCGGCGACCACATCGTCTCCAGCGCCAACCTCTACGGCGGTTCGATCACCCAGCTCGACGTGACCCTGCGCCGCTTCGGCGTGGAGACCACGTTCGTGCAATCCGCCGACCCGGCCGACTACGCCGCCGCGATCACCGACAAGACCAAGCTGATCTTCGCCGAGACCGTCGCCAACCCGTCCGGTGAGGTCGCCGACATCGAGGGCCTCGCCGCCGTGGCGCACGCCGCCGGGATCCCGCTGATCATCGACTCCACCATCGCCACGCCGTACCTCTGCCGGCCCATCGAGTGGGGCGCCGACATCGTCATCCACTCCGCCACCAAGTTCCTCGGCGGCCACGGCACCACACTCGGCGGCGTGGTCGTGGAGAGCGGCCGGTTCAACTGGCACAGCGACAAGTTCCCGCTCTTCACCGAGCCGGTGTCCAGCTACGGCGGCCTGGAGTGGTCGGGCAACTTCGGTGAATACGCCTTCCTCACGCGCCTCCGCGCCGAACAGCTGCGCGACATCGGGCCGGTTCTCGCACCGCACTCCGCGTTCCTGCTCGCCCAGGGTGTCGAGACGCTGCCCTACCGGCTGCAGGCGCACGTGAACAACGCCCGCATCGTGGCCGAATGGCTGGACGCCGACCCGCGCGTCGACTTCGTCAACTGGGCCGGGTTGCCCAGCCACCCGCACTACGAGCGCGGCCTCAAGTACCTGCCCAAGGGCCCCGGCTCGGTATTCAGCTTCGGCGTCAAGGGCGGCCGCGACGCCGGTCGCACTTTCATCGAATCCGTCGACCTGGCCAGCCACCTGGCGAACATCGGCGACGCCAAGACCCTCGTCATCCACCCGGCCTCCACCACCCACGCCCAGCTCAGCGAGCAGCAGCTCGCCGATGCCGGCGTTCTGGCCGGCCTGGTGCGCATCAGCGTGGGCATCGAGGATGTCGACGACATCATCTACGACCTAGACCAGGCGCTCAGCCAGGCCGCAGCGGGGGGACGCTCATGAGCACCGAGACAGTCCAGCTCACCAACGGCTTGAGCTGCAGCGTTCCCACAAATTCGCCGCTGGCCAAGCTGCTGCGCACCCAGCGCACCTGGGAGGGCCCGGACGCCAAGGCGCGCCTGGGCATCCTGCGGCGGGCACGGTCGATCGCCATCGTGGGTGCATCCCCCAACCCGGCCCGGTCCAGCTATTTCGTGGGCACCTACCTGCAACAGTCGAGCGACTACAGGGTCTACTTCGTCAATCCGCGTGCCGACACCATCCTGGGCCAGAAGGCCTACCCCGACCTGGCGTCGCTGCCCGAGGTGCCCGACATCGTCGATGTCTTCCGCAAGGCCTCCGACATCCCAGCCGTGATCGACGACGCCCTCTCCGTGGGCGCCACGACGGTGTGGGTGCAGCTGGGCATCTGGAACCAGGAGGCCGCGGAGTACGGCGAGGCGAAGGGGCTCACCATCGTGATGGACCGCTGCATCAAGATCGAGCACGCCCGCTTCCACGGCGGCCTGCACCTGCTCGGTTTCGACACCGGGCAGATCACGGCCCGCAAGACCATCAGGTAGCCGCCCGCGTACGATAGAGCGGGTGACTGCGTACGTATCGGCTCTCGACCTCTTCTCCATCGGAATCGGTCCATCCAGTTCCCACACCGTCGGCCCGATGCGGGCCGCCCTGGCCTTCGCCCAGCACCTCGCCGAGAGTGGGCGGCTGCCCGAGGTACGGCGCATCCGCTGCTCGCTGTTCGGCTCGCTCGGCTCCACCGGTCTCGGCCACGGCACCCCCGACGCGATTCTGGCGGGCCTGGCCGGCCTCACCCCGGAGACCTGCGACCCCGCCGAGGTACGCAACTGCTGGGTCGATCTCACCGACGGGTCCACCCTGCGCCTGAACGGCAGCCACCCGGTTGCTCTGCAGAAGAGCGACGTGGTCTTCGAACCGCGCACCCGGCTGCCCGGACACCCCAACGCGATGACGCTGTCGGCCTGGGGGGACGACTCGAGCGGTCCCGCCCTGCTCGAGGAGACCTACTACTCCATCGGCGGCGGCTTCATCCGCCGCGACGGCGACCCGGTCCGGCCCGTAGCCACGGTGGTCCAGCCGATGCCGTACGCCTCGAGTGCCGCCCTGCTGGCGCTCTGCGACAGCCACGGCATCGGCATCTGCGATGTCGCGCGCGCCAACGAGGAGGCCATCCACGGCGCCGACGGGTTGGATGCCGGGTTGGACGCGATCTGGGCCGCGATGCACGCCTGCGTCGAGGCGGGCCTGCGCGTGGACGGCACGCTGCCCGGCGGCCTCGGTGTCAAACGCCGTGCCTCCGCCATCCGTATGCAGCTGGAGGAATACGACGGTCTGCAGCAACGCGAGCGGGACACCTCGACCGAGTGGCTGCACGCCTTCGCCCTCGCGGTCAACGAGGAGAACGCGTCCGGCGGCCGCGTCGTGACGGCGCCCACCAACGGCGCCGCGGGCATCATCCCCGCCGTCGCCCACTACTACCTGCGTTTTGTGCCCGGCGCGAGCGCGGCCGGCATCCGTCGGTTCCTACTCACCGCGGTGGCGATCGGCTCGCTCGTCAAGGCGAACGCCTCGATCTCCGGCGCCGAGGGCGGCTGCCAGGCCGAGGTCGGCTCGGCCTGCGCCATGGCCGCGGGGGCGCTCTGCGCGGTGCTCGGCGGCACACCCCGCCAGGTGGAGAACGCGGCAGAGATCGCGATGGAGCACCACCTCGGTCTGACCTGCGACCCCGTCGGCGGACTCGTTCAGGTGCCCTGCATCGAACGCAACGCCATCGCCGCCTCGACGGCGGTGTCGGCGGCCCGGCTGGCCCTGCACGGCGACGGCACTCATCTGGTCTCGCTCGACACCGTCATCGAGACCATGCGGCAGACCGGCCTGGACATGATGACCAAGTACAAGGAGACCAGCGAGGGCGGCCTCGCGGTCAACGTCATCGAGTGCTGAGCGAGCGGCCGTTCGGCGGGTCAGCGACCGTCGCCGCCACCGCCCCCACCGCCGCCACCGGAGAAACCACCGCCTGAGGATCCCCCGGACGAACTGCTCCCATCGGACCCCGACCAGGACGACCCCGAACTCGAACTCTCCGAGGGTGTGGTGGCGAACGAGCCCGTGCCGATCGACCCGGCGAAGCCGGTGAAGTTCTGGCTGAACATGGCGGCACCGCCCGCACCGGAGAACCAGTCCGGCGACGCATCCGTCGTGTCGTAGTAGGTGCCGAGCTCGCGCGCCCACTCCCGCTCGACGCCCCACAGCATCGCCCACGGCAGCAGCTTCTCGTGAAGCTTCACGATCAGGTCGGTGTCGATCGTGGCGGCGACCCGCTCCGCGCCCTCCGGACTCTGCAGCACCCGGATGCGGTCGGCTTCGGCCAGCGCGAGATAGTCGCGCAGGCCCAGGAGGTAGTCGCGGTTCGCAGCGCCCTTCTCGGTCAAGCGATGTGGCATCTGATACATCACACCCAGCAGCACCAGGGCCAGGATGGTGCCAGGCATGAGCCAGCCGACCAGGGTGCTGCTGACCTCGTTCTGGCCGGCCCACCGGGTCACCAGCCAGGCGGGAGCGAGCAGCAGCGCACCAGCCAGCGCCAGATAGGTGGGAATGCGACTCGTGCCCCTGGCGCGGTATCCGGACGAGGTCACCTCGTCGGAGATGCTGCCGCGCAACCGCTCGAGCCGGTCACCGAGCTTGGGGTCAGCGGTATCCAGCCGCAGCCTGGCTCCGCCCTTCAGTTTGGGCACCAGCGCAGCGAGGATCTGCCGATCGGCGCTGCTCAACCGGTGCGTGTCCACCACCTCGAGCGCGTATCGTCGGCTGGCCGGTTCGCTGGGCGACTCCACCAGGCGGGCGGCCCGGGTGACGGCGAAACTGATCACCTGCGCCGGCAGGCCCACCTTCTTTTTTCCCAGCATCGCGGCGGCCAGCATGACCGACAGCTCCTCCGGCGGGGTGTACTGCACCACGATGGTTCCGCGACCCCTGGCGTCGCGCCAGACGAAGGTGCGCAGGCCCAGCAGCATGAGCACGAAGAAGGCCGCGAAACCCAGAATGAGCCAGGGAGCCACGGTGACGATCCACGATTCCTCCGGGCCGGGCGGCTGGGTGAAGGTGCCGGGGACGAAGCCGATCGCCACCGACATGTTCTGTCCGGAGACCAGGTTCTGGCTGGTCGAGGTCAGCACGCTGCCGGCAGCATCCGTGCTGGTCTCGACGGCGCAGGTGGCGTCACCGCCGTAGTATCCGACGTAGCAGGCTGCCTCGCCGGTGAGAGCCGCCGTGAGGTCTTCGTCGAGGTGCAGGCGTGCTGTCACCGACCCGAACGGCTGCGCCCAGCCGGTGCCGTTCACGTCCCAGTAGAACTCCTCGGCGGCGGTATCGGCGAAATCACCGATCACGTCGCGCTGGGTGTATTCGAGGACGTAGGTGGTGCGTCCGTGCACGAAGTCGTCGGTGCCGAGGGCGAGTTCGGTGAAGTCGTCCCGGCTGCTCGTCTCGTAGGGCACCGGGGCGCCGGTCTCGTCGGTGACGCTGATGACCTGCACATCCATGTCGACGTACCGGTAGGAATCCGGGATGGCCCGGACGATGCCGCGGTTCTGGTCGCCTGCCGGGAAGTCGGCCACGATGGTCTCGACCGTGCGCAGGGTGGCGCGGCCGTCGGCATCCCGGCCCAGATCGTAGTCGACCGTGAACGAGTCGAAGGTGAAGTCGCTCGCATCGGCGGGTACGGATGCCGCCGGTGCGGATGCCGAGGCGGCGCATGCCCCGGCCAGGGTCAATGCCGTGGCCAGGGCCGCGGCCAATGCACGCCGGCGCGGCAGAATCTGTCGGTGTGTCATGGTTTCCCCCGGCTCGATCATATCCAGCGGGTACCTGGCGACGCGGCCCGGTGTCCCCCGCATTAGGCACAGCACGCCGGCTGCGCCGGGAGAATCCTGACCTAAACTGTCTTCTCGGGGGTACACCATCAACGATCTCACCAGTTCACCGCAGTCGGCCGCGCCGCTCTCTGTTCCGCGCCCAGCTGCACCGTGTCGCACTGCCCAGGTCCGGCCGACCCGACGGGCCGTCGTGCTGTCGGTGATGCTGGTCGGTGGCCTGGCCCTGGCCGGCTGCGCCGCCGCGCCCGCACCGGTGGTGACGGCGACTGTCGTGGTCACCCAGACACCGACCCCCACGCCGACGCCCACGCCCACACCGACCCCCACACCGACGCCGGTGGCCGAGGCGCCCGCGCCGGAGCTCACCGGAAACCCCGAGGTGCCGGCCGAGCCCATTCCGGAGGGCCCCGCCGTTGACCTCGGCGCGATTCCCGGCGCCCAGGCCGCGCCGGAATACGACGGCGCCGGCAACCCGATCAGCTACACGGTCATCGAGGGCGATTCGTTCTTCGATATCGCCCAGCGCTTCGACCTGCCGATGCAGCAGCTCCTCCGCATGAACCCGAAGGTCGCCGGGCTCGGCGAGGACATCTACCTCCGCCAGGTCATCAACCTCGACTGGACCAAGACCGGCTGAGCCCGCGGGCCGGCGCCGACAAGGGCGGGTCAGCGCACGGACGCGTGAATGCGTTCGATCAGCTCGATGGTGTGTGCCGAGTCGACCGCGTTCACCGGCAACGGTGCGCCGCGCAACAGCGCATTCGCCAGGCCCTCGTAGAAGGCCGTGTACCGGCCGCGCTGGGTCGGTACGACCTGGCTGGCGCCGTCGGCGCCGAGCCGGCCCCAGGTGGCTTCGGGTTCGAGGCCGAAGTCGGCGTCGCTGGGCAGGTTGCCGGCCTGGATGGCGGCCTCCTGGCCGTCCACTCCCCATTTGGTGTACCCCGCGGCCGAGCCGAGCACCCTGAACCGCGGGCCGGTCTGGGCCGCGAACGAGCTCACCCAGAGGTGCGAACGCACCCCGGAGCCGTGGTGCAGCGACACGAACGAATCGTCGTCGGCGGCGCCGCCCGGCCGGCGGGTGGACAGTTCGGCGGTGAAGTCATCGACCGGGCCGAAGAGCAGCACGGCCTGGTCGATCAGGTGGGCGCCGAGGTCATAGAGCACGCCGCCGCCCGCGGCCGGGGTCGCCCCGGCCTTCCAGCTGCGCGGGGTGCCGGGTTTGAAGAACTCGAACCTGGACTCGAACCTGTAGACGTCGCCGAGGGCGCCATCGGCCAGGAGCGCTTGCAGGGTGAGGAAGTCGCCGTCCCAGCGCCGGTTCTGGAACACCGTGAGCGGAAGCCCCAGGCTCTCGGCCCGGTTCAGCAGCGCCCAGCCCTGCTCGGAATCCACCGCGAACGGCTTGTCGATGACCACGGCGAGGCCCGCATCGAGGGCGGCGTTGGCCAGCGCCACATGGGTGTCCGGCGGGGTGCCGATGACCACGAGATCGAGGTCGGCCGACTGGGCGAACAGCGCCTCGGCGGTGGGTACGATCCGTACCTCCGGGTAGCTCTCGGCGGCCTTGGCGCCCCGATCGGGGTCGCCGGTCACGATGGCCTCGAGCGAGAAGTCGGGGTTGGCCGCGAGGAACGGTGCGTGGAAGACCCGGCCGGAGAGCCCGAAGCCGATCACGGCCGCGCGGATCGGCCCGGTTCGCGGGGTAGGGGTCCCCCCGGTGGCCGCCGGATTCGGCTGCGCATCCGGCCGTGCATTCGGCTGCGCGCCCGGCTGAGCGCCGTGCTGCGGTCCCGGACCGGGCCGCGGGCCCGGCTTGGGTGCCGGCTTCGGCGTCGTGATCGGGGTTTCCGGCTGGTTGTCTGAAGTGGCCATGGCCCGAGGTTACGCCGGTTCGCGCGCCGTCCCGCCCACAACTGTTCCCGTTCCGGACAATTGCACCCGGCACACCGGGGGTGGATTCAACCGGTCGATGCAACACTGCCGTTTTCTAGGTCCGAGAGTAGCTGATGGAGGGCCTCTCTCGGGGTGGCTGCGTCGAGTC